>JBOGMX010000035.1:0-92692 GCA_050746725.1 Candidatus Acidiferrales bacterium | reverse complement strand
CGGCCCTGCCCCCCTCAGGTTTTGAAGAAGCTGGTCTCAGCCATTTGCGCCATCTTCAGCGGCTCCAGCATCTCTACAGGAATCTTTTCCGCTATGCCGCGCGCCGGTAGACCTCTCCGCGCGCAATCAGCGACCACACGATTCGAGCGTTCTTGTTTGCAACAGCCACGCAGGCTTTCGACGTACCCAAACGGCGCTGCTTGTCAGCGATCCAGAGACTGCGCCGATCGGTTTTTCGGCCGGCGTGGTATACCACGGAGCGCGCGCCGTGGATCAAAAGAGTTCGCAGATAAGGATCGCCACGCTTGCTGATGCCGAGCAGTCGCGCTTTCCCGCCGCTCGAATGCTGTCGAGGTACGAGGCCCAGCCAGGCGGCGAACTGCCGGCCGTTCCTAAAAGTCCTTCCGTCGCTCATGGCCGCAACCAGAGCTGTTGCTATCAGCGGACCAATGCCTTCCACCGCCGCGATTCGGCGGCAAGGCTCGCTGGCTTGATAGACGGCCCAGATTTGCTCGTCGATGGTCTTGATCTTTTCCTCCAGGGACAACAGCTCGTCGTAGAGCGAAGCAAATAGACGTCGGCTAAAAGCGGTCAGCTCGTTGGTCGCATCCTCGAGGATGAGCGGCAAGCCGCGTCGCAGTTGGCTGACATGTCGAGCCAGCACGATTCCGTATTCGCTCAGCAGGCCGCGGATCTGATTGCCTAGCTGCGTCCGCGAGCTTACCAAGCGACTCCGCACGCGGTGCAGTGACTGAATGTCTTGCTGCTCGACCGACTTCGCGGGCACGAAGCGCATCTGCGGGCGGCTCACGGCTTCGCAGATGGCCTCCGCATCGTTGGCGTCGTTCTTGTTGGATTTCACATAGGGCTTTACAAACTGCGGAGCGATCAGCCTCACAGTGTGGCCAAACCGCCCGATCACACGACTCCAATAGTGTGCGCCGCAGCAGGCTTCCATCCCGACCACACAGGGTGGCAGATTAGCGAAGAAACGAGCCACCTGGCTCCGGTGTAACCGCCTTCGTAGAAGTGGACGGCCTTCAGCATCCGCACCATGAACTTGGAAGATCTGCTTCGCGAGGTCAAGACCGACAGTTGCAACTTTCATGGGAGTCCCTCCCTGGACTGCGACGAAGCTTATCGCTTGCCGCAAGAATCGGGGTGGGTCCATTCCATTAGGTCAGGATCTTCGCTGATGAACCGCTGAAGGGTCGGCGAGTAGTAGCGGTTCCTCAGGAAGTACAGCCCGGTGCCGTCGTTTTCCTCCGAGGTGGTGCCTGGTCTCGCGAAAAGGTGCGGTCTGTAGTGATAGGCCGTACGGCGACGCGTAATGCCCAGGCGCGGGTGTCTCCAAGGAGCGCCGCGCAGGATGCCCTGCTCGATTTTGACGCGGCGGCCGGCGCTTCGCGGAAATCGCACAGACGCTTTCACTTCTTCCACGTGCAATTTTGCACGGAAGAATTCTCAACCGTAGCTAACGCATGGCGGTTTCAGTATGATGCCTGCCGGCGCAAGCGACTTTCGCAGCTGAGCTGGCTGTAACGCGCCAGCCAAAACACGGGCGCTCGCAAAAACCATTGGCCACAGAAACCACGCAGCCTCGCATCGGGCAAAACCCAGCCCCCAAGGGAACGCGCCACAATAGAACGTTTCTCTACGCTGTTATTGTCGTGTTCGTTGGCATCTTGGGCGTTACGCTCCCGCAATTTCAGCTTCTCGGCCTGATCCCGCTGAAAAACCTGCTGAAAAATGCGCTGCACCAGGATCGCTCGTCCACGGCGGCATTTTTCTTCTGGATGCAGTTCGCGTGGTATTTCAAACCGTTTTTCGGAATTATCACCGACGCGTTTCCACTTCTCGGAACCCGGCGTAAGAGCTACATCCTGATCGGGGCAGTGCTGACGGTGGCCTGTTTCGTCATGCTTTTTTTCACGCCGCATCGCTACGGCAGCCTTCTCACGGTTTGCGTTGCTATTAACTGTTTCATGGTCGTCACCAGCACCGCCGTCGGCGGCTTAATGGTAGAGACGGGACAAGCCTCCGGCGCCAGCGGACGGCTTGCCAGCGTCTTTCAGTTCGTCACGCAGTTTAGCTATATCGTGGCAGGGCCGGTGAGCGGGCTTCTGGGCGCAATCGCGTTCGGTTGGACGGCTGCAGTGGGCGGCGCGGTGATGTTTCTGGTCGTGCCGACTACCATTATATTTCTTCACGAGCAGCGCAAAAAGGTCGACTCGAAAAAACTTCTGCATGACGCTGGCGAACAGCTCAAAAAAGTGGCCAATGCGAAGACCATGTGGGCTGCGGCGGGTTTCAGCGCTCTTTTCTATTGCGCCCCCGGAATTTTTACAGCGGAATTCTATCAGCAGCAGAACGTCATGCACCTGAACACCGAGGGCCAGGGAATCTTGATGATGCTTCAGGGCATATTTGGCGTGGTCACTGCAACTCTCTACGGAACCTACCTGTGCCGCCGCTTCAATCTGAGATGGCTGCTCGTGGCGTGCATAATCGTAGGTGCGGCTTCGCAGTTTGGATACTCCTTTTACACGACCTTCCATCGTGCTTGGTTTATCGACAGCTTTTATGGCCTAGGCTGGACGGCTGCGGATATGGCCTTAATGGACCTGGCAATACGTGCGACCCCGGCCGGAAGCGAGGCTCTCGGTTTCTCGCTGATGATGAGCGTCCGTAATCTTTCGCTATTTGGAAGCGACTGGGTCGGGTCGAAGCTGATGGACGTTTACCACCTGCACCTGAGCACGATGGCCACCGCAAACGCCCTCATTTCGCTCATCGCGGTGCCATTTGTGTTTTTCCTCCCGAAATTTATTGTCGATCACCGGGACTCGCGCGCTGAGGCAGAGGCGATCCCGCCCGCCTCAGGAAAAGCGTTGTTGGAAGAGTGAGCGCGCGTATTCTTTCCTGATTCAGGAGCCGACCGGTTGCTTCGGTCGCGCCGCTGCGCCTGCACCCATTAAAATTAACGAACGCTGCGCGAAGGGCGCGTACAGTAGCGCGGCCGTGGAGCCCAGCGCCGCGCCGAATCCGATCCACGGCGTCAGCAGAAACGGAGCGAGCGCCCACAGCTCGTCGAGCGGAAAAATCACCGGAAAAATCTTCAGGTATCGTTCGCGCAGGCCGGGCGCGCCAAACGCCGCGGCGGAAATCAGATACAGGCGCGTGGGGATGCCGACCGCGGCCGTGACGATTAGCAACACGATGGCCCAAATCGTTTGCGTCGTCATTCCGGCCACCACGCCTTCCACAATTCGCAGCCGCGCCAGCGACACTGCGTAAAATCCCAGGTACATCACCTGCAAAAGCAAAAACAGCGTCCGCACGACGGGTCGCGAAGCCCGCGGCAATTCGTCCGGGCTAGCGAGAAGCGTTCGCCCCCGGCGAGGCGCAGATTCTGTTAATTCCGACTCGTTCGATTGCACCGTGGCCGACGAATCTGGTTGCGGTCGGCTGGGCGTATCCACTCCGCCCTTCACGGATACCGATCTAAACGGGGTCGCCGGATCGACAGGTACAGACTCCTGCCGCGCAGTCAGCGGAGTTGGCGACACTTCCGCAACAACTGGCGTGTGCAAAGCGGCCTCAGTTCCGCTTCTAGAGCCGGGCTGCGCCGTGGCGGAATCACCGGTGACGACCTCTACCGGCGCAATGAACCGGTATCCACGGCGCGCTAGCGTCTCGACAAATCTGGGACTCGACGCGGAATCGCCGAGAGCCTCGCGGATCTTATTGATCGCCGTGTTTAGCCCGTGATCGAAATCTACGAAGGTGCCATCGGGCCAAAGGCGCTGGTGGAGTTCCGCGCGGGGGACCAGTTCGCCGGGATGTTCGAGCAGCATCAGCAGTACCTGCAACGGCTGGCCCTGCAGCGGCACCCTCCGACCCTGCTTGCGCAGTTCTCCCGTGCGCACCTCGGCTTCGTATACGCCGAAGCGGAAAAGACGCCTGCCTGAGTTCGTATCCATATTGATTGGACGATTAGTTTACCCGCCTCGCTAATTTTCTCAACGTGGTTCCGGGCACGCCGACCTGAGCGCTAGGATGCGCGCTAAGTTGGGCGTTTTCTGCAAGTAAGCGATCTACATGAAATTGAGATGCGATGGAGACCGCGTGCATTGATGGCGGCGGCGCGTTGCGCCATTATGCCGCCGCTTTAGAGCGAAAAGATCAGAGCCAAAACGATCGAACCCAAGGAGGAATTGTGATCGCTCGAACTCGCGCTGGCGGAGCAGTCCTGGCGGGAATCGCTGTGTTGCTGACCTGTTCTATGGCGCAAAACGCTGCGGCCGCTGGGCCCTCCCCGCAGGCGCTGGCCGCATTCAACCAATACGTCGCGCATGCCGAATCACAAATCCGCCAGGAGGAGCGTGCACAGGACAGCTTTCTCGGCTTGCAGGCCTTCCCCGCCCCGAATGCAGCCGACATTGAAGCGCGGCTGCGCCGCGGTGAGATCGTGATCACCAGCGGCGGGATTTCTCCCGCGGAAGTTCCCGGCGGGCTGATTCACCACTGGATTGGAATCGTCTTCATTCCGCGAGCGACCATCGCCGATGTCTTTGCCGTCCTGCAGAACTACGATCAGATGGCACGCTATTACAGCCCAGATGTTGCAGCATCGCATCTGGTGAAGCGCCATGGCGATGATTTTCGGATCTCCATGCGCCTGCGCGAACACAAGATCATCACCGTTATGCTCGACGGCCTTTACGACGTGACGTACGGCCGCCTCGATCCCGACCATCAATTCAGCGTTTCGCGCAGCATGCAAATGGTCGAAGTATCCGGTGACAAAGGCGGCGACGACCCCGACCACGGATTCCTGTGGCGTACGAACGCGTACTGGCGCTGTCAGCAGGCCGACGACGGCACGTTCGTCGAGTTCGAGTCCATCTCTCTGAGCCGCAACGTTCCCACCGGCTGGGGCTGGATGATCGAGCCATTCATCCGCGAAATCCCTCGCGAATCGTTGCTGTTCACCCTGCGCGCCACGCGCAAGGCCGTGCTTTCTAGCGACGTCGCGAGCCAACAGCAAGTTCAGCCGCTGAGGCATCGTCCGTAATCCTTTTGCGACCGCAGCTCAATACGCATGTGTGTTCAGCTCAGGAGGAAAATCCGATGTCGACCACGCTAGATCTGCAAAAGCCCGCGACAATGGAGTTTCGCAACGCCAGACGCGTGCAGGAGGCACTCACCGCATCCGCCGAGCGCAGAGTGTTGCTTTGGCTCGCACGCCGCACGCCGGAGGGCGTCTCGCCCGATCATCTGACAGCGCTGGGATTCGCCGCTCAGATTTGCGCGGGCGCAGCGTACGCACTGGCTCGATGGGATAAATACGTGCTGCTGTTGGTGGTCGTTTTCATCGCTCTGAATTGGTTGGGAGATAGCCTGGACGGCACGCTCGCCCGCCATCGCGACAAACTGCGGCCGCGATACGGCTTCTACGTCGATCACATGGTGGACACGTTTGGGGCAACCGCTCTGATCGCGGGCCTCGTCGTGTCGAATTACATGAGCTGGCAGATTGCCGTGGCGATGCTGGTGGCATTCCTGGTGCTTTCCGTGGAGACGTACCTCGCGGCCTACACGCTGCATGAATTCCGCCTGTCGCACGGGCCTTTCGGCCCAACGGAAATTCGACTTCTGCTGATCTGCGGAACAATCGTCCTGCTCTTCCGGCCGTACGCGCATCTTTTCGGCCGCGCGTTTCTGCTATTTGACGGCGGCGGCGTCATCGCAACTATCGGGATGACCGGCATGGCTGTGATCGCTACCATCCGCCACACAATCCAGCTCTATCGCGAAGAGCGGTTTTCGTGACGAGACAGCGATCACCTCACTTTCATCGCTGGCTGAAATTCAATCTCGTCGGCGCGATAGGTATGACGGTACAAATTGCGATTTTGGCGCTGCTGACGAACGTGGCACACGTGCAATATCTGGCAGCCACGGCGGTAGCGGTCGAGTGCACGGTGCTGCACAATTTCGCTTGGCACGAGCGATTCACGTGGGCTGATCGCCCGTCACGTAGCCGTCGCGCGATCGCGTCTCGGTTGCTGCATTTCAACTTGACCACCGGCGCCGTCTCGATCGGCGGCAATATTTTGCTGATGCGCCTCCTGGTGGGCGCGGCGCATGCGCCGGTCCTGCTGGCGAACCTGGCGAGCGTCGCGACATGCGCGGTGGTGAATTATCTGGTCAACGACCGCTGGGTATTCGCACAGGTTGGCTCTCGTAGCGCCAATCGCACCACATTTGAATGCGCGCGAGCGGCGGAAGGGAGCACACGAAGAGACCCTTAGGCGAACCGAAAAACCTCGGCGGGATACACACACACTTACCAAGAAATTCGCACGCTCTAAGGGTGGTTGTGAAGCTTCACACGGGCATTCTGAGCTCGCCACCCGCGCGGCTGCCACTCCAAACTGACCTACTTGAGAGTTGCCTTGCCCTGTTGGGCGACATTTTCCAGCGCATCGCCGATCAGAACAGCGGATTTCCACTCGTCCATGAACGAGGCGCCGAGGCCGCGGTAAAAATCGATCGCCGTGGCGTTCCAGTTGAGCACTTCCCAGCGCAGGCAGAAATAGCTTTCCTTCCACGCCAGAGCGGCGACGTGCGCGAGCATCGCTTTCCCAATTCCCTGCTGGCGAAACTTCGGGCGCACGTAGAGGTCGTCCAGAAAGAGTCCCGCTCGCCCTTGAAAGGAAGAATAAAATTCAAAAAAGATCGCGTAGCCGGTTGCTTCGCCGTTTGATTCCGCAATAACGGCGCGAAATTTCGGCTTGGGTCCAAAGCCATCGCGCGCGATGTCTTCTTCGATCTCACTGGTTTCGTTTTCTAGATGCTCGAACGTCGCGAATTCATGGATCATCGCGGTGATCAGCGGCGCGTCTTGGATAATCGCATCGCGAATTGAGAACATGGATTGGCCAGCAATCATAGCCGCGGATTCGCCGCACGCCTAGCGCGGTTCAAGCGGAATGCCGAATAACGCGGCGAGCTGCTTACTGCACTTCATAGATTCGAATGCGTACGGCCGTTTTTCCTTGCCACTTGGCCAGGTCGAGCGTCCCAACGTACGCGCCGCTATTCAGCCAGTCGTGCGGACCGAGCGGTGCTTCAAACTTCGGCGTCGTGAAGATTTTGAAGTTCTTGCCTGCGCCCGTGCAGAACGTACCCGCATTGATGATGTTGATGACGGTGCCGTCGTCGGCCTTCAGAAAATAGTTGGCGTGAACTGAATGGCACCCGCTCTTGGTGCTCAACTGCCAGTCCCACCCCTCAGGCATCACCTTGCCTCGGATCTTGGGTCCGAAAAATGCTCCGCCGGTGATCGGAACGATATTTCGGTCTCCGTAGGGAGTCGCGCCAGGGTGGATAGCGGCGCCGAGCGTCACGTACTCTTCGAAAACAAACTGAAGATGCGGAGCATTCGCTTGCGCAACCTTAGCATCGGGCTTCGCGCCCTGGGCATTGACCCTGCCGACGCACAGAACCGCCGTTAATATGAGTATGGCAGCCATCAGAGCGGCCTTGGCTCTATTCATCTCATCTCCTAGACGTGCGGCTTCGCTTTCGCGAGAAAGCGGCGACCTCTACCATTCAATCGTTTTCAGCAAACGGAGTTTGCCGCATACTTCAAGCCTTTAGCAGCAGATGCGGTTTCTCTCGTGCTTAGTCGCCGATCACATTCACGCGCTAAATTCCCTTAATAAATACAGCGGCGAGTATCGGGACTCGATCAATCGCTGTCAATGCTTTTTGCAGGGTCCCGGCTGGCTTCGAAGTTCCATGCGTCGTGGCGCCGGGGCTGGAGTTGCAAGGCGTTGAGCTTGCTCCGTAGCTCGCAACAAGAAGGTAGGGGCGATGGCGATACTAATTTGGTGGAGCGGCGATGGTTTCCCACCTTGACGCCCGAGCCGGACCGATAAAGAATCGAGCGCCCCGAGGCGCGATGCGCCACGGTGCTTCGCGCAGTTTGTGTACGGGCGCGCCTACTTCCTGATGCGAAGCGAGCATCGTCCGGGACGTTGGCGGCAGATGTATGGGAAACGTTCGCACAAGGAGGATTCGATGAGACGTCGCGTGGCAGCGCTGGAAAGGCTCTGGAACCGCGTGATTATTGGTACGGCTGCAAGCGCGTTGCTTGTGATGGCGTTCAACGCGCGTTGCTCCGCGGCGCCAGGTGGCAAGCCAGCAATGAAATGTGCTGATTTGACGGGCCTCAAGCTCGCGAACACGCGAATCATCGCCGCCAGCGATACCAAGGCCGCCCAAGGAAGCTACTGCCACGTGATTGGAGTCATCGATCAGCGGACCAGCGCGCAAGACCCGAAACATTTCACCTACGGTATTGGATTCGAGCTGAATCTGCCGGACAGCTGGATCGGACGCTTCGAAATGCAAGGCGGTGGAGGAATCGACGGATCGATCAGGAATCCGCAAGGGAGCCTGGGACGAGAGTTGAGCCAGGGATGGGCCGTTGCGGCCGATGACGGCGGGCACGAGAACGCCCCGGGAAACCCCGCGCTGGGTTGGATCGACGACGACCCGAAGGCGGGAGGCTCGGCACATTTCGGCATCGACGAGCAGGCGCGAATCGACTTCGGCTACAACGGCATCGCACAGACAACCAAGATTTCCAAGCAGATCATTTCCCGCTATTACGGGAAAGATCCGCAGTACTCGTATTTGGTCGGCTGCTCTAATGGCGGACGCGATGCCATGGTAGCTGCGGAGCGCGACCCGCAGATGTTCAATGGCCTGGTGGCGGGAAACCCCGGATTCGACTTACCGCGGGCGGCGGTCGCCGAAGCGTGGAACGAGCAGCAGCTTGCGACGCTAGCAACCTCCACCGATGTGAACGGCCAGCCTTACTTGCCTCCGGCATTTCCCTCGCGGGATTTGGAGGTAGCTTCGGCCGCGATCCTCAGCGCCTGCGACAAACTCGATGGATTGGTTGACGGAATTATCGACGACTACAGCGGCTGCTCCGACAAGCTGGTTTATCCCGCGCTCGATGCGTTCACATGCAAGGCCGGCGGAGCACATGGAAAGACGCCGCACGGAGGGCAGTGCCTCACATCCGCGCAGGTGGACGCGCTTAAGAGAATCTATGCGGGCCCGAAAAATTCTCAAGGGCGGACGCTTTATTCGAGATGGTATTGGGACGCGGGCATTTGGGACCCGCCGGCGGCAGCTGGCGGCGGATGGGCGATGTGGAATGTGGCGGGTTTCGGCGCGCCAAAGGCCAACAGCGCCATTAATTTGACGCTGGGCGCCGGTGCCGTCCCTATGATTTTCACCACTCCTCCCGCAGTCACGCCGGTATCCGGACCCCACGGGCAGGAGGCGTTCATATTCCATTACAACTTCGATACGGACGCGCCGAAGATTTACGCAAAAACTGCGGAGTATCCGGAAAGCGCGATGGAGTTCATGACGGGCACGCCTTCGGGATTATCCCCTTCACTGAAGGCATTCCGGAACCACGGCGGGAAATTGATGATGTACGACTCGGTGAACGACGGAATTTTTTCCGGCGCCGATCTGGTTTCCTATTACAAGTCGCTTGAAAAAAAGACGAAGCATGCGCAGGATTTTGCCCGGCTGTTTATGATTCCAAACATGGCGCATTGCGGCGGCGGCCCAGCAACGAACAGTTTCAACGCCAACTTGCTGAGCGCCATCACCGGTTGGGTGGAACAAGGAACCGCACCCGAGAAAATAATCGCGGCGAACAAGAACGCTTCCTCTCCGTTTCCCGCCGGGGCGCCCTTCGATCCGCGCGTGGCGAAGAATTTTCCTGCGGGCGGCACGCGACCAATCTGCGCGTTTCCGCGACAAGCCCGTTACAGCGGATCGGGAGCGACAAATGACGCGGCGAATTTCGTCTGCGCCTTACCGCATGCCGGACGCCGCCACGATCCCAACGATAAATGAGGCCGCGGAGGATGTGGAAACTCCTACCGGTGCAGGTCACCGGTATCCCCCAAAAGCACCAGCAAGCCACGAGCGCGAGGAATATAACCGCAAGGCAAAAGTCGTAGAACAGTTTTTCGAAATGTGGCAGAAAGGCAAGACAGCTCGTGAATTAGCCAGCTGCCTCGATAAGGAATTAGAGAAAGCGGTTATCAACGACGAACATAAACAGAACTTGCGTGAAATGGCCGATTGGATTGCGCACCACGCAGAAAACATCGATCCGCTCGCCCATGTCGATTGGATGATCCGAAAATTCAATGCACGGCCCGGCTGGGGGTATTGAACCGCAGGGGGCAACCCTAAACGCTCGCAGCATGACCTATTTCGAGGACTTAAAGTAGTGGACGACCAGCGTTAGTTTGCCACAGCCGCTCCTGCGGTCTTCGCTGCCGGTTTAAAAACACCTTGCGTGTTCAGATGCTGGTCGTATTGCGTCGCGATTAGGGCGCAGGTCTGATAAACTAGCTTTTTGCGTTCCCTAAAATAGGTCTCAGCCAGCTTGATGCGTTCATGTTGGCAGTAACCATACTGTCGCAAGTATCTGATATTCTGCGAATTGATCCACCCCGCATGGTGAGCGATTGCATTTCTGAGCGCCCACAGCTTGCGCAATTCCGCGTACCGACTTTGGTTTTTTCTTAGATCGATTTTAAGCTGTCTTTCGAGAAATGAGAGATAACGCTTAAATTCCAGAAAGGGTCTTTTGGCAATTTCCTTGTCTCGGATAAGGTCGAGTCGCTTCGCTTCTCTAAAAATCGCGTAAAGAAATCGTTCAAAAACACCGTAAACAACCAAAACGCCAAAATAACGATTCAGTTGCTGAAGATTCTCGAACTCCTGAAATTTCTCGGAGATAAAATCGCCCCTCGTGCTGCCATCATCTGTTTCTTTCTTCCAATATGATTCATGGCGGCTGTTGTATTCCCGCTGAAATTTACGCACTTCACGTGCAACGCTAAATTCTGAATGCTAAAAGAATCGGTCCATAGCGTTTAATTCGATTCGAGCCAGCTCTCGCGCCGCACGAATCCAGGCTGGAGGCGGGGGACCTTGGTGCGCCGTTGCGCGTATGGTTTTGCCGGTCTGCGGCATTGGCCGATTGTACCCGAGGTGGCCCAACTTTGAGGGGGTGTGCCCATATACCCCCCATCCGTTTGTCACTCTGCTGGCCGCGATGCTACACTCGCGTGTCCCGCATATGGAAATTAGGTAATCAGCAGCCGGAAAGGGCGGCGAGCCGGGAATGCCCTTAACCGTGCTTTTTGAGGGACCCGTGACCAAATACAACCCGGGCCCATAGTTTCTGAAACAAAATACCTGTCCCGGACGTTTCAATAGCTTAGGAATTTCACTCGCAATCAGCGCGATCGAACTTTTGGAGAGGATACACGAATGAGGGGAAGGTTTACGCACGCCGCGATAGCGCTTTTAATGGCCGGTAGCATCGTTGTGACCCCGCTATATGCTCAGAATACGCAGGCACCCACTCCAGCCACGCCTGCTCCCAATCAGGTGCCGATGCAGGCTCCGCCTCCGCAGTACAAGCCGCCCACGGAGAAGCAGGGGCCACCTGCAGCGCCCGCCCGCAGCATTCCGCTCGCACCGCACAATTATAGCCGCTCGTGGTTTCCAGACATCACCGCGCCGTACAGGGGCGTCCACGTGCAGGAGCCGGTGCTGACCAATGCACCTACGATCAGGCAGCTGATCCAGAATGGCAAGCTGATGCTGAGCCTTGAGGATGCCATTTCCCTCGGCCTCGAAAACAATCTCGCGATCGCGGTCGAGCGCTACCAGCCCGCGCTGGACCAAGCGAGCTTACTGCTAGCTCAGTCAGGCGCAAACGGCCTGGTCAAATTCGATCCCACGCTGACGAGTAGCTTCAGCTTGGCTCAGCAGAACACCGCATTTAACAATCCGTTCTTCGCCGGCGTCGGAACGTTCGGCGCGGGGGGAGTGCCCACTGAGACTCTCGCCCCTATCATTTACGGCCACGCCTTTACCGCCGATTTTGGATACACGCAGAATTTTTCAACTGGCACGCAGACCTCCGTGTCTCTCGACATGTCGCGAGATTCCACGAGCATCGACGAGGACCTTTTCAACCCCTACGTGGAGTCCCAGTTGACGGTCCAGATCACCCAGCCGCTCCTCAACGGTTTCGGCAAGCTTCCCAACACCCGTTACATCATCGAGGCGAAAAACACTGTAAAGATTGGCGAGTCGCAATTTCGGAACCAAGTGATTACGTCCGTCACGCAGATCGCCCACGACTACTGGGAACTTGTCTATGCCCGGGAAGCGGTGAAAGTGGAGCAAGTCACCGTCGCCGCCGATCAACAGCTTTACCAAAACAACAAAACACAGATGCAGATCGGCACGATGGCGCCTCTCGACGTGATCGACGCCCAATCACAATTGGCCACCGATCAGCAGGCCTTGGTGCAGGCCCAGACCACGCAATTGCTGGACCAGACGAACTTGCTCGTGGACGTCACCAAGGATCCGCTGGCCGCTCCGCTTCAAGGCGTGGAAATCATTCCCACAACGCCGATTTTCAATCCCACGCCATCGGACATTTCCCTGGAAGATGCGGTCGCGGAAGCCATGAAAAACCGGCCTGAGATCGAACAGGCTGTACTGAACCTGAAAAATGCCGGCATCGATATAAAGGCCGCCAAGAATGCCCTTTTGCCGCAGCTCAACCTTACCGGCGAGTACCAAGCCACCGGATATGGGGGCACCGAACAAAAAGCAACCACCGCCAGTAGCATCGTCGGCGCTGATCTGGCCGCCCCAATTTGGGACACGACTACCGGGGCTCCCTCCACCACTCTTTTTGAGCCTCTATCTCAAACAACCCTAACAAATCTTTATACGTTTCCTGGCGGAATCGGTGACTCCTTGGACCGCATGATTCGTGCCGACGCCCCCACGTTCGAAGGCACACTTACCTTGACGCTCCCGATCCGCAATCGGTCCGCGCAGGCGAACTACGCCACCGCGGAAATCAATCAGCGCCAGCAGGAAGTCTCGTACATGCAGACGCGCGCCACGATTATCACAAGTGTCCGTCAGGCGCTGATCACCCTTGAACAGGACCGCGCAGCAGTCGCCGCCGCTCAGGAAGCCCGAATTTACAATCAGCAGAGCTACGACGACGAAGTCAAGAAACTCCAGCTCGGCACGTCCACTGCATTCACCGTGGTCCAAAAACAGCAGTTGTTGACCGCCGCTGAAGGCACCGAGCTACGCGACCGCACCAACTTAATCGAGGCCGAACTCGTGTTCCAACAGGCGCTCGGGAAGACGCTGCAAGACCACAACATCAGCATTCAAGGCGTTATGTCCGGCAATACGTCTCAGTCGCTGAATATTCCCGGCACGCCCGATAAGACGCTGCCGTAGTAATATCTGGGAAGCGCTCAGGTTCTGCACCGATTGGGGACCGGGCGCTTCCCGATGCCTAAGTCAGACACCCCGCGAAATTCGCCGGACGGCCAGCGCGATAGCAACTCCGAATCGCGTGCTCGCTCATCCGCCTACGCCAGCTCATCCGAAAAACCGCGCGAGCGCGCGGTGAAGTTCACCACCGTCTCGAGCTTTCCTATCCGGCAGCTTTACACACCCTCCGATCTCGCCGGGTGGGAGCCCCACCGCGATCTCGCCACGCCTGGTGAGCCTCCGTTCACGCGCGGAATTCATCCCGCGATGTACCGTACGCGCCTGTGGACCATGCGCCAGTTCGCGGGCTTCGGCTCCGCCGCAGACACCAATCGCCGCTTCCGCTACCTTCTATCGCAGGGACAGACCGGCCTTTCCGTCGCTTTCGACCTGCCCACGCTGATGGGCTACGACTCCGACCATCCACTCAGCGAAGGCGAAGTCGGCAAATGTGGCGTCGCCATAAGCTCGCTGGCCGACATGGAAACCCTTTTCGATGGCATCCCGCTCGCGGACGTCACCACCTCGATGACCATCAACTCGCCCGCCGCGCCGGTCTGGGCCATGTATCTGGCCGTCGCCGAAAAGCAGGGCGCGGATTGGGCAAAGCTCTCCGGCACGCTGCAAAACGATATCCTCAAGGAATACATCGCGCAGAAGGAATACATCTACCCGCCCGCGCCATCGATGCGCCTGGTGACGGACACCATCGAATTTGGCTTCGAGCGCACGCCCAAATTCAATCCCGTCTCTATCAGCGGATATCACATTCGCGAAGCCGGCTCGACGGCCATCCAAGAGCTTGCCTTCACCCTCCGCGACGCAATCGAATACGTCGAGGATTGCCTGCGCCGCGGCCTCAATATCGACGCGTTCGCTCCGCGTCTCTCGTTCTTTTTTAACGCGCACAATGATTTCTTCGAGGAGATCGCCAAATATCGCGCCGCCCGCCGCCTCTGGTGTTCCATCATGCGCGATCGATTCGGCGCCAAAAATCCGCGCTCGTGGGCGCTGCGCTTCCATGCGCAAACCGCCGGCTGCTCGCTCACCGCGCAGCAGCCGTACAACAATGTGGTCCGCACGGCAATCCAGGCGCTCGCCGCCGTCCTTGGCGGCGCGCAATCGCTGCACACCAATTCGCTCGACGAAGCGTGGGCGCTGCCTTCCGAATCCGCCGCCACTCTGGCGCTTCGCACCCAGCAGATCCTCGCCCACGAAAGCGGCGTCACTATCACCGCCGATCCCTTTGGGGGCTCGTATTTCTTGGAAACGCTCACCAACGAAATCGAGCGCGAAGCCCGCGCCTACATCGACAAAATCGACTCGCTCGGAGGCATGGTCGCCGCCATCAGTCGCGGATTTCCGCAGCGTGAAATCGCCGACGCCGCCTATCAATATCAGCAAGCGCTCGACCGCAAGAACAAAATCGTCGTCGGCATGAACGATTACCTCGCCGAAGAAGCTCCCATCGAAATTCTGAAAATCAACGAATCCGTCGCCAGCCACCAGTTCAACCACCTGCGCGAACTCCGCGCCAATCGGTCGAACGCCGAAGTCGAGCGCCGCCTCAAGTCTCTTCGCGCCGCTGCCGCCGGCGAAGAAAACCTGATGCCTCCGATCTACGAAGCAGTGAAAGCCTACGCCACGCTCGGCGAAATCTGCGATTCCCTCCGCGAAGTCTTCGGCGTCTACGAGGAAACCGCCATCGCTTAAGCACCCGTATCGCCCCTTCCGTCCAGCAAGAAACTCCGAGCGTAACCTCAATTCCCCGCCTAAAACGTGCTATTTTGTTTGCGGACAGCACTATTCTTTGCTCGATGATCTAAACTAAAGCAAGCACCGCGCTTAGCGTCTGCGCGAGAGCGCGTGAAGGCCCAACTTCCAATGTCCGAAAAAAGAATCCGCGTGCTGATCGCCAAACCGGGCCTCGATGGCCACGACCGCGGCGCCAAGGTGATCGCTCGCGCCCTGCGTGACGCGGGCATGGAAGTGATCTACACCGGCCTGCGGCAGACGCCCGAAATGATCGCCTCCGCCGCGCTTCAGGAAGATGTCGATGTGATCGGCCTCTCGATTCTCTCCGGCGCGCACAACACGCTCTGCGCGCGGTTGATGGATCTGCTCCGCGCCAAAGGCATGACGGACGTGACCGTCCTCATCGGTGGCATCATTCCAGAGTCCGATATCGCAGGACTCAAAGCCTCCGGCATCGCCGAAGTTTTTCTTCCCGGCACGCCCACGCAAGCCATCGTCGATTTCATCCGCCAGCGCGTGGCCACCGCGCCCAAGGGAGCATGACTATCCGCGTATTTCTCGTAAGCGCCCCCGCGCCCGGTTCCTTTCTCGCCACGCGAGGTCTCTCGTGAAGCGCACCACTCCGGATGCGCGGGCCGATCGCCAATCCGCCGCTTTCGACAAAAATTCCCGGCGGATGATTGAGCTCGTCACGAAAATCAAAAATGAGGAAGAGCAAATCCGTCGAGGAGGAGGCGCGACAGCCATCGAGCGCCAGCACAAAAAGAATCGCCTCACCGCGCGCGAACGCGTCGCACTGCTCATCGACCCCAAAACGCAATTCTTCGAGCTCAGCATCTATGCCGCGCACCAGATGTATCAGGAATGGGGAGGTGCGCCGGCCGCCGGGGTAGTCACCGGGATCGGCACGGTCATTGGCCGGCGAGTGATGATCATCGCCAACGACGCTACCGTCAAAGCCGGCGCTTTTTTCCCCATGACGGCCAAGAAAGTGATCCGCGCCCAAAACATCTCCATAGAAAATCACATTCCCACGATCTACCTCGTCGATTCCGGCGGCGTGTTCCTGCCGCTTCAGGAAGACGTGTTTCCAGACACCGACGATTTCGGCCGGGTCTTCCGCAACAACGCCGTCATGAGCGCCATGCGCATCCCGCAGATCACCGCCATCATGGGCCTCTGCGTTGCCGGCGGCGCATATCTTCCGGTGATGTGCGACCACATTCTGATGACCGAAGGCAGCGGCCTCTTTGTCGCTGGGCCCGCGCTGGTGCAAACCGCCATCGGACAAAAAGCCACCGTCGAGGAACTGGGCGGCGCACGCATGCACGCGCAGATCAGCGGCACCATAGATTTTCGCGAGCCGGACGATCCTGCCTGCATCGAACGCGTTCGCGCGCTTGTTGACAAAATCGGCCACGGCCCGGGCGCTCCGTTCGACCACAAGCCTTCTAAGCCGCCGGCAAAACCGCCCGAGGAAATTTACGGAATCTTCTCGGACGATCCGTCGCAGCAATACGACATTCGCGACGTCCTAGCGCGTGTCGTCGATGGAGGCGAGTTCGAGGAATACCGCGCGGAATTCGGCCAGACGATTTTCTGCGGCTACGCGCGCATCGGCGGCTGGGCCGTGGGCATCGTCGCGAATAATAAAAAGAGCGCAACCGTGGCCGCGCCGGGCACCGGCGAGCGCCGCATCGAATTTGGCGGCGTCATCTATACCGAATCCGCGGACAAAGCCGCGCGCTTCATTCTCGATTGCAATCAGAATCTCGTCCCGCTGATTTTCATGCACGATGTAAACGGCTTCATGGTCGGCAAGGAAGCCGAATGGAGCGGCATCATCAAAGCGGGCGCAAAAATGGTCAACGCCGTCGCCAATAGCGTGGTTCCCAAAATCGTCGTCATCTGCGGCGGCACTTTCGGCGCGGGCCATTACGCCATGTGCGGCAAAGCCTACGATCCGCGCTTCATATTCGCCTGGCCAACCGCCCGCTACGCGGTGATGAGCGGCGAATCGGCGGCCGGCACGCTGGTCGAACTCAAAGTCCGCCAGCTCGAACGCGAGGGCAAAAAGCTCGGCCCTGCGGAAAAAGACGAACTCTACAAATCCATCCACGCCACCTATGCATCGCAAATGGACCCGCGCTACGCGGCCGCGCGTCTATGGGTGGACGCGATCATCGATCCGGCGCACACCCGAGAAGCCCTGATCGAAGCGCTCGAATGCGCCGCGCTCAATCCCGAAGTCCGCGAATTCAAAACCGGAGTTTTGCAAACCTAAATGGCCGAACCGAACATCACCATCATCGAGTGCCCGCGGGACGCCTGGCAAGGCCTCGCGCACAATATTCCCACGGAAGACAAAATCAAATATCTCACCAGCCTCGTCTCGCTCGGCTTCCGCCATATCGACGCCGTCAGTTTCGTCTCACCCAAGCACGTGCCGCAAATGGCCGATAGCGAAGCCGTGATGCCGAGCTTGAGTGAAGCGCGCACCCCAGATGGCCAAGCACCCGAAATTATCGGCATCGTCGTCAACGATCAGGGCCTCCAACGCGCTCTTGCAACTCCGGGCGTGAGCACCATCGGCTACCCATATTCGATCTCCGCGTATTTCCGCCGCGCCAATGCCAATATGTCCCGCGCCGAATCCCGCGCGCTGGTCGAAAAACTTCAGCGCGACACCAAAGCCGCTTCGCGAAAGCTGGTCGTCTATATTTCCATGGCTTTTGGCAATCCTTACGACGAACCTTGGGGCGCCGAGATCGTCGAAGAGACGCTTGTTTGGCTGAAAGATATCGGGGTCCGCACCGTTTCGCTCGCCGATACCGTCGGCGCCGCGTCGCCGGATGATGTCGCGAATCTCGTGCGCGCCGCGAGTAGCTGCGTCGCCGGAGTCGAAATTGGCGTGCATTTGCATAGCCGTGCGGACGGCGCTGCGGAAAAAATCCTCGCCGCGTACGAAGCTGGCTGCCGCCGTTTCGATGGCGCGCTCACCGGCCTTGGCGGCTGTCCCTTCGCCGGAGACCAGATCGTCGGCAACATCCCGACCGAAATTATTCTCACCACGCTCGCCGCGCGCGGCGTGGCTACGGGAATCGACACGAAATCGCTCGCCATCGCCTGCGCCATGACCGGCGTTCTACGCGAGAAATACGCCGACTCTCCCAACGCAGGCGACGGTGGCCCCGAACAGGAGGCGCACGAAACCGCGCGGCCCAATTAGCGCGGAAGCGGCTTAGCGATGTCCTACACCACGCTCACGTATCAATCGGACGATCGCATCGCCACCATCGCGCTTGCAGTGCCCGAAAAGCGCAACGCCATCTCCCAGCAGATGGTCGCTGATCTGCTCTCCGCTCTTGCGCAGGCCGAGTCCAGCTCCGCGCGCGTCGTCATTCTCACTGGCTCTGGAAAAGCCTTCTGCGCCGGAATGGATCTCGACGAACTTCAGCTCCTCGCCAAGTCCACTCCGCGGAAAAATCTCGAGGACGCTCGCCGCGTCGCGAACATGTTTCACCGCCTCTACGCATTTCCGAAGCCGGTGATTGCGGCCGTCAATGGCGCCGCAATTGCCGGTGGATGCGGCCTGGCCACGCTCGCCGATTTCACCCTCGCCGTCCCCGAGGCAAAGTTCGGCTATCCCGAGGTGAAGCTCGGCTTCATGCCCGCGCTGGTCGCTGTGTTTCTCCGCCGCCAAATCGGAGAAAAGCCCGCACGCGACCTGCTCCTCACGGGACGCATTATCAACGCCGCGGAAGCTTGTCGAATTGGAATGATTACCGAAGTAGTTCCCGCTGAAACTCTGATGGATCACGCGCGCGAAATCGCCGCCACTCTGATCGCCGCCAGCCCCACGGCCGTCGCACGCACAAAACGATTCCTGCTTGATTTTGACGACGCTGCGATTCGCTCAGAGCTTGAAGCCGCCATCAACGCCAACGCCGGCATTCGCTCCACGCCCGATTTTCGCGAAGGCATTGCCGCCTTCCTTGAAAAATGCGCGCCCAAGTGGTCTGGAGAGTAGCCTTCGATGATCCCGCACTCTGATACAACCGTCCGCGTGCGCTACGCCGAAACCGATCAGATGGGCGTCGTTTATTACGGGAATTATTTCACCTGGTTTGAAGTGGGCCGCTCGGAATACTGCCGTCAGCTCGGCCTAGATTACAAACGCATGGAAACCGACGACGATAGTTTCATCGTGGTAGTGGAAGCCAATTGCCGCTACCGCCGGCCCGCCCGCTATGACGATCTGCTTACCGTTCGCACGCGCCTGATCGAATCGCGCCGCCGCACAATTCGCTTCTCTTACGAAATTATCAAGCAGGGTTCCGGCGAGCAGCTCGCCACCGGCGAAACAAACCACGTCATCTGCGACCGCCTCGGTCAGCCCAAATCGCTGCCCGAAAAATATCGCAAGTATTTCACCGTGTCGCCGCCGGAGCACGCCGCCCATGCGCACCGTGTAACAAAATGACGACCGTGCCTATCGACGGCAACTCGCTCACCCTCGAAAATCTCTGGCAACTCGTCTTCGGTCACTCGCAGTCGCAAGCCGAAATTCCCGCCGCTGCCCGCGAGCGCATGTCCGCCTCGCGCGCCATTATCAAACGCCTCACCGAATCCGAAACCGCCGTCTACGGCGTGAATACCGGCTTCGGCAAGCTCGCCACCACGCCGATCTCGCACGACGAAATTCGTCATCTCCAGCTCAATCTCGTTCGCAGTCACTCCTGCGGAGTCGGCAAACCACTCAACGCTCCGGCCACGCGGGCCATGCTCGCGCTCCGCGCCAACGCTCTCGCCAAAGGCTTTTCAGGCGTTCGCCCGATTGTCGCCGACACGCTGCTCGGCATGCTCAATCGCGATGTTCTGCCGGTGATTCCTTCGCAAGGTTCTGTCGGCGCTTCTGGCGATCTCGCTCCGCTTGCGCATCTCGCGCTCGCCGCCATCGGCGAAGGCGAAGCCATTTTCGAGGGACGCCGCATGTCCGGCACCGAGGCTCTTCGCGCCGCCGGGATTTCGCCGCTGGTGCTGCAAGCGAAAGAAGGACTCGCGCTGCTCAACGGCACGCAAGCCATGCTCGCTCTCGCCGCGCTCGCCCTGCGCGAAGCCGAAATTGCCGCCGCTACAGCCGATGTAGCCGCGTCTCTCTCGCTCGACGCGCTTCGCGGCAGCCCGGTCGCTTTCGACGCTCGCATCGCCGCCGCTCGCCCGCACCGGGGCCACGCTATCGTGGCGCGCAACCTCGAACGCCTCAACCGCGGCAGCGAAATCCGCGAATCGCATCGCTCGGCCGCGAAAGACCCGCGCGTGCAGGATCCCTATAGCCTCCGCTGCGCTCCGCAGGTCCATGGCGCCGCGCGCGACGCGCTACTCCACGTCCGCGCCACCCTAGCGATCGAACTCAATAGCGCTACGGACAATCCACTCGTCTTCGCCGATTCCGGAGACGTTCTCAGCGGCGGAAATTTCCACGGCCAGCCGCTCGCCATGGCCGCCGATCATCTCGCCATCGCGCTTGCCACCCTGGGAGGCATTTCCGAGCGCCGCATCGAGCAGATGACCAATCCCCAATCGAGCCAGTTGCCTGCGTTCCTGGTGCGCCACGCAGGGCTAAACTCCGGCTTCATGATTCTGCAGGTCGCCGCCGCCGCGCTGGCCAGCGAAATGAAAGCGCTCGCGGCACCGCACTCCGTCGATTCGATTCCCACGTCCGCGAATCAGGAGGACTACGTCTCGATGGGCATGGGCGCTGCACGACGCCTCGCGCCGATGCTCGCGAATCTCCGCAACATTCTCGCTATCGAACTTCTCGCCGCCGCGCAAGGCATCGACTTACTCGCGCCGCTTCGCCCCGGCATCGAAGCGCGACGCGCCCACGAAATCATCCGCTCGCTCTCGAAACCGCTCGACACAGACCGCAGCCTCTCGCCCGATATCGCCGCCGTCGCGGACGCCATCGCCGATTCCGATTTCGCTTCTCTCCTCCGCTAGCTCGTTCACCGCCGCGCAAAAAGATAACGCGCGCCGCGGCGAAATTCTATTCGCCATGGCGCGCGTAAAACTTTCCAGCTTCTAAATTCGCGAAGAACTACTTCTCGTTGTGAGCGGCGTCCGCGCCCGTCTGTTGCGTTTGTGGCTCCTGTTGCGTATGCCGCGCCTGTTGCGACGCCTGATGCGCCGCCTGCCCTGCCTGGCTGATCGTCACCGTATCCTGCGGAGCCTCCGTCTGGTCCACCGGCTTGTTGGTGGCGTTCGTCTGTGCCGTCTGATGAATCTCCGGCGTCTCGTGCGCCTGGTACGCTCCGCTAATCGGGTTGGCCATGGAAACCTCCACTCAGCTTATCGGCCTCGCCCATTCTGCCTTTAATGACTCGCGCTTATCCCAGCGCTTCGGCCAAAAATGTGCCAAAGCGGTACCCGGCGACGTGCTTAAACGGCGTCACTCCCAGCGAATAGTGCCCGCACGGCAGACGCAAGCTCTTAAACTCAATTCCCTCGCGACGCATGCTCGCGAACAGTTGGTCGGTAAATTCCGGCCGGAACGTGGGGTCGTACTTCCCCATAATCAGCAGCATTTTCCGGGCGCGTCCCGGCAGCTTACGCAGATAAGGCAGCGGACTGATCGGCGACCAATACCTGCGCAGCTCCTCGGGAGTCACGTGCTCCGCCATCTGCTCCCAGACGTTCACCGTGGTCAGCCCATGCGCTACCACGTCTCCAAAATAAGTGGACGCATGCAAAAACGCGCCCGCCTTCACCGCCGGATCGTGGCACATGGTGATGAATCCGATGCACGACCCGATGCTTGTCCCCAGAATGCCGAGCCGGTCGTAACCCTGCTGCTCCAGCCATCGTAGCGTCGCCCGCACGTCCATTACCGCTTGCCGGTTGGCCTGCAGCGTCAGCCCGATATTCGGGGCCACCAGATGATCCGCGCGCCTGTGCCCCGGAATGGCCCTGCGGTCGTGATACGGCAGGCTCATCTTCACCGCCGTGATGCCCATCCGGTTGAGCCACTTGCAGACGCCCTGCTGTTCGTCCCACCGCGCATTCCATTGCGCCAGCACCACCACCGCGCGGCCTTTGCTGTTAGCGGACGTTTTTGCCTTTGTGGACCCTTTATTTTTGGCTGGGAAAAATTGCCCGTACACGCGGTTGTTCGCCGCCCAGGGCGACTGGATCGCGCTCGTAAACGTCAGCACGTTGCCGTCGAGCTTGTAATCCTCCGCTGGAAGCACCGCATACCACGCGTCGCTATCCGCAAGCGTCTCCTCAACAAATTTTTCGAGATAGCCTCGCGGATCGCGCTCCGCCGCGTCGCCGCCGATGTGCTCCAGCCCCCATTCAAACGGCAGCTTCGCCCGCACCGGCTCCTGATCGAACCGCATCTTCTCGTACGCATGCACCCGCCGCTTGATCCAATTTTTCATCGTCACAAAAATTCTACCTGACCCGGCGCGGCGTCGCCACCTAACCGAACAGGTATCTTAGGGAAAGGTAGCGGGACTTTTCCTTGGCCCCCGCTCCTCGTCGTGCCAAAATGCCGCCACCCGATGGCGGTAACACCCTCATTTCGCAAGACTCTGGCTACCTCTCACATAGCAGCCATCGCCACGGCCACGCTGATTTTCTGGTCGATTTATTGGGTGGTCAGAGCCGTGCAAGCCTCCGCAGGCCCGTTTGTGAGCGCTCTGACCTATTTGGCCACTGCGGTCGCGATTCGCGGCGTCCCTGCAGCTCCACCCAGTTTTGATTCTGCGGAGTTTTTAATTTACGAAGTCGTGCTGGCGTATCTGTCGAACGCTCTTGTATCGCTCATCGCGGCGTGGCTCCTGGCACGCTGGGTGTATCGCGCAAGTCCGGTTGGCGCCTTGAAGACCCATCTTTTCCCCTTTCGGAGGCAGGATGTTTAGACGACTAAAGCGCGCACTGGTGGAAAGCTACATTGGCGCGATTGCCCTCGGAATATTGCTGGCGGACGTTATTTTGAATTTCGTCGCTATATTCGTCGCTCCTATGGAAAGCTGGACCAGCCAGAAGACTCTTCGATCAATCATGCTAAGCTCCTCTGCGCTGCACTCAATGGCGTCGCAAGCACTCCCACTTCGCGACTCACTGCCTCCGCTTGGGCGTTTCGTGCTGTTGCTCGCCATCTGGTGCCTGCTCTTCTTTTGGCTGTACGCCAAGCCGCCGAAAAGCACCGAAGATGCCGAAGCTGCGCCAAGTTCCGATTACTCCGGATGACACAAAGAGGTATCGCCCTAATTGCGGAAACCGAAAGATACCTCCCTGTGATAGCATCTCGCATCATCCGACAGGAGCCGTTTGGTGGTGAAACGAACTGCCGTCGTAATATCTTTCCTTGCCGCCATCGTGCTCTTGCCCGCGGCCCAAGCTCACACGAAGCAGAACAAACTGAAGGCCGCCCAGGTTTTTCTCGATGCCGCAAACCGCACCGACCTGCGCGCCCCCGGCAGTCCGCCTTTCGAGCTGTTGGCGAGTATCAAGCTCGATATCCATGGCACATGGCTGAACGGAACCTACCTGCTGCTGTGGGATTCGCCGGAACGCTGGAGTGAGAAAATCGCGCTTCCGGGATATCAACGGATTCGGGCGCAAAATCCCTCGGGCATCTGGCTGCACCGCAATCTGGATTACGAAATTCCGTCGGTGAAAGATCTGGACGATGCACTCAGCTTCAGCGCGAAACTCCGGTCCAACGTCAAACTGCATCCGGCCAAATTCAAAACCAGGGAAGTGTTGAGCGCCGACCTGGAGTGCTCTCGCACGAACATAAACAGCTACCTGCCGCCAGGGAACGACTTCCAACAGCTGGTGGATCTGACCATCGAGGATTTCTGCTTCGACCCTAAGCAAGCGGAGCTTAGGGTAGAACTGTTTCCCAAGGGCGCGAACGACGCTCCCAATTTGACATCCGTGGAATACTCCGACTTCGCACCGTTCGGCACCAAGGAATATCCGCGAACGATCCGGTTATCCAGCCAGGGCGACACTTTTCTGACGTTTTCGGTGCGTAGGATCGCGCTTCTGGTGGATCCGCCAAGCTCGGACTTCAAGCCGCCCGCCGACGGTATGTTCATGGCTACGTGCGCCGCGCCCGAAGAGCCGAAGATCATTAAGCAGGCCCTCCCGGTGTACCCGCGGGACGAAAGATTAGCCGGGCGGAATGGACACGTCGTTCTATATGTGATGATCGCAGCAGATGGCTCGGTGAAAAATGCAAGAGTGATTTTTTCGGCCGGCCCCGAGTTCGACGCTGCCGCACTCGCCGCCGTTCGCCGATGGCGCTACCAGCCCCGAAGCTGCAACGGGAAGCCCACTCCGATCGAGATTTACGTCCCGGTGTATTTCCAAGTTGGGTAGGAGCCGTTCGCCGGCAGTGGCAGCCATGATCCACTAGGTACAGCTCCCGCCCACCTGCACTAAACCTGTACTTCCGACCAGTTCTCTTTTTTCCGCAAAAGCTGATACGGTCGATACGAAATATGTGCATCGACCAACAACTCGGCAGAATGACACCAGCGGCGGCCCATTTCCCGCCAGCCCGGCTCGGTCCCTTCGCGCCTCTACGGCGGGGCTCCTGCCCCGTCGTGACCCGGAACAGCCATTCGAGTAGAATCACGCGTAACTCATTGAAAACAAACAACCGAGCACCCGTCTACCCGGAACGTCCCGGTGCAACCCATTCGCGCTCTCTTAAGGTCGAAGTTAGCCACTCGGACACGGGCGCCGCGCCGCTCCTTGAGCCTTGGGCGAGGCTTCTGGCACACTCAAATGGTGCTTCCCGCGCCATTCATCGCCGTTGTGGTTGCCTGCCTTGGGCTGGTGATAGGCAGCTTTCTGAACGTATGCATCGTGCGGATTCCGAGCGGCAAGTCGATTGTGTCGCCGCCTTCGGCGTGCCCGAAATGCGACGCGAAGATTCGTCCCTACGACAATATTCCGGTGGTCAGTTGGCTCATTCTCCGAGGCAAATGCCGCGGCTGCAAAGCGAGCATTTCGGCCATCTATCCGACGGTCGAAGTCCTCACCGGGCTGCTTTTCGTGGGATGTTTTCTGGCTTTTGGGCTTACGGTGGAGGCGCTGAAGTGGGCGATCTTTTCGGCGCTGATGATCGTGCTGGTATTCACCGATCTGCGCGAACGCATTCTGCCGGACGTAGTGAACTATTCGGGCTTCGCCATCGGCCTGGCGCTGAGCTTTTTTACTTTGCCTTCGGACGGCGCGGCTTCGTGGATCGCGCATCACTTGTTCGCGATTTCGCCCGCGGTTCCCGTGCTCTCGTTTGCGGACGCGCTGCTGGGCGCGGCGATCGGCAGCGGCCTGCTCTGGCTCGTCTCGGAAGCCTATTTTCGCCTGCGGCATCGCGAAGGCATGGGTCTGGGCGACGTGAAAATGATGCTGCTGATCGGCGCGTTCCTGGGCCCGAAGCTCACGCTGCTGACCATCCTGGCGGGGTCGCTGCTTGGAAGCATTCTCGGGCTCGCGTTCATTTTCGCCAGCCGCAAGGACTCGGATTACGAGCTTCCTTTTGGCACGTTTCTTGGCATCGCCGCCGTGCTGGTGATGTTTTTCGGTACCCCGGTGGTGCAGTGGTATCAGTCGTTCCTGATGGTGCGCTGATGAATGCCAGCGGGCGGGAGATCGCCTCGTGAAGCCGCACTTCCCCGCTGCGCATCCGCTCATCTCGCCGACGGAAATCGTCTTCGCCGGCGCCACGCTATTCATCCTGATCGTCGTGGTTCTGGCACTGGTGATCGTTGCGCGCAAATATCTCCGCACCAGCTCGCACACGGACCCTCGGCAGGATTTGGGCGCGCCGCAACCAAGCGCGGACAACGCCTCCGCTTTCATGACCGCATCGATGCAGGGCGTGATCGAAAAACTCCGCGCCCAGGAAAGAGAACTCGCGCGCCTGCATCTGGTGGCCCAGGAACGCGCCCAGGAATCCGAGCGCCTTTCCGAGGAAGTGACGCGTAACATGCCCACCGGCCTGGTGCTCGTCAACGCCACCGGCGCGATCGGCTCCGCAAATCCGGCCGCCGAGCAAGCTTTGGGAATGCGCGGCCTGCGCTACCGTTCCTACAAGGAAGTTCTGGGCGCGGAATCCGATCTTTCGCGCATGCTGGAAGCGTGCTTGCGCGAGGGGAAAACTTTTCAGCGCGCGGAAGTGGAACATCTCACTCCGGAAGGCGAAGCGCGGCGGCTGGGCGTCACGATGTCGCCGATTTACCGCGGCGGGCGAAAAATCGTCCGCGCCCGCGCCGAAGATCCGGAAATCGCGCCCGAATCGAAGGCCAGCGGCGCGCTCTGCCTCTTGAGCGACCTTACCGAACTCGTGGCGCTGCAGAAACAAGTCCGCTGGAAGGAAAACCTCGCCAATCTTGGAGAAATGTCCGCGGGCATCGCCCACGAATTCAAAAACGCGCTGGCTACGGTTTCCGGCTACGCCCAGATGATCCGAAGCGAGTCCGTCGGCGACGTCCGCGATTCCGCCGAGCGCATTCTCGACCAGACGCGCTCCCTCGCTCACGTCGTGACCGAATTTCTGCGCTTCGCCAAGCCGCTGGAAATTTCCTACGAAACGGTGCCGATGCAAGCGATCGTCGAGCGCGTCGCCGGCGAATTGCAAGAGGCGATCCCGCAATCGACGATCGCCGCCGAAGGCGCATTCACCGACCTGCCCGGCGACGAAGCGCTTCTCCGCCAGGCGCTCATCAATCTGGTGCGCAACGCCGCCGAATCGGCGCGCGACGCCGGAAACGCCCCGCGCATCACGATCTCCGGTTCCGTCGAAGAACTCGGAGGCCGCAGTTGGCAGCGCATTCGCGTGGCGGACAACGGCCCCGGCATTCCCGATCGCGATCTGCCGAAAATCTTTTTGCCGTTTTTCACCACGAAATCGGATGGCACGGGATTGGGCCTCGCCGTGGTTCAGAAAGTCACCTTGCAGCACGGGGGCAGCATCGAGGCGCGCAATCAGGCCGGCGGAGGCGCCGAATTTTTGCTCTGGTTACCTTTGCGGCAGGAGCCTACGCCGGTTCTATTCCCCTCGCGGGCGGCGCGCATCTAAACTGAATACGGGGACGCCCTAGGAGGCACGTACAATGCGAAAAACGTCATGGATTGCGCTGGCGGCGCTGTTCGTTGTATCGATAGGGGCGCCCGCAGCCGTTCGGGGGCAGCAAAGCGCGAAGCAGTCCGCCTCGGCTCAAACACCACAGACGTCACAGGCTTCAGTGGCGTCCCAGTCGAAAGCCTCCTCGGCTCAGCAAGATCCTTTGGCCGCAGCCGCCCGCAAGGCGCGCGAACAACGCAAAAACGCGCCGAAAGCCGCCAAGGTTTTCACCAACGATAATCTGCCCACTTCCGGCGGGCTTTCCACGGTCGGCGAGGCGGCCCCTGCCTCCGCAAAATCCAATACCAGCAAAGCCTCCGCTACAGCCGCAGCAGCCGCTCCGGCTGCCAATGACGAGGCCACGTGGCGCGCCAAGTTCGCCACTCTCCGCGACCAGCTTCAGCGCGATCAGGACGAACTTAGCGTCATGCAGCGCGAACTTGGCGAACAACAGATGCAGTATTACAACGGCAATCCGCAGAAAGCCGCCCAGGATCAAGCCAGCGGCGAGCCTCTAGGCGCGGCTTATAACAAAAAGCGCGAGGAAATCGACGCCAAGAAAAAACAGGTGGAGGCCGATCAGGAGGCCATTTCCGGCGCCCAGGACGCCCTGCACCAGGCCGGCGGCGATCCCGGTTGGGCGCGCTAGAAAACCCAAACCATGGAACCCGTTCTCCTCGTCGAAGATAAGACCGAGCTGCGGGCCATGCTTCGCAAGGCGCTCGAGCGCTTCGGTTACGCCGTGGAGGAAGCTCCGGACGGAACCGCCGCAATCGAGAAGGCACGCAGCCGCCGTTACCAGCTGATTCTTTCCGACCTAAAGCTGCCAGGCCATTCGGGAATTGAGGTTCTGCGCGAAGCGAAACGCGCCGAGCCAACCATCCCCGTAATTCTAGTTACCGCGTATGGTTCAGTTGAAGAAGCCGTCACCGCGATGAGAGAAGGCGCGTTCGATTTCATCCAGAAGCCCGTCGATCTCGACCACCTGAAACTATTGCTGCAGCGAGCCACGCGCGAACAGGAACTGTTGCGCGAAAATCTGCTGCTGCGCGAGGAATATTCCGCGCGCTACGGCTTCCCGCGCATCGTTGCCGAACATCCGACGATGAAGGAAGCCAGCCAGATGACCCAGCGCGTGGCCGCGGCGGATTCCACCGTGCTTTTGCTAGGCGAGAGCGGCACCGGAAAGGAACTCTTCGCGCGCGCCATTCACTATTTGAGTCCGCGCGCCGAGAAGCCATTCGTGGCGCTCAATTGCGCCGCGATCCCTGAAGGACTGGTGGAAAACGAATTATTCGGCCACGAGCGCGGCGCCTACACCGGAGCAGGAGCGCGCAAAATTGGCAAGCTCGAACTCGCCCATCGCGGGACGCTGTTTCTCGACGAGATCGGCGAACTGCCGCTGTCGATGCAAAGCAAACTGCTGCGCGTCCTGGAAGAAAGACGATTCGAGCGCGTGGGCGGAACGCAGGAAATCGAAGTCAGCGTCCGCGTCCTCGCCGCCACCAATAAAGACTTACGCGCCGCCGTGGCGGATAAAACATTTCGCGACGACCTCTACTTTCGCATCGCCGCGGTGCCGATAACGATTCCTGCGCTGCGCGACCGCGGAGACGACGTGCTGCTGCTCGCCGAACACTTCCTCGAACGCTTCAAGCGCGAATTTCGCAAACCGTCTTTGGAGCTGACCGAAGATGCGCGCTCGCGCCTGCTCGCGTACACTTGGCCGGGCAACGTGCGCGAGCTTCAGAACACCATCGAGCGCGCCGCTATCCTCGCTAGCGGCCCGGAGATCGACGCCGATTCGCTACAGTTGCCCTCGCCGAAACCAATGCCGGAAGAATTACCCGATGGAATGCTCGCCGGACAATTTCTGTGGGAAGGCCCGCTCGAAGAAGTGTCGCAGCGCGCTGTGGCTCACGTGGAGCGCTTCAAGATTGAGAACGCATTGCGCGAAACCAAATGGAACAAAACGCGCGCCGCCGAAAAGCTCGGCGTCTCCTACAAAACGCTACTCACGAAAATACGCAATCTCGGCGTGGAAAACTGATCGCCGGAACTGCGCTCGTGCGCAACTCTTGGCCTCGCGAAACGCCGAGGTCTTATCCAGGCGAATGTCAGGTCGCCGGCTACGCTCAGCACAGGCCCCAGGGACGAGCCTCTACTGCTTGTCGAACACCAGCAGCACTTTAAAAGGCCTGCCTTGCGGGCCCATGCCTTTGATTGTCTCGCGCGTTGTCGCGCCGTCGTTGCTGACAACGACATGGTCCAACCGCTCCTGCTTACCATCTCTTAGAAACGTCTGGTAGGACTCGTACGGCGAGACGACTGTGGAGATTATAGTGGTGTCGCCCAAATGGGCCGGAGCGACGGACCACTTCACCACTCCTCCTTCCCTCGGATAAGCGCCCTTGGACGTAACAGGCGATCCGCTCGCATCTGTTGCCGTAAGGACCCACTCGATCTGGTCGCCTGCCGTCCGAAAAACGAACGTTGCTTTCCTCGGAGCACGATAACTCGGCGGAACTTTTGACTGCGCGAGATTGAGCTTCCAAGTGCCCACTTGCAGGTCCCCGGCCCACAGCGAACCTGCCAGCCCGAGGATCGCGAACAGAAGCATTGCTTTACGCATGTAGATCCTCCCTCGTATAACTCAACCCGACGACACCGAACATTTCCGAGTGATCCGCCGGATCGTCCGTGTTGTACACCCAGTTATCGTTCCTGCGCCATCGGATTTGAGCGCCAATCACCCGTATGTGTTTATGCCGCCGTGCGAGACGAGCCGCGCCGACCAAGTTCCGTGACATTTTCACTCTTCGTCCCAGCTGCACCAGGACTCAGAACAACAACTCTCGCTTTTTCCTGCGCGCAGACGGGAGAGAACTCCGCGTATGGATTCAGGAACGCTGGCGCGTCAGCTAAGCAACTCCAGCAGGATTTCGCTCGAAATGGTCAATTTCTCGGGCGGGATGCGCACGAACGTGCCGTCAAATGCGAGCATTCCGTGCGTTTGCAGCGTCTCGATGCGCAGCCGCAGCGTGGCCAGGCGGTCGCGCAGCACTTCTTCTTTCGAGTATTCGCTTTCGATGCGCGCGAAATCGGCACCGCATAGTTGCCGCAACCCCAGAAACATGTCTTCGGTGAGCGCTATAAACGGAGTGACCGGTTCGATCTGCTCGCGGGTCGAAGTTCCCTGGTCGAGCAGCCGGACGTAACGCTCCGATTCGTGCACGTTGGCCCAGCGCATAAACCCGTCGAACGAATGCGCGCCCGCGCCGAATCCCATGTAGGGATCGCGCCGCCAGTATTTCAAATTGTGCCGCGATTGCTTTCCCGGCAATCCCCAGTTCGAGACTTCGTAATGCTCGTAGCCGGCGGACTTCAGCCGTTCGCGCGCGGAATCGTAAAAGTCAGCGGTATCGTCGTCGCTCGGCAAAGCGCCCGCGCTGTAGCGTTCGCCGCCGCTGAGCGCTTCCCTTCCTAGCCGGCTGCCCTCGTCGATTTCCAGCATGTAGATCGAAATGTGCTCCGGATAAATCCGCAAGATCTGGCTGACCGATTCTTCCCATGATTTGCGCGTCTGATGCGCCAGCCCGGCGATCAAGTCCATGCTGATATTGCGAAAGCCGGCGGCGCGAAGCAGATCGGCGGCGCGGAAGATATCCTCGCGCCGATGCATGCGACCCGCCGCTTTCAATTCGGCGTCTTGAAACGATTGCGCGCCCAGGCTGATGCGATTGATCCCAGCGCTACGCCATTGCGCGGTTTTTTCGGGCGTCACCGTTTCAGGATCAGCTTCCAGCGTGATCTCGGCAGGCTCGCAAGCATACGCTCGCCGCAAGCGATCTAAAATCTTAGCCAGCGCCGCTGGTTCGAGCAGGCTTGGCGTGCCGCCGCCGACGTAAATGGTATCCGCTTCGGCGGTCGCCGCTCCGTCGTTCTCTCCAATTTCGCGACAAACTGCATCGACATACGGCAGATATCGGTCGCGCGATACCACGCCCGTATGAAAATTGCAGTAAGTGCACCGGGTCTGGCAGAAAGGCACCTGAACGTAGATTCCAATAGCCATGGGATGCCTTAAATTTATCACAGCTTTGAATGGCCGTGCATCGGCCGAAGCGCAGGTGGATAGGCGCGATCTGATAAAATCATTTGCGGAGCTCATCGGACATGCAAACGCCATTGGCAGAAGAACTTCGCTTAGAAAACTCCCAGCTCGCGGAATTTGACGGATGCGAATTGCCGGAGCGATTCGCCGGAATCGAAACGGAGTACCGCGCCGGGCGTGAAAGCGTCGCGCTTTTCGATACCAATTGGAGCGCCATCTGGATGCTCGGCGGGCGCGATCGCGTCCAGTATCTGCACAGCGTCACCTCGAATGACATCAAAGGGCTCGGCGAAGGGCGCGGAACGCTAGCGCTGCTGTTGAATCCGCAAGGCCGCATTCTGGCCGAACTGGAGATTTACGCGCTGCCGGAGAAACTGTTGGTTCGTTCGCGCGCGTCGCAGAGCGAACGCACATTTAGCACGTTGCGCAAATACATCATCGGTTCGAAAGTCGAAATTGAAGATGCGACTGAGCGGATGGGCAGCTTCGCTATCGAAGGTCCGCGGGCGGCGGAGACCGTGCGCCAGCTGTGTGGCATTGAAATGGAAGAGATGCCCGAAACGAGCATCCGGGAAGCCACTATCGACGGATATTCATGCTGGATGGTGCGGCGCTCGCATTTTTGCGCGCCGGGCGCGGAGATTATCGCGCCACGCGAGCATCTCTCGGCGCTGTGGCGCAAAGCACTCGCAGTTATTCGCGGGATTGGCGGCGCGCCGATTGGAATGGATGCGCTGAATGCGCTGCGGCTGGAGGCGGGTGTGCCGTGGTTCCCTGCGGACTTCAATGACGCGATGATCCCGCACGAAGCCGCCGTCGAGAACACGCACGTCAGCTTCACCAAGGGCTGCTACACGGGGCAGGAAATCGTCGAACGCGTCCGCACGCGAGGCCACGTGAACCGCAAGCGCGTGTCGCTGAAATTTTCGAGCGGCGCTCCCCCTCCCGCGGGAACGAAGCTGCGCGCGGGCGGCGCGGAAGTGGGATTCGTCACCAGCGGCGCGTATTCGCCATCGGCAGGCACGGCGATTGGGATGGGCTACGTGCGGCGCGAGCAATTCGCGCCCGGCAGCGTGGTCGAATTCGACGGCGGTACTGCCGACGTTCAGTAGACGAAGTGAAATGAAAAAAGGCGAGCCGGTCGCTCACCGGCTCACCTTCCCGTGAAACATTCGATAGCCGGGACCCGCCTAGCGGTGTTGCTGACCGTTACCGGCTTGGGTGCGGGCCATCATTTCCTGCCGCGCGCGAGTGAGATGCGGCACCACGCCGACCATGCGCTCAACGGTCATCAATTGAGCGCGATGGTGCATTTCATGCTCTTTGGGCGAGAGCAGCATTTCGAAGCGGGTCTTGGCAGCCGGATCGGCGCCGGGCGGCATGGCTACGCGCTCGGAGAGCACTGACTCCGGCAGGCTCTCGAGAAACGCTGAGAATTTTTCTCCGTTCGCCTGCAAGGCTGCGATGATTTCGGCTTTGGTCCGCAACTTCGCCTCGTTCGCGGCGCCCTCCTTCATCAACTCGGAGAAATTCAATTTTGCAAGACTATCGACGCGTTCGCTGTGAAGGTACTGCGCGAAGTTGGTGCCGCAGGCGATATGCGCCAACGTTTGCGCCACGGTTCTGGATTCCGGCGCTGGTTTGAAATCGTACTTATCTTCTGGAATTTCCTGGGCCACTTGAATAGTGTTCTTGCGCACAGTGCGAAACGAGGCTGCCAATTCTTTACCGCCGTAGTAATTCATCTCGATGCTTTCTCCAAATGTGAATTTTAAGGAACGACTGAAAAATCAGATGCGACCGCGCCCGATGCGATTCGCAGTTCTCACACGCAGGCGCGCAACCGTTTACGAGCAGCCGGTTCCGCTACTTCACCGGCGCCAGAATAGCGTCCAGCCGATCCGGCGTGCCCTGCACGCGCTCCAGATGCGGATAGCGCAACCCGCCATGGTATCCCACGTCCACGCTCGATACCACGCCGTCCTTCTTCACCACAAACTGAATCGGCGAGGAATTGTATTCCGACTGAAGGATGGCATCCCTCAGCAATGTGTTGGACCCGCCGGCGTTCGCAGGATCGCCGCCCCAGGCCTGGGCATTCACCGCCACAATCTGCATGCCCGGCGTCAGACCCGCCTTGAAGGCCGGGCTGTTCCACCGCACATTGGAGATCGTGCCACCGTGCGCCACGCTGAAGCCTATGGACGTGGCAAAGCTGGTCACGTTGTGCGAAGGGCGACTGTGATTCTCCCACGAGGGACGCGTATCGTTGTAAATGAGCTTATAGCCGCCTTGGGTAAATCCGCCGAGGGGCACCCGCGGATGCAGATCGTAGATCCGCGTGCGCAGGAACTTTGCCCAGCCGTACGGCTGCACTTCGTTCAGAGCCGACACAATGTTGTTGAAGTTGTAGGTGACGGTGATGAAGCTGCCGTTGTGGATGCCGTAGAACTCCTTCGCGAAATTGTCCAGAGACTTCTTTCCGCCGCTCAGCTCGCGAATTTTCGTGTCCACATCCAGCCAGACCAGCAGCCCTTCCTGGTAGTAACTCTCATCGCGCTGCCAGCTCACCCAGCTCACTGGCCGCCGCTCCGACAGGATTTCCTGATTGGTGGTGTCGTCCACGGAGCGCCACTTTCTGCCGGGATTGACCTGGAAGTTCGCCGCAATATCGGCGAAGAGATCGCGCGTCTGCTCTGGCGTTCTCATGCCGGAGCGCGCCGTCAGCACGTATCCCCAGTACTGAGTTAACCCTTCATAGACCCACAGCAGATTATCCTGCTCCGGCATATTAAAAGCGGGCCTCCACAGGTCGTTGGGGCGGCGGAATTTGCCATTCCACGAGTGAGTGTACTCGTGCGCGAGCAGGTCGCGCTCGCGCACCCCCGCCTTCCAATCGGTAAAGTAGTTCGCCCGCGTGCCGTCTTCGCTGGACTGGTGATGCTCCAGCCCCTCGCTCCCGAGCGTGTCGCTCAGCATGAAGAGAAAGTCGTAATGATTGTAGTGATGCGAGTCGAACAGCCGCTGCACCTGCACGGTCAGGTTCTTGTGCATTTGCAGTTCGTCCGGCGAAATCTTCAGGTCCTTCTCCCGATCGCCAAACACATCCAGGAACACCTGGTTCTCCGGTCCGGTGGACAGATTCACGCGCCGGTAGTATTCGCCCGCCACTAGCGGCGAATCCACCAGCGTGTTCAGAGTCGTCTCCTTAAAGTGGACCGTATGGCCGTCCTTCGAATCCGTCTCCAGCGCCGTCGCATATTTCCAGCCCGTCGGCAGCACCACCGTTGGCCGGACGTGAATATCGCGCGCGAAGTGGCCCGCCGGATACAGCACCACGGTGTTCCACGAGAGGTTCGCCATCACGCGCGACATCCTTACTCTCCCGTCCTCGGGACGAACGGGAGAGAGATAGTCGAACTTCACATCCAGCGATGTGGTCCCCTCCGGCACGCGCACATGGAAGGCGTACATGTTCACGCGATCGCGTACCCACGGGATGCGCCGCCCACCATCGGCGGTGACGAACAAGCCCGCCACGGACTGGATCGGCCCTTCGGGCGCGTGGTCACCGGGAATCCATTGCGGATACAACAGCGTCACTGCGCCGGGGTGGACCGGAATCGTCTCATCGACTGTCGCTAAGCGATCGGTTGTGTTGGTCAGATTCACCGCCAGCGCAATCGTGCCCGGATAGGGCGTATCGGCCGGAGCAACTATGGGTGGCGGCAGGGGCGCCGGTTCAGGACCCGCCGAGCTTTGCGCCCAGACAGGACTGGTGATAGCAAGCGCGACCATAGCGGTTACCGCAGCCGCGGCGGAACGCCGGAATCCACGCATCTTCAGCACCCTCCGGTAAACGGATTTTGAGGTATGCGGGTAACGGAAAGGTTTACAGGAACCACGGATGCTTGCCTGGGCTGTCCAGCTCGGACGTCCAGGTGGTGCCGCGCCCTCGGCGTACCGCGCCGTATCCACGCGCACGTAGCCGCCGGAACGTTGAACGCCGCAATCGGAACTTGAGGGTGTGGATTTCAAATTAGGACACTACCAACAGCTCTACCGCGGAAGCCGGTTAGCTCTTGCTGAGATTGAGAGAACGAAGGAAACTGCCGCGCTCGTTGTCGATCTTCTTCTGCAGCTGGAAAATCGCGTAGAGCAGGGCTTCCGGACGCGGAGGGCAGCCCGGAACGTAGACGTCGATCGGGATCACTTGATTGACGCCCTGCACGATGGCGTAGTTATTGAAAACGCCACCGGAAGTCGCGCAGGCTCCCATGGAGATGGCCCACTTCGGCTCGGGCATTTGCGCGTAGAGCTGCTTGATCACTGGCGCCATTTTTTGCGACACGCGTCCGGCGATGATCATCAGGTCCGACTGACGCGGAGAACCGCGAAATACTTCGGCACCGAAGCGCGAAATATCGTAGCGGGAAGCAGCCATAGACATCATTTCGATGGCGCAGCAGGCGAGTCCGAACGACATCGGCCAAATCGAGCTGCGGCGCGCCCAGTTGACGACTTTATCCAGAGATGCGAAGAGAATCCCTTCGTCCTTCAGGAAATTCCCATCGTCGCCTGGCTTTTCCAGCGTCACGCCTTTTCCAAGCTCAACGGCCATGTGCGAGTCCCATTCCTCCGTGGATAAATCCATTATGCGCCGGAATGCGGGCTTCTGCAACGGCGCGACCAGGCTGTTTGTGCGACTCGCCAGACGCAAAATTCGATTTGGCATCGAGGCAGGCCACCGAAGCGTCAGTGAACTTCGAGAATTGTGGTTTTGGACTTAGTGTGCCCAGCGGCGTCCGTCGCGGTAATCGTGTACTTGATGGTTTTGCGAGGCCTTACGCTGACGCAATGATCGAAAGCAGGCCAAACATCGCCCACCGGCGGCTCGATGGAAACGGTTTTAGTGCTTGAGACGCTGTAACATAACTCGGATTCATCCCCGCGGCTAATCGAAGACGGGCTAGCGAAAAAGCTGAGGATAGCGAAGCTGTTTCCGCCCATACCCTGGAACGCCTGTTCGTCGCGGGCGCGCTGCTGGGCGGCTTTGGCTGCGGCACGCTGCTCAACCGCGCGATTCTGCTGCCAGCGGGAAAAGAAGACCCAGCCCACATATGCGAGAACCGCGACGAGAATAATGAGCGAAATTCGCGTGTACATTTTCATACTGGTGGCGGCTCCCGCATTCGTTGGTTGAGCCCTTCGCAGAGCACGCGCGGATCAGTTGGAGTTTTGCTCTGGGGCATTGGGTGCGGGCTGCGTGCCCGCTGGGCTGGAAGGCGCTTGCGGCGAGCTCGATGGCGATGTGCTCGTGGCGCCCGAATTTCCCGTGGGCGACGTTCCAGTTCCGGTCAGCCCGGTTGGCAAGCCGGGCAAATTGCCAAAGCCGGGCAGCAAGCCACCCGAAGAGCCTCCAGCTTGCTGCTGCATGGCGCGCGCCTGGTCTTCGATGGGATTCCAGATGAATTCCCAATCGAGGTATTTCTTGCCGCCCTTGTAGACGATCAAGGATTTGGCGTCCGTTTTGCCCGCAACTCCAGTGAGATACCCGCCGATCACTGGACCATCCACGGGCCCGGTGGGTTTCAGCGCCGCCAACGGGTTCTCGGGTTGGCCGGGGCCGTTGGTATCCAGCTGCAGGCCATCTTGCGAAGCCGGACCCACCTGGCTTTGAGATGCAAGGCTGCTCGCGGAAACCGCTCCGGGCGTGACTTTGGGAATTTTCCCGTGGTTCAAATCCATGATGGCCATCTGCTGCAAAGTGGCGTATTTCACGCTGCCGATGATCTGACCGGCGGCATTGACGTAAATGAAGCGCCACGTGCCGTCCGTTTTATTCATGGGATTTTTTTCCGCTTCGGCGCGGAGAAAATGCAGCTCCGGAAGCCCGGACTGAAGATCGTCGAAGTTTTGCGGGTAATGGCCGGTCTTGTGGTAGTAGAGGCGAATGGCACGCTCGCACTGCTCTCCGCGCCAGATGGTTTCCTGCTCGCGCATGCGGCGTCCCTGAGTGGCCAGGTTTTCCATCAGAGTCTCGGAGCTAATAATTAGCGCCATCACCATGAAGAGCGCGAGCAAAAAGGCGTAACCAGATTGGCTGGAGCGCTGGCGCGCGCGCCGAGCTCCAATAGAAGGCAGAGAGCGAGTTTTGCTAGCGGCGCTCACGTTTTCAGTTCGCGGCTTGTCCAGGAGGCTGCGTGATGGGCAGCGTCGCGTGGCGGCCGCTGGAAATTTCCATCACTTCAGCCGAATTGTTACTGATGCTGAGCAAACGGTATCGGCCCAGGAACTCGTCACCCTGTGCGAGCACCAGCACGTCATCTCCGCTGGCGAAAAAGCCGACGCGCCGGGCGCTGTGCTGCGCGGAAGCGTAGCCGAAAAACTTCACCGGCACTTGCAGCGGAGCCGGAGGTGGCGGAACCGGCGGACCGGCGGGCTTGTCCAGCCTCGTCTGTTGGGATTTTGGCGGCGGAATCGGCTCGGCCAAGAAAATATTCCGGTGCGAACCGGTGTATTCGGTCTTCCGCAGATTATCGAGCAAATCGAGATGGAGTTGCGGCTCCTGAACGTCGAGCGGGTGGAACCTGGCATTGTCGGCGTAAACGCCGGTGACCGTGCCCCCCGCGGGACGAAGGGTGCGATAGGCCACGAAAGCCAGTACCAGCAAAAGCGCCGCAAAGACGTAAATTTCGATGCGCCGAGACATCCTTCAGGTCCTGAAATACGTATGCAGTTTAATTTCGAGGTTGACCATTCCGGCATTCGCCGAATGCAACTTCAACCCGTCCAACAAGTAGAAATCCTTCGAGCGCTCCACGCCGTTAATGAATCGAATCAGCGACGGATAGTCGGCCGTCACCTTGGTGCGGACGTGGATTTCCGTTACGCCGCGCCCCTTCACTTCGCGTTGCGAGAACGTCAGGCCCGAGGTCTGTACTCCAGCGTCCTTGCTGATTTTGTCCAAATCGGACTCGATTTGCGAATAGCCGGTCGCGGAATCGAAAAAAGCCTGATTGTAAAATGCGTCGCATTGTTTGCCTGCCTGGGGCAGCGCGACGCGGATTTTTTCACCGCGCGCCACATCGGCGCGCAAGAGCGCCGCTTCTTCGGCCAGGCGACCGCGCCGCTGGCGCATCTGCTGCGGGCCTTCGCGCCCGATCCGCCACAGCGCGAAGACGAACACCAGGTCCGCGGCCACGAGCAGCACTAGCGCGGCAGCAAGCCCTTTCTTCCAAGCCGGCCAGAGGAGGATTTTCATGTCGTCGAGTACCACACGCTGAGATCGATCAAAATCTGGTCCGTCGTCCCGGGCGCACCCGTGCCCGAGGAGGGCTTCACATCCTTGACTACCAGGCCGGAAAACGCGTGCGACGTTTCCATCGCTTTCAGAAATTGGACCTCGCTCGCGGCCGTTTCCGCTCCCACCTGTAACTTCACTTCGGCGCGGTCTTTATCCAAGCGCGGCGAAATGCTGATCACGCGCACGCCGGGGGGGAGCGTTCTCTCTAGGTCGGTAAAAATTCTCGTCCAGGGAAAGCTGCGCTCGTCGATCAGCGAATTCAGAAACGCCGAGCGATCGAGCACGCGCCGCGTCTGCGGGCCGTTAAAGTACGCGGCGAGCTGCCGTTGTCGAATTTCGCTGACGTGAATCCGCGATTGTAGCGCGTTGATTTCGGAGCGAAGCTGGCGCTGGTCCTGCCAGGAAGAATACGTCGCGTGCGCCAACAGAAGTAGCGCGATCAGCGAGATGGCGCCTACCAGCGCGGACGCGGCAAGAAACGGGCGATTATTCGCCTGCGGGGCGGTCGCGAGATTGAGCTGAACTTTCATTAAGTTCGCCGCTCGATCACGACCCTCCGTTCATGGCCCAACCGGCCAAACCGTCGAGGCCCTGGCGCAGCAAATTATGACCCTGCGGATCGAGCCCGCGCGATCCCGCGGCCGCAGAGATGTGCTCGACTTCGATATTCAGTTCCCGGCTCAAGGCGTCGCGAAAGAGATCGCTTTTTTCGTCGAAGCCCGCCAGATACGCCCGGTCGAGCTCGCGGCCCCAGGTGTCCTGGAAATAGGCAGCTGCGGGAAACACTTCGTCCAGCACTGCCTGGGGATCGAATTGCCGGGCGCCAGCCACCAACTCCGTGGAGCGATAGACGCAGAGCGAGCCGCCAAAGACGACGGCAGCAGTAAGCGTGGCGCCGCAAAGGCGCGCGAGAATCGTTGCGCCTTGTTCGTCGAGAAGCGGCAGCACGGCCAACGTGGAACTGAGCACCACGCCGGGACGCGCGTCAACAGATTCGAGAAGTTCCTCGTATTCGCGCAAAATGCGCTGGCGTGCAATGACGGCGATTACCTCGAGGCCGCCATCGCGCGCGGTCTGGCGCATCCACGACACGGTGGTTTCGTCCACGTCGAACGGCACGCTTTTCTTCAAGCGCCAGCGAAGCAATGGAAGCGCGTCTTCCGGTTTGCGCGGCAAGTTTTCAAACGGCAACACGAAGATGCGCACGGCAGGATCGGGAATCAGCAGCGCCAGCGGCGCACCACGATGCGCCACTTTGCTGAAAACGCGGCGAAGCGCGGCGCGGACGGCATCCGGCTGCGTGATATTGATCTCCACTGGCGACGGCATCACCGAGCCGGCCGGTAACGGTTCCACCGCCGAGGCATCCAGGCTGCCGCGCATTCCCCAGCGCGCGGCTGCCACGTGGCCAGGCGCGATCTCCGCGACCAACGAAGGGTGCGGCATGGCATTCAGCCAACGGTCGATCCGGGAAATAAAGCTGCCGCGGGAAACCTGCGTCTCAAATGCTGTTGAGGCCGCAGCGCTAGTCAAGGAAAGTCACCTTGTTGATTTCGCGCAGCGTGGTGGCGCCTCGGCGCACTTTCTTCAACGCGGATTCGCGAAGGAACGTCATGCCCTCGGCCCGCGCGGTGCGCTTGATTTCGGACGTCGGCCGGCGATCGATAATCATTTCGCGGATGCGGTCCGAAAGGTCAAGAAGCTCGGTGATGGCGGTGCGCCCGCGATAGCCACTGCCCGAGCATTCCAGGCATCCGGCGCCCTCGTAAAAGGCGACCTTTCCCCATTCTGCGGGATCGAGGCCGGATTCCTGCAATTCCTCGGTGGAATAGGAAACGCGCTTTTTGCAGTTATCGCAGATCACGCGCACCAGCCGCTGCGCCATGATGCAGTTCAACGCCGAAACGAAATTGTACGGCTCGACGCCCATGTTGATGAAGCGGCCAATCACGTCGGTGACGTTGTTGGCGTGCACCGTGGTGAACACCAGATGACCGGTGAGCGCGGAATTGATAGCGATCTGCGCCGTTTCCTGGTCGCGGATTTCGCCGACCATGATTTTGTCCGGGTCGTGGCGCAGGATCGAACGAAGACCGCGCGCGAAGGTGAGCCCCTTCTTTTCGTTCACGGGAATTTGGGTGATGCCGCGCACTTGATATTCCACGGGATCTTCGATGGTGATGATCTTATCTTCGTCGTTCTTGATTTCGTTGATGGCCGCGTAAAGAGTAGTGGTCTTGCCCGAACCGGTGGGGCCGGTAACGAGCACCATGCCGTAGGGCTCGTGAATGTAGCGGCGGAAGCGAGCTACTTCGTCGGGTTCGAAGCCGACCACGTCGAGCGTGAGATTGCGGAATTTTTCGCTAAGCGTTTCTTTGTCGAGAATACGGAGCACGGCGTCTTCGCCGTGAACGGACGGCATGATCGACACACGAAAGTCCACGTCGCGGCCCTTGTAGCCGACGCGAAAGCGTCCGTCCTGCGGGACGCGGCGCTCGGCGATATCGAGTTCGCTCATCACCTTGACGCGCGAAAGAATCGTGGCATGCCATTCCTTGTCGACGGGCTTCATCGCGTATTGCAGCACTCCGTCGATGCGGTACTTGACCACAACTTCACTGTTGCGCGTCTCAATGTGAATGTCGCTGGCGCGCCGCTCGAGCGCGGTAAAAATAATCGTATCCACCAGGCGCACAACGGGGCTCACGCCCGCTTCGCCGGTGAGCTTTTCGACGGTGATGTCCTCGTCGCTGTCCTCGTCGTGAACCACTTGCAGCGTGAAGCCTTCGGTTGCCTGGTCGAGCACACGCTGCGATTGCTCGGTGCGCTTCAGCAGATCGCCGATTTGCGAGGCCGTGGCGACGTTCACTTGCAGCCGCTTGCCAAGTAGCCCCGAAAGCTCGTCCATCTGCGGCAATTGGCTAGGATCGACTAGCGCCACCACCAGCGTGGATTCGCGAGATTCCAGCGGGACAAAGTTGTAGCGAAACATCATTTCCGCCGGGATGCTGCGGAAAAGCTCCGGGTCGATGCGCTGCTCGCGCAAATCCACGAACGGGCAGCGATAGCGCTCCGCCAGCCGACGCGCTTGTTCGCGCTCGGCGGCATCATTGGCGCCGCCCGGCAGAGGTGGATTATTGGATACGGTTGCCATACGACTTTATCCTCCACCGACGCGGAGGGAGAACATGGGCAGGTAGAGCGCGATCAAAATGAAGCCTACCACAACGGCCATTACCAGCAAAACCGCGATGGGAATCCAGGAAAGGATTCGCTGCAAGCTCGTCCCCACATCTTCCTCGTAAAATTCCGCCACACTGGTAAGCATGGGCGAAAGCGCGCCGGAAGCCTCTCCGACCTCGATCATTTCCAGCGCCAGATCGGGCATCAACTGCGTCTCAGCCAGACTCTCGTGGAGCGACTTCCCTTCCTTCACGCGCTCCGCCGCTTGACGCACCGCACCCGCAAACAAGCGGCTGTTAATCGCCGCAGCGGACGTCGTCAGCGCGGGAACCAGCGGTGTTCCGCCGCTCAGAAGCGTGGAGAGGGTACGAACGAGCTGCGAGACTTGCGTCTTCACCCAGACGTCGCCGAACAACGGTATGTGCGGCCTCATGCGCTCAATTGAGACGGCGCCTTCCCGCGAGCGCGACCAAGCAAACCCGATCACTACAATCAAGCCCAAGACAGCCAGGAGAATCAAAAAATAATGCCGGAGGGGCAAGGCAAGTCCGAGCAGGATGCGCGTAGGAGTCGGTAGCGGAATGTCCAAATCGTGGTACAGGTCAGCAAAGCGCGGGATTGCGTACGTGACTACGTAGGTGACCACCAACAGCGCGGTGGCCACCAGCACCACCGGGTAGATCAGCGTAGTGAGTAAGCGGCTGCGAAAGCCGGTGCTCACACGCAGATACGTGATGTACTGATCGAGGACCCCGCTCAGGTTGCCGCTGCGTTCGCCGGCCGTGATGACCGTCACATAGACCGGCGGAAACGAGCCCTGCTTCGCGAGTGCCTCCGAAAGCAACGAACCTTCGCGAACGCTTTTGCGCACTTCCGCGAGAATCGGCCGCAGCCGCGTGGCGGCAGCGCGTTCCGCTAGCAAATCGAGCGCCTTCAGAATCGGCAGGCCCGCCTTGATGAGCGTGTTGAACTGCTGGTTAAAAATCAGGAAGTCGTTCGCCCGGATCGTGCGCTCACGGCTCGCCCGCCCCAGGATCGATGCCACGTTCAGATGGTTGCGAACCGAGAAGACGTATAAGCCGCGATCCACCAGCTTCTGCTTGGCTTCGTCTTCCGATTGGGCGCTTTCCACTTGTTGGAAGACGCGCCCAGTCGTATCGCCCACTTTGCAGACAAATTCAGCCATGTGATTTCAGTTCCAGCGCTCGGCCCCGTGCGGCCGCAAAAGTAAGACTAGCATACGCCTCTTCGTCCATTGGCAGACGGGATAGAAATGGCCGTGAATAGCATGTTACAACGCCTCGGAGGGGCCTCTGGAGCCCTCTATCGAATGTGACAACGGGCCCAAATGGCGCCAGGCCGCGATCGCAAACCCTATGGTAGAGTCGCCGCTGGCGCGGATCAAGTCGCGGCGCCCGAGGGCCGACCGAAAATCCATGGAACCCATTTCGCACTTCTTTTATTCCGACCGCCTCAAACTTCAATTCTGGGATTACGGACAGGACTCCAAACCGGCGCTCGTGCTGGTTCACGGCGGACTCGATCACGCCCGAAACTGGGATTGGGTGGCTCGGACGCTGCGGGAGCACTATCACGTCTACGCCCTCGATCTGCGCGGGCACGGCAACAGCGCCTGGGCGCCCGGGGCGATGTACAGTATCGCGGAACATGTGTTGGATTTATCCGCGCTGCTAGACATCATTGATGACTTTCCCATCCGGTTGGTTGGCCACTCGCTGGGCGGAGGAATCGTCCTGCACTATGCGGGTGTCTATCCCGAACGCGTGCACAAGGCCGTTTCGATCGAAGGACTCGGATTCGCCATCGGCCACGCGGCGCACGATCCGCAATCGCGGCGTATTCGCACCTGGATCGAAGCCGTCCGCGACGCGGAAAAGCGGCACACCAAAAGCTATCCCGATCTCGCCTCGGCCGTGGCGCGTATGAAAGAGGCGAATCCCCGTCTATCGGACGAAGTGGCGCAGCATTTGACTCTGCACGGCACCAACTGGGAATCGGACGGCTCGTTGGTCTGGAAATTCGACAACTTCGCGCGGCTGTTTTCTCCGTACGGCCATCGCGTGGAAGACACCGCCGAAGTCTATGGAAAGATCGCTTGCCCGGTGCTGCTGTTTTGGGGGCTGGAGAGCTTTTTCCCAGTTCCGGAAGATGATCCGCGACGGCTCGCCATTCGCAATAACCGGGTGGTGCGCGTCCCCGGCGCCGGCCATTGGGTGCACCACGACCAAATCGAGCTTTTCCTGCGCGAAGCAACTTCGTTTCTACTAGATGACTGATGGTGGTGGCGTTTGCTTCGGAATCGAGACAAGAAAAATCGCGCAGCGCTGCGAAGTAGTTGAAATCGACCGTCAGGCACCCCTCTTTTTCGTTTTATGAGCCCTCAGGGAAGCGCGAACCACTCCCTGGCACTTCTCCATGGCCAACTCTCCGAGTGAGCGTCTCTACTGGGCTTTGTGAAGCTTCACCGGACCCTTTTAATAGACCTGGTTGGCGAGGGCGGACTGATCGACCACCGAAACTCCCGGCGGAGGCTGGAAATGAAATTTCGCCTCGGGGATGGGAATGTTTTCCTTCCAATCGCCGAAGCGGAACTCGGTGACCGCATTCCCCGGTTGATGGATCACTACGCGCACGATCTGCGCTTGCGGGTTCGTCTCCAAGTAGACCACTTGGGCCGCGTTCCCACTGCGATCGGATACTCCGCGCGGAACGCAGCGCAATACGTTGTCGTCAGCGACGGGCTGGAAACCGCCAGCATCGGCGTATTTCCCTCCCGGTTTCACGAGGTCCAGCTTTTGGCATAGGTCCGAGAGATTGGCTTTGCCCACCAGCAGCGCCAAAGGCGTGCGCCAATCGGAGCTTTTTTTCAATCTCGCGCGGCTCACGGTGCGCTCGGCCGGAACGTAGAACCAGACGTTCTTGCCATCGACCAGGAAGAGCTTCGGTTGCGGCGACTGGTATTCCCAGCGCATGCGTCCCGGCCGCGAGAAATACACCGTGCCGGATTCCGCCGCCACGCCGCCGCTGCCGTCGCTATAGCGCTCGTAGAAGAACGCCTTCAGCGTCCGAGCCGCGTGGTATCGCGCCTCAATCGCTCGCTCGACGGACTTCGCTTCGCGTGCATACGCCGGGAATGCAATAGCTAGGAGAAGAGTGAGAATTACTGCTCGCACGAAATTAGTTTACCAGCTTCGCTCTTACCGAGCCAAAGGAACGCGGAGGGTCAAAAACAGATGGTCTTATATCGAGAATTGCATGGGCAGCGCTTCAATTTGACCGAGCTTGCTCAGTGAGGGCGGTATGAGGCGCAGGAGAAATCTTTGCTGCAACCTCGCTCACGACGATTCCGGGAACAGTCCGAAATTCGTTGTAGAGGGCGTTCTGCCAATCAACTGGTCCGATCTGCATGAATAGGCCATGGTCCAACTGACAGATCAGGCCCAAGTTCCAGATAATCAGCAGCGCTGAGATGGCGACGGCCCGGCGCATCGCCGGACGCGAGTCTTTCCAAACGGCGGTAAATCTCTCAAAGGCCACCGCAAGGCCGATCACAAAAATCGGCGTCAGGGAGACGAAAAACCGGCTTCCGAAAGAGACGAGGCCGTTCCACCAAGGGTAGACTGCAATCAAGGTCCAAAACCCAACCGTTAACAGCACCAAGCGGCCGCCTATAGATGGCTGCCTCCGCCACAAGAGGAAAAGGCCCGCCACCGCGATTATAAGCAGTGGGGTGGTCGTGAAAGCGCCATGGCTCGGAGAAAAAAGAACGCTGAGGAACTTCGGAGAAGTCCAATTCCAAGGCTGCGAGCCGTACGCCCCGGTGGAAAATGGACTGCCGAAGATGATCTGACGCACGATCATCGTAGGCAGAAATGCGATTACGAAAGCCCCCGCGAACGCAAAGCCCCTGAGCAGAGTCGTTTTGAACGCGCCGATTCGATCTTCGCCCTTCCGCAAATCGAGAAATAATTCCAGGGCCGGCAGCAACAGAAATACGCCATTGGGAAAGTACACGTCGCACATCAAACCGGAGATTAGTCCCCAAATCGCCCACTGTCGGTGTGTTTCCGTGGCGCTGTCCCTGGTGCGCTTCCAATACCAGAGGAACAAGGCAACCACGAACACGCAATCGGCGTGCGCCCAAGAAGGATCGGAGTACATGTAGAGAGGCAGCGGACTCGCAAACCAGATCGCGATCGTCGCAAGCAGCGCCCACTTCTCTTCGACCAAGCTCCGGGCAAACTTAAAGGAAATCCATAATCCTAAAAATGCGTAGAGAGCTGACGCATAGCAGACCGCGCGCACGTACGGCGGTCCGTGGCCATCTGCCGGAGCTGAAGCGGACGAGCCGTGCAGCACGATCATCACCGCCCGAGTTGCAATTACGAACGGTGCCCAAAGCATCGCCGGACCAACGGCGAGGTAATTCGCAAGGTGTCCCGTCTTTGTGATGGGAATCCCGTGCGGAAGGCCCACCTTTCCCAACGGAACTGCGGAGGCCTTCCCGTTGCTCGCCCAATCGCCCTTAAACTGCAGGTTGTGATCGAACATCACGGACCGCAAGTAGCCGTAGTAGCCCGTACCGTCCCAATCGATGCGAGGCGTTACGAAAGGCAAGGTCAGGATAAACAAGAGTATCAGCGCCCGTTCGGGCCGCGAGAGCTTCCTGAATCTGGAGATTATGCGCACGCTAATTCCATCATCACCAATTTTATTTGCCTACGGATGCAAATGTCGACCTAGATGAACGCGACGCAGGCCGGCAAAACCGATCGTGCCACGCGGCTTCAAGCTGTACGAGATTCGCGATTTCCGTCTTCACCTCGCGCTCCGCAGCTGAATCCCTTGGAACGGCATCGGCGAGATTGAACGACGCCTTATTATTTTCGAATACCGAATCCGATAAATAATTCCACATGTAAAACTTCCCATCGGACGCGTATCCGTCAGCTCCAAACGTCGGCTGACCCAATAGAAACGTGGTCCGGCCTTTCAAGCCCGGATTCCAGATCGCGCTGCCTTGCTCCAGAGTGCGATCTCGCTCGACGCCGAGGAGGTCTAGAACGGTGGGAGCGATATCAATGTGCGAAGTGATCCACGGAATCCGATCGGTTCGCTGCAGAGTTCGTGGCGCGTAAATCAGCAGCGGCACGTGATACGACGTTTCGTAGATCGTGCCTCGCGGAAGGTTGGGATTTTCAAGCCGGGTGCGGCGGCCGTGGTCGCCAACCACAACTATGATCGTTTTGTCTAACTCGCCATGTTGCTGCAGCAGATCCATCAACTCCCCGAGCCACGAATCCTGCACCGCCAAAAGCGCTCTCGCCCTGTTCCGAATGTTTTCCGTGCTGTTTGCAGGATAGTTGTCGGGATACGGAAAGTGGGAAATCTGCGGCAGGAAAGCAGCCACGAACGGGCGCTTGCTTTCCATCCACTGGTTCATGCTGCCCTCGAGCAGATGAAGGGTAGCGAGGTCGGCGGCTTTCCGTTCCGCCCGCCATGACGAACCATCTTGGTAGCTCGTAAGCCCTTGATCCGGAACGTACTCTTCCTGAAATCCAACGGCTCGGTACATCCAATGATCCTGTTCTCCATGGTACCTCACCGGGGAAAACGTGGCCGACTCGTATCCTAACTTTTCCAGGCGCGGCAAAAACACAGGCACATCATCCGTTGACGGGAATCCCCATATACCGAGAAAACTGTCGTCGGGATACCAGGAGCTGAACATCGAAAACACGGCCGCAGTTGTCATCGGCAGCGTCGTGTAATGCCGGTCGCCGACGAACGATCGTTCTCGCAGGCGAGCCAGATTGGGGAATTGCTTCATGTCGTCGTCTGCCGGAAGGAATTCGTCCGGCGTCGTTTCAAGGATGAAGAAGAGCACGTTGTCTCCTCTTTCCTTGCGGAAATACGGCGAATCGGTTAGCGGTGCGGGAGAGTGCGTCAAATCGCGAAACCGCCTGATGAGTTCCGCCGAAGTCATTTTGGGCACGCTGAAAATCTCCCGTCCGCGCACCGCCTGATGTTCGTAGCGGGTGAATTCTCCGCTATCGATCGCGTTACCTTCCCAAAGCGACGCGACCGCCCGCACCAAACTACTTTCGTGATAGGGCGTCCTCGGCAGCACGCTGCGCCAACCCGCTGCCAGGATGATCGTCAGCGCCAGCAAATATGCCTCTGCTCCTATTCTTACCGTTTGTTGCGTGGCGGACGAAACGGGATGGCCCGCGCTCCTAACGGCCCACACGGTTGCCAACACTATTCCGGTCAGACCAAAGGCAAATTCGATGATCCCCCGCATCGGCAAATATGCAAGATTCGCTCCGGCTTCGTGCAGTCCCCAGCCAAGCGCAACCTTCATCATCCCCAGGGAGACGTACCTGCCCACCACGTCAAGTGACCGCAGTTGGATCGAGAGCAGCGTGAATACGCTGCCGCTGATCGCTCCCGTCGCCACGGCGCCCCAGCGGGAAGGCAGGAACCGGTTCAAGAGGAGAAGGAAAACCGGTACGCCGAGAAAGCAAACGAAAATATCCGCGCGGAACAGCCCGAGCCACGCCGCGATGGAAAACGCTATCCCGTTAAGCGAGCGGCTCAGGCGCGCAAAGCCGCCCAGCTCGCTCATCACGTAGATTTTTAAATATAGGGTCAGGAAAGCAGGAAGCACCCAAATAAGAAGGGGACGGCTGGCCGTTATCCATGAATTTCGCGACTTTGAGCTTCCGTAAGGCGGCGTTCTTGAGATACCGAAATTCACGGTGGGTGCCATGCTGCTAGAGCGGAGGAAGCTCTTCGCAGGTGGTGACATCGTTAATCGCAGCACCCGTGATGTCGAAATGAATTACGCCCGGCGTGTCGCTGCAAAAGCTCCGTTGCCCGCTGGAGCCCGGTATGGAAGGCTTGGCCGTGACGAGATACCCGTAAGAACCGGGGTTACTGCAGCCGGCGCCTTGCGGCGCGGTCCCGCCCTCCTCCGTGTAACTAAAGATATATCCAGATTCGAGGTTAGGGGTTTGGGTCAGCAACTGGTTGAGCAAAAGTGCGTTCTCGCAGGTCGCAGCAGTGCCGGTCCCGCCCATCACAGCGAAGGTCGGCGGATAGCCGTTGTCCCATTGGCTGCTGTATACCGTGGCAGCGGTCGTGGTAGCCCGGATATTCTCGACCGCAGAGGATTCATTGGCCGCCATTCGTGCGTGCAAGAGGCTCGGGACGGCTATCGCGGCAATGATCAGAATAATCGCGACCACGATCAACAGCTCGATCAGGGTAAAGCCGCGCTGCGCTCGGCGGCCTCGCAGGATCCGCTCCGATTTTTTTTGTGGCGTTCGCATGGGAGCCATGTCAAATCTTTCCGTTCTAGCCGAAAAAAAAGGAGGGACCTGAATGATCCCTCCCTGTTGTTCTCATGCAGGCCTATTACTGCCCCAACGCAGTCACGAACCCATCCGCGGAGCAGGAGACTCCCGCCACGCTTTTACCTGTCGCGCCCGTCGCGTCGAAGAGAATCGCGCCGGACTGGTCGTCGCAGAAGGAACGCTGTCCGGTGGTTCCGACGGTGACCGGGACGGCAGCCGCGTCGAACGTCTGATCGTCGGTGCTGTTAGCGGCGGACGACGGCACGCTCGATGGAGCGCTATTCACTGCCATGTAATAGTTGTAGCCTTGCCTGAGTGGCACGGGCGAGTTGAAGGTTGGGTCGAGCAGGTTAGCCTGACCCCACGTCGCCGAAGTGGTGGCCGCCCCGCTGAGCTCCGCAAGAGTATTTCCATAACCGGTGTCGTACGTCGAATAGTACGTCACTTGCGCCGTTACGATCGTACGCACCGCACCGACTGCGGCCGCTTCGTTCGCCGCCATCTTGGAACGGAGCAGGTTGGGAATTGCGATGGCCGCGATGATCAGAATGATCGCCACGACGATCAGCAACTCAATTAAGGTAAAACCCTTCTGTCGCTTATTCATTCTCTTCTCCTAGGAGCGATGCTCCTGAATCTCTCTCGTACGCCCTGGCGGGGTACGCCCGGATATCTCGCAATGTGGATGCCAGGGATGAGCTGGAGGTTAACTCGTACAACACATCAGAATTATACCGTTCCTGCTCAATCGGTTGCAGACCCTCTTCGCCGGTCTCGCCTCCGATCCCGCGAGCCTCCGTGGCGTAGCCCTTGGGATTCTGACAGTTTTTGACCGTCTTGAATGACCCCGCATGTCCGGCCCGAATCGACGTGCACGAAGGTCCCAATCTCCTGCGCGCACTGAAAACGCGACCCTTTGGGACCGTTTCGCTCTGTTGCTCTACGGCCGCCCGCAGCCCGCTCGCCACGCCTTGACGGGTGTGCCGCAGCCCACAGGCGGCGCCCGCGAGCACCGCCGCGCCGGAAAAGCACGTTTGAGCAGAAAAGGGGCTGCGGCGTTCCGAGTCGGTACCCGGCCAAACCTGGCGAGGAATATCGTTAGACGCCATATTTTTTCGCGTAGTGCCGGAAAGACCGGTACGACATTCGCAGCAGGTCCGCGGCGCGCGTGCGGACTCCGCCGGAACGCTCGAGCGCCGCCAAAAGATACGATCGCTCCACCTTGGATATGTATTCCTCCAGGTTCACGCCGCCATCGGGCAGCGAGATGCCGTGGCCGTTGTGCGAAAACTTCGGCACCGCCTCCTGCGCGTGCGTGCGGATGCGCTCCGGCAAAGTCTCCGACGAAACGCGGTGACCGCTTTCCAGCGCCATGGCGCGCTCGATCGTATTCTCAAGCTCGCGGACGTTTCCCGGCCAGTCGTAAACTTCAAGTAACCGCATCGCTTCAGGCTCGATGCCGTCCACGTTCTTGTTCATGGACTTCGAAAAGCGGCCCAGAAATTCTCGCGCCAGCAGCGGAATATCGTCCCGGCGCTCGCGCAACGGCGGTAGGTGAATCGGAATTACGCTCAGCCGGTAGAACAAATCCTCGCGAAAACGCTCTTCGGCGATTTCTTTCTCGAGGTCTTTGTTCGTCGCGGCGATTACGCGCACGTCCACGTCCGATTCCTCCGTGCTGCCGATCGGACGCACCTTGCCTTCCTGCAACACGCGGTAGAGTTTCACCTGCATGGTCACGCTCATGTTGCCGATCTCGTCCATGAAGAGCGTGCCGCCGTGCGCGGCCTGAAAAAGCCCGCGCCGGTTTTCGTTCGCGCCCGTGAACGAGCCCTTCATGTAACCAAATAACTCCGATTCGAGCAGCGTCTCGGGAAACGCTCCGCAGTTGATGGTGACGAACGCCTGCTTCGCGCGCGTGCTGTTTTCGTGAATGGCGCGCGCCACCAGCTCTTTTCCCGTGCCGCTTTCGCCCGTAATTAAGACGCGGCTGGATTGCGGTGCGATGTTCTGGATCAGCTCGAAAATCTCGCGCATTTTCGGGCTCGTGCCGATCATGCGATCGAGACCTGTCAGCCGGCGGATCTCGCGGCGCAGGTAGCCGGCTTCTTTCTTCAGCTCCAGGCGCTCCGCCACGGAATGCACCGCGGGCCGAAGCTCGTCGAGCAGCCGGTCGCCTTTGATCACGTAGCGATCCGCGCCGAAATTCACGGCGTCAATAGCGGTATCGATGGTCGGAACTCCAGTGACCAGGATGAAGACCGCGGCGGGGGAGACCTCCTTGCAATAGCGCAGCAATTCCACTCCATCCATGTCCGGCATGCAGATGTCCGACACGACGATGTCAAAAACTTGCGAGGCCAGCTTCCTCTTGGCCGTTTCGCCGCTCGAAGCCACGTCGACTTTATGCCCTTCCTTGCGAAAGCTGATCTCCAGCAGTTCGCAAATCGACCGTTCGTCGTCGACGATGAGCATGTGGGCCATAAACTCTTTTATCCTCTCCCCGCAATAGGCAACAAGTCAGCTTCCGCCGTGCGCCCTCGCGCTCGAACGGCGGTTCTCATTCCGGCGGCGCGCGGGATCTCCACCACAAACGTGGTGCCGCTCGATTTTTCGCTCTGAACGCGAACGTGCCCGCCGTGCGCGTGCAAAATCTGGTACACGATCGCCAGCCCGAGTCCCGTGCCGCCCGGAAACCCCGATTGAAAGGGCTCAAAAATACGCGCGGCGTCGCGCGGATCAAGACCGATCCCGGTGTCGCCGATCGATATGCGAACCCAGTCCGCGTCGGCGTCAAGACTCGCCGTCAGCACTCCTCCCTCCGGCATCGCGCGCAGCGCGTTATTGCAAAGATTCCAGAGAACTTGTTTCATGCCGTCGCGATCCGCCCGCGCGCGCACGCCTCGCGCGCCAAAGTTCCGCTCGATGCGGTATCTTCCCGAGCCGCGCGAGCTGCGTTCTAGCAACAGCAAGGTTTCCTCCAAGAGGGCGGCCACGTCCAAATCCACAAAGGAAAACTTGCGCTCGCGCGAATAGTCCAGAAAATCTCCGATAATCTGGTTCAGCCGCTGCGACTCACGGCTCACGATCTGCACCAAGCGTTTGTCGTCGTCGTCGAGCGGCGCTAGCCGCGCCAGCTCTTTCAGCGCACCTGTCATGGCGGTGAGCGGCTGGCGGATTTCGTGCGCGATGGCCGCGGACAATCGGCCCAGCGCGGCCATCCGTTCCTTAGTAACTATTTCCCTTTCCAGACGCTTCAGCTCCGTCAGATCTTGAAAATTGAACACATAGCCGGAGGTCTCGAAATCGCCGGTGCGAAGAGGTGAAATCGAAAATCCCAGATAGCGAGTTGCTCCCGCTGGAGTAACGAATTCCATCTCTCGCCTCAAAACCACCGGAGTTCCCTGCTCGTCGGTTTCAACGGGCCACAGGCCGGTGAAAATCTCTGCAATGCTTTCGTTACGCAGCAGACCGAATCCGCGCCCCATGATTTCCGTTCCGGCGCGGTTCACCAGCAGGATTCGCCCCTGCAGGTCGGTCGTCAGCAAGCCGCCGCGCATGGATTCAATAATGTCGCGATTGAACGCTTGCAGATCGCGCAGTTCTTCGTTTCTCTCCAGTAGCTCGGCTCCCTTACTGTGAATCGTCTGCGCCAGCAGACTGCCAAGATAGCCGATGGCAAAGAATGCGAACGCGTTGATGGCCAGCCACGATTCGAGCGTCCTGGTTTCGGGGAGCGCCGCGGAAGCATGAGGAATCAGACCGTAATAGCTGAGCTCCACCATCGAAGCCAGCAGCAGAAAGCTGAATCCCGACAGCGCAAATACTCCGCGCCGTGAAAACATCACGCTGCCCATCAAAATCACCAGCAGGTATAGCGAGATGAAGTAGCTGTCCCACGCACCGCTGGCGTAGACCACCGCGGTGATCACTACCAAATCCAGTGTGACCTGCAACGGCTCTAGCCATGGCGAACGCGAAAAGGTACGGTTGAGCATCAGGCACACGGTCGCCAGCGCGTACCACACCGCCGCCAGCAAGAAGAGAGCGCCGACCGGAAGTGCGATGGGAGTCCACTGCCACAGCGCCACCACGACCGCGAGAAGAAATGTGATGACCAGAAACCGTGCGCGCCCCAGCCAGGGGAGCCATTCATTCATACTGGATGCGATTTCCATTTACGTGAACCGTTGGGAACAGCGAGCTGGCGAAGGCTCGTACACGCAGCGCAACCGGCCCGCTCCGCTCTTGGCAAGGCAGAGCCGGTCGCCCGCAAACTCGTCTTGACTACTCCGTTTTAGGTCTTCGACATCTGTCCGATCAAACTGAACATCGGCATGTACATCGAAATTACGACGCCGCCCACCACGATGCCGAGAAACACGATCATGATCGGCTCGATGGCCGTCAGCATGTCCTTCACGGCCACGTCCACCTCGTCCTCATAGAAGTCGGCGATTTTCTGCAGCATGGTATCCATTGCGCCAGTTTGCTCGCCAACTCCGATCATCTGCGTCACCATGCCGGGGAATACATCTGTTTCCTTGAGCGGCTCGACCAGCGATCGTCCAGCCTCCACGGCCTTGCGCGTCTGCGCGATGGCTCTTTCCACCACGGCGTTGCCAGCCGTGCGAGACGTGATGTCCAATCCTTCGAGAATGGGAACGCCGCTGGAGATGAGCGTGCCAAGCGTGCGGGTGAAGCGCGCGACGGCGATCTTTCGCAGCACCATGCCCACCACAGGCGCCTTGAGCAGCACCGCGTCGATCGCATAGCGGCCCTGCGGCGTCTTGTACCAGAAGTGGATGGCGATGCCGCCACCGATCACGAACAGCACGGCCATTAATCCATAGATGCTGGCCACGATGTTGCTCAACGCCATCACGATGCGCGTCGGAAGCGGCAGCGAAGCGCCCAACCCGGCAAATAAAGTGCCAAAGATCGGCACGACTTTCCATAGCAGCAAACCCACCACGGCAAACGCGATGCCCATCACCGAAACGGGGTAAATCATCGCCGACTTCACTGCGCGCTTCAGCTTCACGTTCTGTTCGATGTAGGTCGAGAGGCGCTGCAGAATGGTGTCCAAAATACCGCCCGTCTCCCCTGCCTCCACCATGTTGTAGTAAAGCGTGTCGAACACTTTATCGTGCTGCTTCATCGAAGCCGAAAGCGTGGCGCCTCCTTCCACGGAAGCTCGCACGCTGGTGAGAATCTTCTGGAAAATCTTGTTCTCCTGCTGGCCCGCCAGAATTTCCAGGCACTGCACCAACGGCAGACCGGCATCGATCATCACCGAGAACTGCCGCGTGAATATCGCCAGTTCTTTCGAGTCCACACCCGTTCCGAAAGTGGGGATGTTAAATTCCTTCCCCTTTTCGGAGAGTTTGCTGACGTTGATCTGTTCGCGGCGCAGCTGGGCCTGCAGAATCGCCTTGCTGTCCGCCACGCGCTCTCCCGATACCTTTGTCCCGGCGCGATTGACTCCCCGATACGCATAGACCGGCATGTGTAGTTCCTCCCTCTTTTTCCTTTACCGACGCGCTGGAGCCTTGCCGCCAGCTGACGGCGAGGTCACCCCTCGATTGATTAGGTCCTGTAATTCGTCTGGATTCGATGAACGCGCAAGAGCTGTTTCCATCGTAATTTGCTTCTGAAAATAGGTCATCGCGAGACTCTGATTGAACGTCTGCATCCCCGTCTGACCTGTTCCGGTTTGCATGGCCGAATAGATCTGATGAACTTTGTCTTCCCGGATCAGGTTGCGAATGGCGGCGGTCGGTATCAGGACCTCCATCACCATCGCCCGGCCGTGGCCGTCCACGCGGGGAAGTAGCGATTGGCACAGAATTCCTTCCAGCACCAACGAAAGCTGCGCGCGTACCTGCGCCTGCTGGTGCGCCGGAAACACGTCCACTACGCGGTTGATCGTGGAGACCGCCGAGTTGGTGTGCAGCGTGGCAAACGTCAAGTGCCCGGTCTCCGCGATGCGCAGCGCCGATTCAATCGTCTCCAGGTCGCGCATTTCGCCGATCAGCACCACGTCGGGGTCTTCTCGCAGCGCGGCGCGCAGCGAGTTCGCGAACGAATGAGTATCCGAGTGTACTTCCCGCTGGTTCACCAGGCACTTTTTGTGATTGTGCAGGAACTCGATCGGATCCTCGATCGTGATCATGTGCTCTTCGCGCTCGCTGTTGATCTTGTCGAGCATCGCGGCCAGCGTGGTCGATTTCCCTGAGCCGGTCGGGCCGGTCACTAGCACCAATCCCCGCGGCTTGTCACACAGCGCGCGCACCACGTTCGGAAGCCCCAGCCCATCGAAGCTCTTGATTTCCCAGGGAATCGTTCGGAATACGGCTGCAACCGCTCCGCGCTGATGAAAGATGTTGCCGCGGAACCGCGCCAAGCTCTTTAAGCCAAACGAAAAGTCCAGCTCCAGGTTCTCTTCTAGCCGGTGCTTCTGCACGTCCGTCAACACGCTATAGGAAAGTGCCTTCGTATCGGCCGCCGTCAAAGGCGGCATGTCCATCGGACGCAGCTTACCGTGCACGCGCACCCGCGGAGGGCTGTTGGTGGAAAGGTGCAGGTCGCTCCCGCCCATTTCGATCATGCTTTTCAGAAGCTCGCTTAGTGTGATCCCCGCCATTCTCTTCCTCCGCTACAGAACCGTTTCCCGCAGCACTTCTTCCATGGTTGTCTGCCCCAAGGCTACTTTCGTCAATCCGCTTCGCCGCAGCGTGATCATTCCCAGCTCGAGTGCTTTTTTCTTTAGCTCCAGGGCCGACGCGCCCACTAGAACGAGTTCGCGCACCTCGTCGGTAATCTCCATCACCTCGTACAGACCCACGCGGCCCTTGTAGCCCGTGTTGTTGCAAGTGCCGCAGCCCTTCCCCGCATACACGGTCGTCTTCGACGCTTCGTCCGGCGAGTAACCCGCCTCGATCAGCGCCTCGGGCTGCAGCTGCAGCGGCTCTTTGCATTGCGCGCAGATGCGTCTCACCAAGCGCTGCGCGCAGATCAAGTTCACGGAAGTCGCCACCAGGAAAGGCTCGATGCCCATATTCATCAATCGGCTGATCGTGGAAGGCGCATCATTAGTGTGCAGCGTGGAAAGCACCAAGTGACCGGTGAGCGCGGCTTTCACAGCGATTTCAGCCGTTTCGAAGTCTCGAATCTCGCCGACCAGGATGATGTTCGGGTCCTGCCGCAAAAAGGCGCGCAGCGCCGAGGCGAAGTTCAGCCCGATCTGTTCCTTCATCTGCACCTGGTTGATTCCAGGTAACTGGAACTCAACCGGGTCCTCGGCGGTCATGATGTTCGTTTCAGCCGTATTCAGGCGCGCCACCGACGAGTACAGCGTGTTCGTCTTTCCCGAACCTGTAGGACCGGTGACTAGCACCATTCCGTACGGTTTCAGAATCTGTCGCTCGAATTTCTGCAGCGATTCCGACTCGAAGCCGAGTTTGGTCATGTCCAGCCGCAGATTTTCTTTGTCGAGTAGCCGGAGAACGATCTTTTCGCCGAAGAGCGTGGGGACCGTTGAAACGCGGAAGTCCAGTTCCTTCTTTCTCCCGTCCTTTAAATACTTGATCATGATGCGGCCGTCTTGCGGCAGCCGCTTTTCGCTGATGTCCAGCTTGGCCATGATTTTGATGCGGCTAGTGATCGCATCCTTCAATTTCAACGGCGGCGCCATCACGTTTTGCAAAATGCCGTCTATGCGGAACCGCACGCGGTACTCTTTTTCGTAAGGCTCCACGTGAATGTCGCTTGCCCCGCGCTTCATCGCGTCGGTCAAAATCAGGTTGCAGAGCTTGATGATCGGAGCTTCCTCGGCCGCTCGTTCGAGCGAAGCCAAGTCCATTTCCGATTCATCGCCGGCCAGTTCGAGCGCGTCCGCGTCCTCGCCGGTAAGGTCCTTCATCACCTTATCCAGCTCTTCGACGCTTTCCACCGCCCCGTAGAACTTTCCGATCGCCTCGCTGATGGCCGTCTCGGACGCGACCACCGGCTCCACGTTGAAGCCGGTCATGAACTTTATGTCGTCCATGGCGAAGACGTTCGTCGGATCGGTCATCGCGATCGTCAGCGTGGAGCCCACGCGCGAAAGCGGCACGATCTGATAGCGCACCGCCGTCTCCTGCGGCACCAGCTTGATCACCGAAGGATCCACTTCATAAAATTTCAGGTTGATGGAGGGAACGCCGTACTGCCGGGAAAGCACCGCCGTGATGTCGTCGTCGCTGACCAGCCCCATTTTGACCAGGCAAGTTCCTAGCCGGCCGCCGTTCTTCTTCTGATAGTCGAGCGCCTGCTTCAACTGATCTCCCGAGATCAGGCTGTCTTTGACTAAGATTTCACCAAGCCGCGAGGACATAGTTGTTTGTCGACGGTACTAGAACCGTGCGAACTGGAAGCGTAGCATGCCGCCAAGTCCCTCATTCAGACCTGCTGCTTCCTTCGTGGTGAATCTGCTAACAGCCGATGCGACGCAAAGATACCTGTACGTCCGTACAGGGCAAATTTGTGGCCCTGTCCCTTGGTACAGGTCCGCTTCGTGGCGACACAAATTGGCGGCCCTCACGTAGCCCTCTGATAAATTTATCGGAAGCTTGGCGAGCGGACTTCACCTGCCCGCTCCCGCTGGTGCGGAAAACGCCAGTACGCTTATTTTTCTTAGTGATTCTCCTCGTCAGCTTATGTTTCGGGAGCGTGCCGCACATCGATGCGAAGATTTTTGCCGGAAGCCGTAGCCGGAAACGCTCTGATTCTGCTACGATGGCGTTCTGGGGCGGTTAGCTCAGCGGTTAGAGCATCCGGTTTACACCCGGAAGGTCCAGCGTTCAAATCGCTGACCGCCCACCAGATAGTGCTTGCTTCACCATCTCGGGGGACGTAGTTCAGTTGGTTAGAACGCTGCCCTGTCACGGCAGAGGTCGCGGGTTCGAGTCCCGTCGTCCCCGCCATTCGTTTTAGCGAGCCATCGGACGTGACACCGAAGACTCCTACCCACGATTCAGCCTACAGCTAATTGGCGGTTGCTTTCATCCCGCGGGTTCAGGAATTGGTCCTGCGCGGCCCGTTTCTCGTCGCTGCCTTCCTGCCTTCACTGAATCGAGCGTGCAGGGAGGGAGACGAGAGGCTTGACACATCCATAACTTGTGGGTTATGACTTACGCATGCTTGCCACTTCGGGAGAAGTCTTCTTAGCTTTGGCCGATCCGACTCGCCGCGCCCTCTTCGAGCGACTGAGCCGTAATGGGGAAATGACGGTGCGGCTGTTGACCGACAACTCCGGCGTATCGCAGCCCGCAGTCTCCAAGCACCTGGGAGTTCTCAAGCACGCTGGACTCGTGCGCTCCAGGCACAAGGGTCGTCAGACTCACTACAGCGCCCGCCCGCGAGGTCTGGCGCCGTTGGTTGACTGGATGAGTTACTACAGCCGCTTTTGGCATGGCCGCTTCGACCGCCTCGAAGCCTTACTCAAAAGGATGGACCAATGACTACTGCCGCTACGCGCTCACTTGTGATCGAAAAAGAGCTGCCTCATCCGCCGGAAAAAATCTGGCGCGCTCTCACGCAGGGATCCCTGATTAAGGACTGGCTGATGGACAACGACTTCCAGCCTGTCGTGGGCCATAGGTTTAATTTCCGCTCCACACCCATGCCTCAATGGAACGGCATAATCGATTGCGAAGTCCTAGTCGTCGAACCCAACAAAAAACTCTCCTATAGCTGGAGCGCTTTAGGGCTAAATAGCGTCGTCGTCTGGACGTTGGCAGCGACAAGCGGCGGCACGCTCATGCGAATGGAGCAGTCTGGCTTCCCCGATGAAGGAAACTACTATCAGGGCGCGAAATACGGCTGGCAAGGGTTCATCAGTGGCCTGGAACGAGTTGTCGCCACGCTGCAATAACGTCGGTATCGAAACGCCCAACCGGCTGCCTCAGGCGGCTCAAAACTCGTGAATCGAGGTATCGCAAAACAATGCGCCAACCATTTAATAGAAATAAAAAGGAGTTGTCGCCAGAACAAAGTAAAGAACTATTCAAAGCACTGAAAGCCCGTTTTGAGAAAAACATGAACCGCCATAAAGGTCTCGAATGGACGAAAGTCCAAGCAAAGCTGGAAGCGTATTCTGAAAAGCTGTGGTCGCTCAACGAAATGGAACGAACTGGCGGTGAGCCGGATGTCGTTGGCCGTGACAAAAAGACGAGCGAATACATTTTCTATGACTGTTCAGCGGAAACTCCCAAAGGCCGCAGAAATGTTTGTTACCACCGTGAAGGGCAGGAGAAAAGAAACAAAGAAGGATTGCATCCAGCAGGTAACGTCCTGGATATGGCAGCCGCTATGGGCATTGAGCCTTTAACGGAAGAACAATATCGGGAATTGCAGAAGCTTGGAGATTTCGACACGAAAACGCAGAGCTGGTTGAAAACACCCACTGCTATTACGAACCTCGGCGGCGCCATCTTCGCCGATCGCCGCTTCAACACTGTCTTCGCGTATCACAACACAGCACCCTGTTTCTATGGCGGCAGGGCGTTCCGTGGCTCGCTAAGAGTCTGAATTTGCGTGCCGGCGAGCCGTTCCCCAGGTCGTGCATACACGCAGGCAAAAGTTGAAAGCTAGGCCCCTGCCGCCATAGGGCTGGCTGGCGAACCGAGAGATCGATCCGGAGAGAACATGAAGCCCACAAGTCGTCCGAATAACGAGGCCTCCGCAAACATCGCCAAGAGGATTGAATATCTTGGAGATTGGAGAGGAGAGACCCTCGCTCGCGTCCGTCAGCTCATCCGCGATGCCGACCCCGATATACAGGAAGAATGGAAATGGGAGAAGCCAAAGTCCCCCGGAATCCCCGTCTGGTCCCATGAAGGCGGCGTCTGCACGGGCGAATCGTACAAACAGGTCGTGAAGCTCACCTTCTTTCGCGGAGCCTCCATCAAAGACCCCAAAAAGCTCTTCAATTCCAGCCTGGAAGGGAATGTACGGCGTGCGATCGACATCCGCGAAGGAGAGAAGATCGACGAAGCCGCCTTCAGGCAACTCATCCGCGCCGCAGTGGCAGCCAACTCCGCAGCGCGCGCTCAACGGCCAGCCAAGAAGAAGTAGGCCCGGCTCTCGATGTATTTCGCCTGCTTTCTGCTCTTTGCCTGCTCCCGCTGCGGCGGCGCGCAGAGTTACTTTCTCGCACGCGATATTGATCGCCTCTCCACAAAACGGGTACACTCTCGCCGAGCCTCTTCCACACCGCAACCCAAACCACGCCGCAGCAAATAGCCGGCCCCACCGAGCAATAGCCGCCGCTAAACAACGCATCGTCTAACCCTCTAACCCAATATGTACGCCCCGCTCGTGTCATCCCGAACCCGGTCGCGCGAATTTCGCGAACGAGGGTGAGGGATCTGCTGTTGCTTTTGCCCTTGCCTGCTCCCGGTGGAAGGGCAGCACCCCAGAGCCCGTCCGAGAGAGTTTTGTGGGTCGCAGCTTTAGCTGCGACGTAAAGATGCGCGCCCAAGAGCGCTTCCTCTCGCGCCGATTCACCCGCGCGAAGTTTTCCAAATCTGTCGAACCACTCAACCAGCATGGTAATAGGCCGAAAGTACAGGTGCGCATACCTGTACTTATTTTCGATTGAAATTCGCGCATCGAAGTCGGAAGGTAGAAGCTTGGATTTGCGGCGAATTTCTGAACGGAGGAGGCGGGACGGGATGACAGTATCGGTGAAACGGACAGCGGTTTCCGAGTTGCAGTCGATTCAAAGGCGCTGTTTAGTCGCGCTGAACTCGGCTACGCTGTCCGGCCTTGCCGCTCGATTCTCCCGCGCTCTTTTCTTCGTTCCACCCGGACTCCCCGCGCTCTGGCGCCGTGGGATGCTACCTGGAACAGTCAATCGAGTAGAAACACATGTAAGTGATAGAAAACAAAGCAGCGGCGCCCGCGCTACCCGGAACGACTTGAGACACGTAAAGATTTGCTTAGCTTTTGCCTCGCTCGCGGCAATTCTTGCTTTCGCCGCATCTCCGGCTGCCGCACAATCCGCCAGATACATGAAACCCGTGAAACATTCCGCCGCTCGGAAATTATCGATGCCAACTAAATTAGTCGTCGCTCCCGATCTCGCGCAGCAAGTGGCCAAATTCAAACCCATCCACATTTCGTTCGATTCCAGCGGCCTCACCAAAAACGAAAAGAAGATGGTCGATAAGCTCGTCGACGCCGCCGGCCTGCTCGACTGCATCTATTGGCGCCAAAGCGATCCGCAGGGTTTGAAACTGTATCTTTCGCTCGCCGATGAGCATGATCGCCAGAGCGAGCTTCTCCGCGACTATCTGAAAATCAACGGCGGCCGCTTCGACCTGATTGACGACAACAAGCCGTTCGTTGGCACAAAGCCATTGCCGCCCGGCGCGGGATTTTTCCCTTGGGGCATGACCAGGCAGGAGTTCGACTCCTACGTCGCCGCGCATCCGGACCAAAAGGCCGCGCTGTACGATCCCCGGACCATGGTGGTCCGCGATGGCGACCGGTTGAAAGCAGTTCCCTATCGCACCGCGTTCCGTCAATTCCTGGTGCCCATGGCGCGTGACCTGCGTGAAGCTTCTGAACTTACTCCCGATCCGGCATTCGCGAATTTATTGCGCCTGCGCGCCCACGCGCTCCTAACCGACGACTATTTTCCGAGCGACATTGCCTGGCTCGATCTGAAAAATCCGAAGTTCGACATCATCTTCGCGCCCTACGAGGTCTATCTCGACGGCATGCTAGGCGTGAAAACTTCCTACGGCGCGTCGATCATGATCCGCAACGACGTGGAGAGCAAAAAACTCGAGGTCTACCAGAAATACATTCCGCAATTGCAGCGGTCGCTTCCCCTCCCCGCGGCGGATTTACCCTCCAAGCGCGGCAAGCAGTCCCCGATGGAAGTGGTTGACGCGATCTACCGTTCTGGCGACCTGCTGCACGGCTATCAAGCCGTCGCCGATAATTTGCCCAACGATCCGCGCATCCACGTGCTGAAGGGCTCTAAAAAAATCTTCTGGAAGAATTTCATGGACGCGCGCGTGAACGACGTAATCCTGCCGCTCGCACGGCGCCTGATGGTTCCGCGTCAGGCCGCCATGGTCAGCGGCGATGGCACGCTGCAATTCGTGATCCTGCACGAAATTTCGCACGGGCTTGGACCGTCATTTGTCCGCACTGAAAACGGAAAAGTGGATATCGGCGAAGCCATTGGCGCGGAGTATTCCGCTTTGGAGGAAGCCAAGGCGGACGCTGTCGGCATGCGCTGCGTCTACTGGCTCGCGCAGCACGGCGTAATTCCCAAAGCTAAGCTCGACGGAATCTACGCGTCCTACCTCGGCGAGACCTTCCGCACCATCCGCTTCGGCATCGCCGAAGCGCACGGCAAAGGGAGCATGATGGAAATCAACTACCTCACCGAACAGGGCGCCGTCCGCCGCGATCCATCCACTGGCCTCTACCAGGCCGATTTCGCGAAAATGCCCGCTGCGTTTGACACGCTCTCGAAGAAGCTCCTGGTACTGGAAGCTACCGGAGACCGGGCAGGTACGGAAGCTTGGTTCAAACAATATGCCGTGATGCCGCCTGATCTTTCTGCCGCCCTGGCCAAGTGTTCCGACGTGCCGGTGGACGTCGATCCGACCTTCGATTTCCATCCACCGCTTCGCTGAGACTCTGCTAAGGTTTACAGAATGGATTGGATAGCGGTGTCGATTGAGACGTGCGTCTGTGGGAACCCGTTGATATGAAATTGCTCGCCGGCGTCGTTCTGGAAGTGAAGATACCGCGAAATCAGATAGTCTTCATCGAACAGACTAAACGCGCTTTCGGCATCCGCGTGGAGCAGCCCTAATGCACCGAGCGCGGCGGGCTTGCCGTAGCCTCCGCTGACGGCCAGGTAGCGTTCGATCAGTTCGCTCAGTTTGATGGAGGGCCCCCGCGCGGAACTGGACATAGCCGCGATCTTAGCATCTCGATCACCCGGCTGCTACGTGAGCGAGATTTGCCGATTTTGCAAGCGCCTTGCGTTCCGGCGGCTCCGGCGTTTATACTGATGATGCTTCGAGACTGGGTCGAACGAAACAGTGGGCGCGAGCCCACTTTTTTGTTGGGCGCATATTCCGGCTTCGGAACGCCGGTTGCGGGACGCAGGGCTCCGGGAAGACGATGGATTTGGCGAAGATACGCGAGGCAGCGGAGCGGGTGGCGCATTCGGAAGGCCTCGAAATATTCGACGTGGAGTGGAAGATTGGAAAGCAGCGGCTCTTGCGTGTCTATATTGACCGCGTGCCGGACCCGTCGAATCCCGGGAGCAATGCGGGCATCAGCCACAAAGATTGCGAGCGAGTGAGCGAGCAGTTGAGTGTAATCGTGGATGTTGAGGATTTGGTACCGGGTCCGGGCTACGTTTTGGAGGTGAGCTCGCCGGGACTCGATCGCAAGCTGCTGAAGGTGGCGGATTACGAGCGGTTCGCCGGGCGCTTGGCGCGTATTTGGGTGAACGAGCCGATCGAAAATCAGAAATTTCTCGAGGGCCGGCTGGCCGGGTTTGCCGAGGGCAACGTGAAGTTGGCCGTGAAGGACCGCGAATTGTCGGTGCGGTTCGCCGATATTCGCAAAGCCAATCTGGTCGTCGAGCTTTAGGTTCAGGTGTTAGGGAGACACGCACATGGCGAGTCTGCTGTACCAGACAATCGAGCAGATCAGCCGGGAAAAGCATATCGAACCGGAGATCATCGTCGCGGCTATCGAGGACGCGATGGTCGTGGCGGCGCGCAAGTATTACCACACGGAGGAAAATCTCCGATCCAAGTTCAATGCCGACACCGGACACGTGGACGTGTTTTCGGTGCATACGGTGGTCGAGGAAGTTGCCGATCCGCTGCGCGAAATTTCGCTAATCGACGCGCGCAAAGCCGATCCGGCCATCGAGGTGGGCGGCGAAATTAGAATGATCAAGCCGACCGACGTGCTCGGCCGGATCGCGGCGCAAACCGCCAAGCAGGTGATCCTGCAAAAAGTGCGCGAAGCCGAGCGCGACACGGTTTACAACGAATATCACACGCGCGTCGGCGAACTAGTGAATTGCGTGATCAAGCGGACCGAAGGCCCCGACCTGATCGTGGATTTGGGGCGCACGGAAGCGCGGCTGCCCAAGCGCGAACAATCGCGGCTGGAGGCCTACAACATCGGCGACCGCCTGCGAACAACGATTCGAGCCGTCGAGCGCGCCGCGAAAGGCCCGCAGGTGGTGGTTTCGCGCGCTGATCCCATCCTGGTGCAGCGGTTGTTTGAAATGGAAGTTCCGGAAATTTACGACGGGACCGTGCAAATACGCGCCGTGGCTCGCGAAGCAGGCGAGCGCACCAAAATCGCCGTCGAGAGCCGGGATAAGGACGTCGATCCCGTGGGCGCATGCGTGGGCATGAAGGGCATGCGCGTGCAGTCGATCATTCGCGAACTGCGCGGAGAGAAAATCGACATCATTCCCTTTAACGAAGAGACGGTCGCGTTCGCGCAGAAGGCGCTCAGCCCCGCGAAGGTGACGCGCGTGCAGCTAGTCGATGCCGAGGAAAAGCGGCTCGAGGTGATCGTCGAGGATACCCAGCTGTCGCTGGCCATCGGCAAGAAGGGGCAAAACGTTCGCCTGGCGAGCAAACTGATCGGATGGAACATCGATATTAAGAGCGAAGAGGAAAAGCGGCGCGAAATCGAAGCGCAGATGGCCGCCCTCACCGCTCCGGGCACTTCGCTCACCGAACTCGTCGGCGTGGGTCCGAAAACGATCGAAAAGCTGGAATCCGCGGGCCTCACCTCAATCGAGAAGCTGGCGGATATGACGCCCGAGCAGCTCGTTGAAATCCCCGGTATTGGTGAGAAAATGGTGGAGAAGATTCACCAGTCCGTGGCTGCATATTTCGAGGCATTGGAAGCGCAGGCTACGGCTGCGCCGGAACAACCGGCGGGCGAAGAGCAGCTAGGCGAGGAACAGATCGGCAAAGCCGAAACGCCGACAACCGAAGAAACCCCGGCGGAAAGCGCCGAGGGAATCACAGCGGGCGAGCCGGATGGCGCGGCTCCGGCGGAGAGCCAATCCGCGAGCGAGGACGAAGCTTCGCCGGAAGAAAACGATGCGGCAGGGACGGAAGAGCCTCCGAAGGCTCAAGAGGGTTCAGCGACCCACAAGGCTTCGGCACAGGGCGGCGCGGAGAAATAGCGCGGCTGGTCCGGCTACGAAATTCAATAGTAAGAAGTTAGGAGCGAATGACAGATTCCAATCAAATTCGAATCAATGAATTGGCTCGGGAGCTTGAGATCAAGGCCAAGGTGCTGATCGACTACCTGCCGCAGGTCGGAGTGACCGAGAAGAAGACGCACTCCAGTTCGCTAGATGTAGACCGTGCGGAACTGGTGCGCAAGCATTTCCATCAGCCGGCCCAGCAAGAGGCTGCGGCGGAAGCGGCGAAGTCCGCTCCCAAGAAACCTGCGCGCCCTGCACCAGCTGCTGTGCCTGCTTCGCCTGCTGCTTCCGCGCGGCCTCCCGCGCCGCCAGCTCCGGCTGCCCCGCCGAGGACCGCGGCGATCTCGTCACCGGATGCGCCGACTGCTCCGGCTGGAGCTGCGCATCCCACGGCTGGCGCGGCCGCACCTCAGCGTTCGGCCGCCGCTCCACCCTCTGCACCAGGGCAATCAGTTCCTCAACCGGCGGCGGCGAAACCGGCTGCCACTTCTCCGGCGCCAGCACAGAGGCCTGCAGCTCCTGCGACCGGCCCAAGACCGACGCCTGCTCCCGGACAATCCACGCACCCGACTCATCCGACCTCGCCGACGCAGCAGCGCCCAGCGGCAGCTGCGCCCGGCGCGCCTACGTCGCCATCAGGGCAGCCTGCGGGTCGTCCAGCAGTGGCGCCACCGCGTCCTGGTGGGCTTCCGAGACCGGCGGGCGCGCAGCCAACAGGCCAACGACCTCCGTTTCGACCGGGCCAACCCTTGCAGAGCCGCCCTGGAGCGCCGCAAGGCATGCGCCCGGCGGCAGCTCCCGGACAGACTCGGCCGAGCGGTCCCCCGCGCCCCGGTGCGCCTCCGCCACGATTCCCACAACGCCCTGGACAGGGCAGGCCCGGTCAAAGCCCCGGAGGACGCCCGGGAGGGCCGCGGCCCGGTGGACCGCGCCCAGGAGGACCTGGCGGGGCAGCTGGAATTCCAAAAGCCGAACCGGGCAAGCCGCTCTACGCTCGCAAACCGCCCGCAAACCGCGGGCGCCCGACGATTGAAAAGCGCTTCGCGGAAGGCGAGCGCAGACTTCATCCCGTGCGCACTCGACCAGGATTCGGCGCAGGCCGAGGGGCATCTCAGGCCGAGCCGATCGCTCCGGTTCAGCGCGAACCACGCGAGCTGACTGTTACCGAAGGAATAACCGTCCGTGAATTGGCGGAGAAACTCGATATCCGCGCCAAAGAGCTGCTGAAAACGCTGCTCGATCGCGGCATGTTTGCCAGTATCAACCAAGCACTGGACGTTGCCATGGCGACCAGTCTCGCCGAGGCCTTCAACGGAATCGTGAAAGTCGTCACGTTTGAAGAGCAGCTCGTCCACGAAGAAAAAGTCCGCGAGGACCGCACCGGCAACTTGCTGCCGCGCGCTCCCGTGGTCACCGTGATGGGTCACGTGGACCACGGCAAAACCAGCCTGCTTGACGCGGTTCGCGAGACGGAAGTCGCTGCGGGAGAAGCCGGCGGAATCACGCAGCACATCGGCGCGTACGAGGCGCACGCGGGCGAACGGCGGATTGTGTTCATCGATACGCCGGGCCACGAAGCGTTCACGCGCATGCGCGCGCGCGGCGCGAAAGTGACCGATATCGTCGTTCTGGTGGTGGCCGCTGACGATGGCGTGATGCCGCAAACCGAAGAGGCCATCGCGCACGCGAAGGCCGCGGGCGTGCCGATCGTCGTCGCGGTGAACAAAATCGACAAGCCCGAAGCGCAGCCCGAGCGCGTGAAGCGACAGCTGGCCGATCGCAGTCTCATGCCCGAAGAATGGGGCGGCGAAACGGTGATGGTGGATGTATCCGCAAAAACGAAAGCGAATTTGCCGCGGTTGCTCGAAATGATTCTGCTGGTGGCCGATTTGCGGGAATTGAAGGCCGATCCCGATGCACCGGGTAACGGCACGGTGCTGGAATCTCGAGTAGACAAGGGCCGCGGCCCAGTGGCCACGGTGCTCGTCCAAAACGGAACATTGCACGTTGGCGATGTGTTCATCGTCGGGGCCGTCTACGGAAAGGTCCGCGCCATGTTTGATGACCGCGGGCGTCCCATCAAGCAGGCTGGCCCAGCGACTCCCGTGGAAGTGCTTGGATTGCAGGGCGTGCCGGAAGCCGGCGATCAGTTCCAAGTGGCGGACGAAGCCAAAGCGCGCCACATCGTGGAATACCGGCAATCGAAGCAGCGCGAAGCAGCGCTCGCGAAGACGGCTTCGGGGCGGCTGACGCTCGACCAGCTCCACGAGCAGTTGCGCGCCGGAGAAGTAAAAGAACTGCCCGTGGTGATCAAGGCGGACGTGCAGGGCTCGGTGGAAGTGCTGAACGAGATGCTGCCGAAACTCTCGACGGACCAAGTGAAGCTGAAGGTAATCCAGGCCAGTGTCGGGGCGGTCACGGAATCGGACGTGATTCTGTCGTCGGCTTCGAATGCGGTGATCGTGGCGTTCAACGTGCGCCCCGATCGGAAGGCCGCCGACCTGGCTCAGCGCGAAGGCGTGGACATTCGGCTGCACACCATCATTTACGAACTCCTCGACGAGATGAAGAAGGCGATGACCGGATTGCTGACGCCCGTGGTGAAGGAAACGTTCGTTGGACGCGCGGAAGTGCGCGACACGTTCCGCGTGAAGGGCGTGGGAATGATCGCAGGCTGCTCGGTGCAGGACGGCATCATGAAGCGCGACGCGGAAGTTCGTGTGCTGCGCGACAACGTGGTGATTTACACCGGCAAGGTGATTTCGCTGCGCCGCTTCAAGGAAGATGTGAACGAGGTGCGCTCCGGATTCGAATGCGGTGTGGGAGTTTCGAATTTCAACGACGTGAAAGTGGGCGATATCCTGGAATGCTTCAAGATGGAAAAGACGGCGGCCCCAGAAGTGCTGGCGGGAGAGGCCGCTCGCTGACCGGAGCGCGCCGAAGCGCGGCGCGACGGACGCACGCGGCGCGCTAATCTCTTCGCCCGAATGCTACGGGGGCGGAAATGCCGATCGGCCTTCTCACCCTGGAAATTCACATCCCTGATGCCCGGTCTCTAAAAGACAAGCGGCAGGTTCTGCGCAGCTTGAAGGACCGGCTGCGCGCCCACTTCAACGTAGCCGTGGCTGAACTGGACCACCAGGAACTCTGGCAGCGGTCGCGCGTCGGAGTGGTGAGCATTTCGGGTGACGGGCGGTATTTGGAAGAATCGCTGCAAGCGATCGCCGAAGAATCGGAGCGCGTGCTGGGGCGCGATCTGGTGTCGCAGGAGATCGAGTATTTCGAGGATCAGTTATGAGCGCCAGTGGACATCGCGTGGAACGAGTAGCCGAAGAGATTCGCAACGAAGTCAGCCTGATGCTGGCGGGAGAGTTGAAGGACCCGCGGCTTGCCGTGCCGGTGATCGTGGCGGAAGTTCGCTTGCGGCCGGGCATGCGCGCCGTGCGTGTATTCGTGCGGCTGGAAGGCACGAAAAAGGAACGTGATGCCGCGCTGGCGGGATTGAAGAAGGCCTCCGGTTTCGTGCGCCACGAATTGGTGGAGCGCCTGCGGCTGCGGCGAGCGCCCGAGGTTATTTTCATGATCGATGAATCGGAAGAGTACGGGCACCACATCGACGAGCTTCTGCAACAAGTGCACGACCCAGAAAAATCCTGAACGCGCTCTTGAATCTGGGACGCCGCGCGCCGATACCGGCGCGGAAACGGAAGCGAATCGTGATAGCTGCGCCCAAAATCTGATGCCTCGCACTCCACAACCGCCCCCCATTGACGGAATTTTGATCGTCGACAAGCCGCGAGGAAAAACCTCGCACGACGTGGTCGAGTCGGTCCGCCGCCTCGTGGGATTCCGCCAAATCGGACATTTCGGCACTCTCGATCCGCTGGCGACGGGAGTCCTGGTGCTAGCACTGGGACGCGCCACGCGGATGGCGCGGTTTTATGCGGGGCGCCGCAAGCGCTATACCTGCGCCGCGCGCTTCGGCTACGCGACCGACACGTATGATGCGGACGGCGAGCCAGGTTCGCAAGACACGGCCCCCTCACTGGATGCCGCGCAACTGCAGGAGCTCGCCTCCCGATTCGTGGGGAGAATTCAGCAGACGCCTCCGGCATTTTCCGCGAAGAAAATTCACGGCCGCCCGGCACACGAACTTGCGCGTAAACACAAACCGGTGGAACTCAAGCCTGTCGAAGTGGACGTCTACGAATACCGGCTGACCGGCGTGGAGGGCTCCATCGCGCGGTTCGTGGTGGAATGCGGCGCGGGCACGTACATTCGCTCGTTGGCGCACGATCTGGGAAAGCTGCACGGAGCGGGAGCGCACCTGGCGGAAATTGCGCGCACCGCGGTTGGAGAATTCGCGATCGACCAGGCGGCTTCGCTCGACGAACTGGCCGAAGAAGCGAAGGCCGGGAAACTCGCCTCGCGCGTGATTCCCCTCGAAAATCTTCTGCCGGACTTGCCGCGCGCGGCGGTGCTGCCCATCATCGAAAAACGCATCCGGCACGGCGCGAAATTTAATTTGCCGCTGTCGCAAATTCAGCCCGGTAAGACCACCGCCGCGCAGGGAGCGACCGCGCAACTCGATTCCGGAGATTGGAAGCCGGCGCGGCTGCGCGTTTTCAACCAGCAAGGGCAATTGATCGCCATCGCCGAACCAGTGGTGCCGCGCACCTACCAGCCGCTGCTGGTATTCGAAGCATCCCCGTAAACGCAGTCCCATCGAGAAAACCCTTAGGGGTTTTGCTGATTTGTCCGTGCCGGTGGAGTCTGCCCCGGCGCAGTTCCCGCCCGGCGTTGGGAGCCAGGAGTATTGAATGGCTGCCGTGGCGCAGGCCGCGGACGAGGCGGAAACTGGCCGACGGGCGCGAAGCCGCCGCGCGTGAATCCGCCAATCTGGCCTTCGGGAGGTCCTTGCCCGGCGTAAATCACCTGATCTTTATGCGGCGCTAAGCGCACCATCCGCGGCGTGACTAGAATCAGCAGTTCCGTTTGCTGATTCTGCGCATTGTGATTGCCCGAAAGCCACTGGATGCCCGGCAATTGTCCGATTCCTGGCAGGCCGTTCAGGGCATTGGTAGCCTGCGTTTGCATGAATCCCGCGAGAATGGCCGTCTGATTTTCCTTTACGCGGACGGTTTGGTCCACCGACTCGTTGTTGATTACCGGAATCGAATTGTAACTCTGCGACGAAAGACTGCTGTTTTCGAAGTGTAGCTGGAGCGTCACTTCGCCATCGGGATGAATCCGCGGCGTAGCTTTGATCTTCAGCCCGATATCCAGATATTCCACGCCGGGGAAAACGCTGGCAGAAAGCCCGCTGCTAAGTCCCGCGAAGCTTGAGGAATTCAAGATCACGGTCGCGTCGTTGGAATCCTTGTTCGCGGTGGCGATGTCGGTTGTGCCGTCGCCGTTGAAGTCCGCAGAGGTGATCGAAACCGGCGCCTGATCCACGGGTAATTCGAAATTCGGGCCAAAGAGACCGCTGCCGAGACCGAGCAAGACGGAAACAGCGTTGTCCGTTTGGTCGGTAACGGCGAGATCCTCCATCCCATCGACGTTGAAATCGCCGGTGGCAATCGAAGTTGGGCCATTGCCTGCGGGAAAATCGCGTTGCGTGCCGGGGGCGAACGCCCCAGTGCCGACGCTCGAATCGTTAATGTTCGGCTGGCCCAGCAAAATCGAGACGGTGTTACCGGTATTGGTGTTGGTGGGCGCGCCGTTATTGGCGATGGCCAGATCGGCGATTCCGTCGCCATTGAAATCGCCGGTGGCGACGAAGATCGGCGAGTTCCCCGTCGCGTAATCCGCGCGCGCTTGAAACGTGCCATCACCGTTGCCGAGGAAGACGGAAACCGAGTCGTTGCCTTCGTCTGCGACCGCCAGATCGATGTTGCCGCTGTCGGTGAATGATCCGGTCGCCAGCCCAGCGGGCTTGTAGCCGGCAGGCAGCTGGAGCAGCGAAGGAATTGGGGAAGTGGCGGCAATGGTGCCGTCGTTCTCGATGTGGAAGATGGAAATGGAATTGTCGTTCTGATTGGAAACGGCGATGTCGGTGCCTGAAATGCTGTCGTAAAATTTGCCGACTACCACCGCAACCGGCAAATTCCCGGTCGCCGCGCTGACGGCTGGCTGAAACGTGCCATCTCCATTCCCAAGCAGAATCGATACGTTCCCGCCCTGTCCGCTGGCGTTCGTGCTGGTCACCACGAGATCCTGGTGCCCGTCTCCGTTGAAATCATACGCGGCAAGAGCGGTCGGCTCGAACCCGGTAGGCAACTGCACGGTGGTTGCAGCCTGGAAAGTTCCGTCGCCGTTTCCCTGCAGGATTGATATCGTGCCGTCCGCTTGATTGGCTACCGCCAAATCCGTGTTGGTGGCGGAAGAAGTATCGTGGAAATTGGCCGAGACGACCGCGGAGGGCGTGTTCCCTACCGCGTAATTGGTGGTCGGAAAATTTGCCGAACTTACGCCCGGGACGGTCGAGCCCGTCCCTGCCTCGCTCGAGGAAAATTGCGCCAGCGATACAGGAATGCGGTCGCCCACGAAAAACGTGGCAGGCTGCCCATCCTGCGCGCGCAGCAAAACGCGCTGACCGCTTTTCACCAGCGATAGCATCTCCGAAAAATTCACGGTTGCGCCCGGCATGGTGGCCAGAAACGTCGTATCGCCTCCGCCGAACGCAATCAGCGGAGGAATGAGCGAGCCGATGCCCAATTGCCCCGCGCCCAGCAAGGAAGCGATCTGCGTCGTCGATACTCCCGAAAGAGAAGACGGCAGGCCGAAGATCTGGTTGATCACATCGACGAGGGACGATCCGCCCGCTTCGACCTGCTGAATCTCTTGCGGATTGAGAGAGAAAGCTTGGGAAGTCTGCGGCGGCACCACGCCCAGTTGCCGCGCGTAATTCCGATCGACTTCCAAAACCTCGAATTCCAAAACCATTTCGCCGACCGGCTGTTCCAGCTGGCGGATCAAGTCGGAGGCAATGGAGATCGCCCGAGGATCGGCGCGCAGAGTGATCGTGCGGCTGGAGAGGTTCAGGCTCGAACGCGTGATGCCGGTGATCTCCCGTACCGTTCGGAACATCTCCGTCATATCGTCGGGCGTCTCGGATGCTGGAAGCACCACGGTGCGGGCCAGCGACGGCTCGTAGTCGCGGCGCTTCGCGGGATTGTTCTCCGTGACGAAAAAAAGGTGCGGCGATAGCGGGCGCCAGAATGTGCCGGTCGCATCGCCCAAAAGCCGCGCCGCCGTAAGGAAATCTACGCCGCTAACATGGAATCGCACCTGGCGCGGAAGCAGGTCCATATCAAAGGCCACATCGACACCAAATTTGCGCGCCAACTCTTCCCACGCGCCCTGCGTGTCGCCGCGATAATCGAACTTTTTCACGCCCGGCTGAAAAGCTAGGTGCACTTCGCCGGCAAGTTGCGGCCTGGACTTTTCGCGAGCAGCGCCCGGCTTTTGCTCGATGAGTTCCGCGATTCGTGCGCGCACCACGCCATTCAGAGGATCCAGGTAACTTGCCTCGCGGAGCTGTTTCAGGGCTTCCTCGATGCGCCCGGTGACGGCGTCTCGCTCCGCGGTATTAACTTTGATCTGCACCAGGCGGCTCTTGCCCACTTCGCGCATCAGAAAATATTCGCGATCGTTCGGCGCCAAGCTGACGGCTTTCGCGTACTCGTCGTAAGCTGTTTGCCAGTCCTGAACCTGCTCGGCGTGAAGCGCGCGGCGGTAGGCTTCCTTGGCTTTTTTCGGATTGGGTTTAGCCGCCGGCGCCAGGCTCACCATGGCTTGCGAAACCGCGGATTGTTGCGTCGCCTCGGCCCCCGATTGAGCGCGTGCCGGCATCGCGCACGGAGCGAGCGTAATTGCCCAGGCAATCACAACCGAAACGAAACGCACAAGCGGGTGCTGCTTTCGCGCAAATCGCGGCGTGAGCATAGAGTAAGTGAGATGCTCATTGTACAAGGTTTGCCGTCAGGCCAAAGCGAGCGCAGCGAAGTCGCCATCCGGGAATCTTCGCGAATGCGTAACGCCCAAACTCACCTATCGAAAAGCAGCGAGATCACTCGTGGAGCCACGCGCCCCCCTGAGCGATGGCGGACTCCTTGGCCGATTGAGGCTTCTTCTGTACGGATCACTCCGACAATTGGACGAAATCCTGTTTACTGAAGATATGGATGGTTCCGAGCCATCCCAGCCAGATGAGCGCCATAGCCACAAATATGCCCCAGTTTTGAATTCCGAACCAGAGAGCTAATCGCACGAACATCGGCAAATGCTTCCACACCAGATAACCCGAGGCGATGAGCGCTATACCGATGAGCAACGGAAATAGCAGCGCCCTTTGAGAATCAAATTGAATTGCGCAAGCCGCCATCCCCACCGCAAGCGCCGTAAAAAAAACGTAGCACCACGCCACAGCTAGCCAGGAACCTGCCGGAAAACCAACGTGGTAATAAATCATCGCGCCGCTAGTCACCATCAACGGTATCCCGCAGATAATCAGCACGTCCAGCAAGATCGCGAGCAGCTTACTGGAAATGATCTCAGCATCGTTGACCGGCAGCATTCGGAGAAATAGAAATCCCCCGCCAGACTTTTCTTTCAAGATGGTCATCTGAACTAACTGAAGTACACCCAGCACGCCGAAGGCAAGCGATATGCTCAAGCCGCGTTGAAGAGTAACCGACAAGGATAGATGGAACTTGGCAACAATGAAGAAACCCGTGATGAAAAGTGGCGCTGCGGCCAAGCCCGCAACATAGATAGCCGTCTGGCTCATTTCTCTCAAAACCAGGGCGCTAAGACGATTCATCGTTCGCTCCTCGCGAACAGGCCCTTTAATTCAGCGGCCGAGAACTCCACTTGGTCGAAAATGGAGCGACCGCGTTCAAGGAAAACCGCCCGGTTGCAGATGGCCTCGACTTCCCCGAGCTGGTGCGACGAGATCATGGCTGCCTTGATTTCTCCGGTGTCCAAAAGCCTGCGCAGGAAATCCCAAAATTCATCTTTCGCCACGGGATCGAAACCACTGGTCGGCTCGTCCAAAATCAGTAGCTTCGAGGAATGGCAAACGGCCATGATGAGCAGCAGTTTTGTGCGCATCCCTTTCGACAGTGCGCGAACCTTTTTCTGCGGGTCCAGTTCGAAAAAGTCGAGCAGCTCGATGGCGCGTGCTCGGTCCCAGCTTGGATATAACCCACCAACGAACTGTAGAATGGCCCCTACCTTCATCGTTTCGTACAGGCAGGGTTCCTCCGGCACGTAACCAACAATTCGACGAAGAGCGGATAAATCGCTCGTCATGCTCTGGCCCTCGTACCGAATCTCGCCCGCATCGGCCCTCACCACGCCCATCAGCGACCGCATGAGTGTGGTCTTGCCTGCTCCGTTGCGGCCGATCAGCCCGATTACCTCGCTAGCGCGAATCTCCAGCGACGGTATCTCCAACGAGAACCCCGATAGTCCCGGATAGGCCTTTCGGAGTCCGGTGATTTCAAGCAGCGCTTCGCTCATAGGAACGGCGTCACGTAGACTTGTATCAACGCCGAACAGGATTTATTTCTCCTTTTTTCAGACGCGATCGATCCAGGCGGCTCGCCGCCATATATCCTTATGCAACCACCATGTCAAATATTGTTTTACCCGCTGTCTAGCTCAATAGTTCCGTCATGGTCCACGCCTGATGACATGATTCGTCGAAAGCCATTTCCGAGGCAGCATACCATCACGCTACTTAATGATAGAGGATATTGTGAGGACACTCGGTGTGTGAACGTGAGGCCTTTCGGCTTTCTTCATCCTCTTCGTTTTGACGCAAAGTAAATCCGTCGCCTGCGCAGGGGGTCCGCAGCTTTGCGGAGGGTGTTCGCCCGGTAGGAGTCTGCCGATACTTCTGCTAGCGTGCGGAGGGGCGATATCGTCGTTCGACGTCGTACCGGCGTAAGTCGCTGAAAATAAACGACCGCGCATTCGCAGGAGCGGAACGTCCCGTCGCGTCGAACATGCCCCTCCGCGCGCATCGATACGCCAGACTCCGCTTCAGCAGTGTTCGAGCGACTCTGGTAAAATCGACCCACCATGCCGATGCAACAGGACCCGCGGATTAAGCCCTCATCTCTGAAAGTGCGCGTAAGCACCGGCGAGGGTGTGGACGTCGTCTGGTCCGATGGACACGCCAGCCACTACGATTTCCCGTACCTGCGTGACCACTGCCCTTGCGCCACTTGCAACGACGAGCGCGATCGAAAAGAAAAAGAGAAGGCGAATGGCGTCCGAAGCGATCTACTGCCCATGTACAAGCCAAAAGTGACGGCGAAATCGGCCGCTGCGGTGGGAAACTACGCCATCCAGATGGAGTTCAGCGATAGCCACGCCACCGGAATCTACAGCTTTGGATTTTTGCGAAGCATTTGCCCGTGCGAGAAGTGCCGGCAAGCAGCCTCCGGTGCAGCAGCGGAAGAAACCACGGCGTAATGCGACCGGCGCGCGAAAAAATAGCCGGTGCGGATGCAATCCAAAAATTCGATGAGAACGATTCGGAAATAGAGTGGTCCGGTGGACTTCCCTTTCCGAGCACTTTCAACGTATAGTTCTTTCCCGCGTGATAATTAAACTCCCTTATGGCATCGAACACTAACGATCCCGGCCTTGGCGGTTCCGTCCGCCCGGTCGCCAAAGTCTTGGTCGCCACCACGGCCATGCTGGCGTTCATCTCCTACTGGCGCGCCGCGGCCATCGTCCTGAACGACATCGCGTCGTCCGCATATTATGCCGGAGGCGAGGCGGAACAGTTCATCGGAAAGACCGCGCCATGGTTCATCTTCGCCACGATGCTGCTCTCCTACGGCGTCTTCCTGCTGTACGAGGAAGGCTGCAGCATGTTCGTCCGCGGCGGTGTCTATCGCGTCGTTAAAGAGGCAATGGGCGGCACGATAGCGAAGTTCTCCGTGGCCGCCTTAATGTTCGACTACGTCCTGACGGGCCCAATCAGCGGCGTCTCTGCGGGCCAATACCTTGCCGGCCTAATCAACGAATTGTTCAAGTACGCTCACTCAAGCTTTGCCGTGAGCGCGGGCGGCACAGCCGCCGTGTTCGCGATCGCCGCGACACTTTACTTCTGGTGGCAAAACATCAAAGGCATCCCGGAATCGAGCGAGAAAGCCCTGTGGATCATGCAACTGACCACGGTGGTAGTGGTGGCGCTCATCGGTTGGTGCGGCTACACGTTATGGATCAGAGGGGGTCACCTGCCGCCCGCCCCGATCCCGCGAAACATCGTGATGAGTAAACACACGCTCGGATGGCTCGCGGGCAGCGGATGGGTGCGGAATATCGGAGTGATGGCGGTCTTGATTGGCCTGGGACACTCGGTGCTGGCCATGAGCGGCGCCGAAACTCTGGCGCAGGTGTACCGGGAGATCGAGCATCCCAAGCTGCCAAACCTGAAGAAAACCGTCTTCGTTATTTTCATCTACAGCATGGTTTTCACTTCGCTGGTTTCTTTTTTCGCCGTAATGATTATTCCCGATTCCGTCCGTCCGCGCTATTTTCAGGATCTGATCGGAGGGTTGGCCATGTATCTGGTCGGCCCCCTCGCGGCGCGTATCGCGTTTCGAATTTTCGTGGTGGTCGTAGGCACGATGATTCTCTCGGGCGCGGTCAACACGGCAATCGTAGGTTCGAATGGCGTGTTGAACCGGGTTTCGGAGGATGGCGTGCTGTCCTCGTGGTTCCGCCAGCCGCACGCCAAGTACGGAACATCCCACCGGATCATCAACATCGTGGTGGCCCTGCAAATCGTCATGATCATCGCCAGCCGCGGTAACGTGACATTTCTGGCAAACCTGTACGCGTTCGGCGTCATCTGGAGTTTCGTTTTGAATGGCATCGCCGTACTCGTGTTGCGGCACACGCAGCCAGAGGGCCGGGAATACAAAATTCCGTTAAACATCCACATCGGCAATACGGAAATTCCGCTGGGCGTGGCGAGCGTAACTCTCGTTCTATTGGCGATTGCAATCGTCAATCTCTTCACCAAACCCGATGCCACCATGGGCGGAGTGATTTTCTCCGGTCTTCTGTACGCGGGGTTTGAAATTTCGGAGAGGAGAATCCAGCGGAAGCGGGGCGAGTCGCACGTGGAGCTGGACCAGTTCAACCTGGCTCAGGCTGCGGAGTTGACCACTGAGAACGTCGGCGTGAAGCCTGGCAACGTTCTGGTTCCCATCAGCAACTACTACGCTTTGTATCCGTTGGAAGAGGCGCTTCGGCGCGCCAGGCGACGGGAGGCCGAGGTTGTCGTGTTGCACGTCCGCCTGCTCCGGCGCGCGCTTTCCGGCGAATACGATCTGGCGCCCGACCAGTTGTTCACGACGATCGAGCAGATGTTATTCACCAAAGTACTGGCCGTGGCGGAAAAGGAAGGCAAGCCGGTGCGTCTGTCATTGGTCGCCGGAAACGATCTATGGGAAGCGATCCTGCGGACGGCTTCGAATCTGCAATCGAGCGCAATTATCGCTGGCAGCTCGGCGAAGTCTCCGGTTACCGAGCAAGCGCGCGAGATTGGCCTGTCGTGGGAACGGATGCCCGAGCCCAAGCCGCGAGTGGCCTTGGAAGTCTTTACGCCAACCGGTCGGGAACAAATTTTCTATCTAGGACCGCACGCACCGCGACTGACAACAAAAGAAATCGACCTGCTGCATAGAGTCTGGCTGGAACTCAGCGACGGCCTGCCCGAACAGGAAATTCACCATCACGACATCGTTCACTTCGCTCTGGGCGAAGTCGAGCGCGAAATCAAAAGCGGCCAAGCGGATGACGTGCTGAAAAGGCTGCGCGAGCACTTGGCCGAGATCGAAACCCGCCGCGAGAAACCCTGATTCCCTCCAGGCGCGTTTTCGGCGCCGCGGCGCTTTCTCAACCCCGCACCACTTATTGCTGAGCTATCCAATCGCCATATCCCGCGCAAAATCCGACGTGCAATTCGGGCAGCGAGTAGCCTTCAGCGGAATCGCCGTGAAGCAGAAGGGGCATTCTTTCGTCGTTGGGGCAGCCACCGGAGCAGGCTTGCTCCAACGATTCACCTGCCGAACCAGCAGAAATATCGCGAACGCGACGAGCACGAAGTCGATAATCGTGTTGATGAACGAGCCGTAATTGATGGTAGCCGCGCCCGCGGCCTTGGCGGCGGCGATCGTCGGATAGGACTTCCCGGAAATATTCAGGAACAAACTCGAAAAATTGACCCTTCCCAGAATCAAGCCGATCGGCGGCATCAGGATGTCGCTCACCATCGACGTGACGATCCGCCCGAACGCGGCGCCAAGAATGATGCCGATGGCCATATCGAGCACGTTCCCTCGCATTGCGAACGCTTTAAATTCCTTGAACATCATTTCTCTCCTGGATGCAGCGCGGGAAGGCCGGCTCGATTGCGTGGTAACTTCCGAGCCTTCTCTTCCGTCTACAGTAGGACGGAAGGTTACTGGTAAACCGCGGCGCTTGGCAAGCTCCTGGGATTTCAAACCTACCCGCGAGACAGTGCAACCCCAGTTCCGCGAGAACGCCCGCCCGAGGCTTTATCGCGTAAACGCCGCGAGTCCGAAATGGTATACTTTTTTGGTTTGTGGCGCTGCATCGCCGGGCCTTCCGAAGTCATCTCTATAATTTAGGAGAACTCAGTGCACAAGGTCGTCATCATTGGTAGCGGTTGCGCGGGATTGACTGCCGCGATTTACACGGCGCGGGCAGATTTGAAGCCGATCGTGTTGGATGGTTACGAGCCGGGAGGCCAACTGGCGTTGACCACCGAAGTCGAGAATTTTCCCGGATTCCCCGATGGGATTTTGGGACCCGAATTCATTGAGAGGGCGCGAAAGCAAGCGCAGCGTTTCGGCGCGGAATTCTGTCCCGGCGAGGTTACCCTCGTCGATTTGAGCAAGCCTCCCTTCAAGATCACCGCTGGGAAGCAAAGCTACGAATGCGAGACGCTGATCGTGGCCTCCGGCGCGTCGGCTCGAACGCTCGGACTGGAGTCTGAGCGTCAGCTGCTCGGCCATGGCGTTTCCACCTGCGCAACCTGCGACGGCGCTTTTTTTCGCAATCGCGAAATCGTAGTCGTGGGCGGCGGCGATACCGCAATGGAAGAGGCGACGTTCCTCACCAAGTTCGCCAAAAAAGTCACTTTGATTCACCGGCGAAGTGAGTTTCGCGCTTCGCGAATCATGCTCGATCGCGCGCACAAGAACGAAAAGATACAGTTCCTTACGCCCTACGTGATCGAACACGTCGAGAACGTCGCCAATAAAGCCGTGGACTGCGTAAAACTTCGGAATACGGAGACGAACGAAACCAAGACCATTGCCACAGAAGGCGTCTTTGTCGCCATCGGCCACGATCCGAACACCAAAGTGTTCAAGGGCGAGCTGGCTATGGATGATGCCGGTTACCTGATCGCGCACGACGGCGCGAAAACCAGCGTCGAAGGCGTGTTCGCCGCGGGCGACGTCCAGGACCATCGCTACCGGCAAGCCGTAACGGCCGCCGGATCCGGTTGCATGGCCGCCCTCGAAGCGGAGCGTTACCTGGCTGCCAGGGAACAGTAAAAGCGACACTTCGCCGCCGGAGCGCCGACAGCTCGTAATTCGCCGGGCGCTCCGGCGGCTATCTCGCGTTGAGTTAACCCTCCGTCCGAATTACAATTGCGGCAGTCTTTCCAGTCCTCGATCCAATCCCACGTTCTCACAGAGGTGAAAAAGATGCGGAATTCATCGATGGGTCGCTGGCTTGTAGTGGCCGCACTGGCTGCGCTATGTGGATGCGGCCATTCCAAAGCGCCCGGTGCCGCAAACACAGCATCCTCCACCAGCAGCAACTCGGCCCCAAATGCGCCGGCAAGCGCGCCGCCGCCGCCAGCTCCCGCTCCGATCGTAATCGACGCCGGAAAAATTCTCACTGTTACACTCGATCAAAACATCAGCACCAAGGACAACAGTAGCGGCGACGAGTTTGCGGCATCGCTGGCCGAGCCAGTACGGGTTGACGGTGAAACGCTGCTTCCCGTTGGAACCAAGGCGACCGGCACAATTGTCCAAGCGCAATCGGCTGGCCACGTGAAAGGCAGAGCGATCCTCGAACTAAGGCTCGATGGCTTGCGGATACACGGCCAGAAATACGGGATCGAAACTTCGGAATTTGAAGACGCCAGCAAGGGCCGTAGAAAGCGCTCGCTGATCGGCGGAGGCGGAGGAGCCGCGTTTGGGGCAATCGTGGGAGCGATCGCGGGCGGCGGCAAAGGTGCTGCTATCGGCGCTGTGGCAGGCGGTGGGGCCGGAACCGCTGGCGCGGCGTTCACCGGCAAGCGGGACATCACACTGCCGGCCGAAACCAGGCTTCACTTCAGGCTCGAAAAGCGTTTGACCATTCAGCCGCAGCGGTAGATTCGTAGGCGGGCGGCCCTTGCTGACATGTGCGGAGCTGCCTACTCGCCCACAGCCGTCGAGATCGTCTTGCCATTTTCCGCGGCGGATTTGATTAGAATCAGCCGGATGGCATTTTCAAACGCCATCTGCGGACTCGCTCCGATCAGGTACCGGGCGATGTGGCCGTCCCGTCCGTAAAAGATCGTTTGCGGCATCGTGCCGTGCCAGGCTGGATTCACGCCGTGATAAAACGCGTTCACGTCGATGCCCGATTTTTGGCGATAATTGGGAAAATCCGGACGTGCTTGCGCGAGAAACTGATGCACTAAATTCACGTCCGAGTTCTCGTCCAGGCTGACGCCCACGACCGCGAGCCCTTGCGGCGCGTACTTCTTCGCAAGGTCCACAATCATCGGATATTCGTCGCGGCAAGGTTCGCACCACGTGGCCCAGAACGTGACCATCAGCGCTTTACCGTGGTAGCTAGCCACCATTTGCTGGTAACCGGCTAGATCGATCAACGCGGGCCCGGCTTCCGCCGCAGCCTTGTCGCTCCGCGCACCAGCCCTGGCACGCGCGCTTCGCGCCTGGACGCCAATGGCGCAGCCGAGTGCGAAGCAAGCGCTTAGAATCACTATAGAAGTACACCGGCGCGGAAGAGTCATGGTCTGTCCTCCACGTATATGTTACGAGTGGGATGGAGCTGCAAGGACACCGGTCTTCGTTTAAGGTGTCGAAATGAAACACTAGCTGATTGGGCACGCGCCTGATTGCCCGCTCCGCAACTTCGTGCTTATTCGCATTGTGTGCTGCAATTGTGGTTAAATTTCCGCGTGCGCTCCCGTTCATCTCTCCGCCAATTCGAAAGCGAGCAGGAACTTTACAACTCCGCTCTCCGCGCGCTCATGCGCCGCGCCCACTCGATCCACGAAATGCGCGGGTATCTTGAGCGCCGCGCGGAAGATAAAGACGCCGTCTCGCAGGTCATCGCGCGCCTCCGTGAGCACAATTATCTTGACGATGCGCGCTACGCGCTCGAATTCGCGCGACAGCATGCCAATTTTCGCCGACAGGGCCGATTTCGCATCGTCCGCGAGCTGCGAAGGCGCGGCGTGCCGGATCGGCTGATAGACGCTGCACTCGATTCCGTCTTCGCCGAGACGGGCGAAGTCGAACTCGTCCGTGCGCGCTTGAAACGCCGGCTCTCGCACATTCGCGGCGCGCTGGACCAGCGCCAGATCGCCGGAATCTATCGCAGCCTGCTCCGCGCGGGATTCTCCGCGGACCTGATCCGCTCCGAATTGCGCGGAGTCGCCCGCGGCGATCTGCCCGAACTGCCCGACGGCGACGACCCAGCAGCGCAAACGGAAGGAGACAACTCCGATGGGACTCGATGATCTTTTCAAAGCAATCTCGCTGGGCACTTCCCTCGCCCGCCGCGCAATGGATCTCAAGCAGCAAGTCGATTCGCTTCGAGTGGCTCCGGCCATCGACTACTCCCAGACCACCAGCGCCGGCTCTCTCGACCGAAGAATCGCCGATTTGGAATTGCTCGCCAGAAACCAAGCCGCGCGTATCACCGCTCTCGAATCCAGCCTCGAATTCGCGTCCAGCCTCACAGAATCTCTCGCACGGCGACTCGGCGCAATTTTCTGGATCGCGCTATCGAGCGGCATTGTGACCACCGCCGCCCTCGCAATTTCCATCGTCGCTCTGATCTACGCGCGCTAGCCCGCCGGGCACGCACGCTCGTGTTAAACTGATGCAACCCAATGCCTGCGCGCGGAAAGTTTATCGTCATCGAAGGAATCGACGGCTCCGGCAAGCGCACGCAGCTCGAGCTGCTCGCGCGCTCACTCGCGAACCGGAGCTTCGAGTACTCGCAAGTCAGCTTCCCAAACTACGGCGGCTCCTTCGGCAAATTAGTGGCGCGCTTCTTGAATGGTGAGTTTGGCTCGCTCGAATCCGTTGATCCGCACTTTTCCGCGCTGCTTTACGCCGGCGACCGCCTGGAATCGAAGCCCGCGCTGGAAGCGACGCTCGCTGCGGGAACAACTCTGCTCTCCGATCGCTACGTCGCCTCAAATCTAGCGCATCAGGGCTCGCGCGTGCCGCCTGCTAAACGCGACGAATTTCTCGCCTGGCTCCGCCAACTCGAATACCAAATCTACGGACTGCCCGCCGAAGATCTGGTGATTTATCTGCGCGTCCCAGTGGCCGAGGCCCATCGTCTCGTCGCGACCAAAAATGCCCGCGCTTACACCGATAAGACGCACGACATTCAGGAGGCAGACCTTTCGCATCTGGAAGCCGCTGCGCGCGTCTACGATCAGCTCGCGCAGCAACCGAATTGGGTGCGTATCGAATGTCTCGACGCTGCCAGCGCTTCGTTGCGATCGCCCGAAGCGATCCACAACGACATTCTCACAGCCGTCGAATCTCGAATCGCGCCGGCGCTCCGGAGGCGGGGCTAGATATGGGATTCAACGAATTTCTCGGCAATGAACGCATCATCCGGGCGTTGCGAGGCATGCTTCAGCGCGAACGCGTGCCCAGCGCAATGCTCTTCACCGGCCCGCGTGGCGTAGGCAAATACACGCTCGCGCGCATGTTCGCGCAAGCCGCCAATTGCGAGCGCCTCAAGGACGATTACTGCGGTGAATGCCCTTCCTGTCGCCGCATGGCCCCTCTCGAACGTCCCGCTGAGTTGATTGCCGCCGGGCTTGCCGAACGCGGGGAAAGCGCCGATGCCGCGGCTGTCGAACGCACGCCGCTAATTGTTGAGCCCCATCCCGACGTTTGGCTGATCGTTCCCGATCCCGTTCGCTTGCGCACTCCCGTGGCGCGCCCCATGATCCGTGTTGGACAACTGCGCGCCGTCCAGCGCGCCGCGTATTTCCATCCACTTGGCCGCCGCCGCGTTTTTATCCTCGATGGCGCGGATACCATGCGCCCAGGCGACGCCGACTTGTTCCTCAAAATTCTCGAGGAGCCTCCCGAGTCGGCCACGCTGATCCTGCTCGCCCAATCGCCCGACGCCATGCTGCCGACCATCCGTTCGCGATGCCTGCAATTTCAGTTCGCACCCGTGCCGATGGAGGAAATCGAGCGATTTCTGAGACACCGCTCCGAATTCAAACCCGCCGACCGCGGGCTAGCGGCACAGCTCTCCGCCGGCAGCCCCGGAGCGGCGCTTACGATCGATATCCAGGAATCGAGGCGCCTGCGCACCAGCATTCTCCAGCTGCTGCGCAACGCCGTCGCCGCGAAAAAATACAACGAAATTTTCGCGGCCACTGCTCAGCTTTCGAAGCAAGAGAAGGAATCGTTTGAAAACATCTTGGCCCTGTTCTATAGTCTCCTCACGGACTTGCTCGAAGCCTCACAGGGCGGTCAGAGTCGTCTTCCTAGAAACCCGGACCTGCGGCAAGAGATCGATTCCCTTGCGGAGCGGGTTGATTGGCGTTGGGTCCTGCAGGCTACGCGCGGCCTCGATACCCTGGAAGCACGGCTGCGCCGCAATATTGGCCGCCAGTTGGGCTTGGATTCGCTCGCCGTTTCGCTGGGCGCCTGACGCGCATCACAATTCATTCGCGGTAAAAAGTTATTTCGCAAAGATGTTGCAACCGATTTTGCATTTTCATAGTCATAACAACAGTACCCCGCTTTCCTACAGTCCCAAGGAGCACTTATGGTGAACCGCAAGCTTTTCCGCCCAGTCCTCGCCGAAGCGAAGGACACCTTTGCGCCGCGCTCCGCCCAGCCCATGCCGCAAGCGGCAATCCCGCAACGCAAAAAGCCTGCTCCTCCTGAGCAAACCTACGCGGAAAACTTTTATTTTGTGAAGCAAATGCAATCACGAACTCCTGTCGCCATCGTTTTGACTGACGGTGAAGTTCTTCGCGGCACCGTGGAATGGTACGACCGTGATTGCATCAAACTTACGCGCTACGGCAGCCCCAATCTTTTGATCTATAAGCATTGCATCCGCTATTTATATAAAGACGGAGACGACGCATCGAACGGCGGCAATAACGGTCACTAGCAAGTTCTCGCTTCCGGCACGCGCTTCGCGACCGCGCGAGACACTCGCGAGCGCGTCGCCGCATACTCCATGAAAATTGGGATTACCTGCTATCCAACGTACGGCGGTTCCGGTGTAGTTGCCACCGAGCTCGGCATGGAGCTCGCCGCCCGCGGCCACGACGTGCATTTCATCAGCTACGCGGTTCCGATCCGCTTAAACAGCATGAATGAGCGGATCACCTTTCACGAAGTCGAAGTAGCCACCTATCCGCTGTTCGATCACCCGCCGTACACTCTCGCGCTCGCCACCAAAATGCTGGAAATCGCCGAGGAGGTTTCTCTCGATCTGCTGCATGTGCACTACGCGATCCCGCACTCCGTCAGTGCGCTGCTTGCCAGGCTGATGGCTGCACCTCGCCGCCTGCCTTTCATCACCACACTGCACGGCACCGATATAACCCTGGTCGGCAGCGATCGAAGCTACTTGCCGATTACCCGCTTCTCCATCGAGCAGAGCGACGGCGTTACCGCCATCTCGAATTATCTTCGCGACCGCACCATTCGCGAATTCGAAATCCGCCGACCCATCGACGTGATACCGAATTTCGTGAACTGCGAGTTGTACAAGCGCGCCGAAGATCGATCCCTGCGTGCGCGCTGGGCGAGAAACGGCGAGCCGATTCTGATGCACCTCTCGAATTTTCGTCCGGTGAAGCGCATCACCGACGTGATTGAAATCTTCGCCCGGGTCCGCGAAAAAATGGCTTCCAAGCTAGTGATGATTGGCGATGGTCCCGACCGTGGCGCCGCCGAATATCTGGTGAGGAAAAAGAAGCTTTCGAAGGACGTGTTTTTCATCGGCAAGCAGGATCACGTGCACGAAATCCTAGGCGTGGGCGATTTATTCCTGCTGCCGAGCGATTCGGAATCGTTTGGGCTCGCCGCGCTCGAAGCGATGTCCTGCGAAGTCCCAGTGCTCGCAACAAATGTGGGAGGCTTGCCGGAAGTGGTGACCCACGGCGAGGATGGCTACCTGTTCGAACCCCACGACGTCGAAACCGCCTCCAAATACGCGCTGGATATTCTTGCCCGGCCCGATCACGGCCGCACCATGGGTGAAATAGCCCGCGTGAATGCTCGGGCCCGCTACTGCTCCAACGACATCATCCCGCGCTACGAAGCTTATTACGAAACAGTCCTAAATTCCGCCGGCGATCCGGCCCTTGCCGCGCGCTAGCGCCCTAGCGGGCAACGACGAACACAAAGCCTATCGTTTTTAGATAAATACATTACAATCAGTGGCTTGCGAAGTTGCCAAAAAAAGAAGGCCCACTTTTCGGCGGGCCTTCAGGGAGAAAGTTCTCCGGCCAATGCGCGGATGGCCACAGAAACCTTTCCTCGACCGCAGTCTAGTCAGGGGCTTAATCGAAGTCAAGCGGGAATCCCAAAACATAAATTGTTTTTAAGTTACTTGTTTTCAGCGGAATAGCCGCAGCGCCACCCTATCCGGCAGACTTTTGTCCACCGGACCCATTTTGATCCTGGGTCCGCTACGGTCGTAGAAGTCCTCCGCATTGATGGGCTTGCTGGTAAGTCCGAGCTGTAGGACCTCTAAGTGCTTTCGCTTATCGAACACTTTCCCTGGCATCGCCCGCTTAATTGCAAGCCGGAATCCACCAAATGCCAGGCCAGCCACGATTGAAAACGCGCAAATTGCGCCTGTTCCAACGATCGTTCCCACCACAATTGTGCCAATGTCCGCCTGCTTCCCCTTGGGCGTCGGCTCATTCCACGTGAGCACTTCGCCGGATTGCACTTCATCCAGGAGTGCATGCGCTTCCGCCCCCGTCGGCGCTCCAGCAAGTATGACAAGCGTTGTCATCATCCTCTTGGCATAAATCGGAACACCAGCGCCCGGTTTCGACCCGTTCACGTTATACAGGCCGGCCAGCCGCTTCAAAGTCTGCGTCGCGATCTGCGGCGTCGGCAAATCGATTAATAGCAATGTTGCGTTGCTCTTCCCGGCTCGATACTGTGCCACTTCTGCTTCAGCGCCCATATTGAATCCCACCAAATCTCCAACCGGAATCGGGAAAAGCTGGTTCAAAGTCCGCGGCCCAAGCACGTACCGGTCGGTGCCCGACATCAACCCCTTCGCTGGCAGCTCCTCCCATAGAGTTGGCAGCGCTCCACCCTCCCCGTGTGCTCCAACGTCTCGCGCCAGGACCTTCAATTCCGCCTCGTGTCTGCGCAGTTCCTTTCCGTGAACGTCGATCACCAAGTTGCCTTTCAGGATCAGCGCTTCATCATTCGAAGCGAACGAATGGGTCGCCAGTTTCGAGTTCCGCATATCCGGTGCGCGAAGATAGGTCAGGAGCCCATAAGCTCCGCTCGGGTCCTTCATCCGGTACACATTCACCGCCACCGATTCCGCATCTTTTTTGTACGTCCCGTTTTCTCCGGACACAAAACCGTACTCCGCCAGCGCGGACGATCCCTGGTTCGCAGGGACTCCCGCCTGCTGATCCGAACCAATCAGCGCTGCCGAAGAAAGACCTGGCTGGACGGAGCCAGTCCAGCCGGCAAACGAAAGCGGAAGGAGTTGTTGGGCAGCCGCGGCAAACCCGGCCAATACCAAAAATACCGCGAGCGAAATCGTTACACGACGCATGTTTTTACCTATGGAATTAGATACCTTGATTTTACTTTGAGTTCCCGGTTGGCGCTACCGCTGCCGCGGCTTCCAGGGGGATCGCGCTGGGACGGTCCGATGCAATCTTCTGCTTGTCGTACGTCAGGCTGTTGAGGCTCTTCAGATAGGTGGCGATTCCGCGATAGAGTCCAATGGCGATGCGCTCCCGCTCTTCGGGTTTACGCAGGAGCCGCTCGTCGGTGGGATTGCTGAGAAAGGAGATTTCCGCCAGTACCGAAGGCATGTTCGCACCGATCAGCACGACGAACGGCGCTTTCTTCACGCCCCGATTCCGCTCGTGGCGGCTCACCAGCTCCAGCCGATGCGATAGGGCCCCCTGAATGTCTTGCGCGAGCTCCTTCGATTCCGCGATTTTGTCGTTTTGGGCGATTTTCTTTAGCAGATCCGGCAGGTCGTGCTCGGTCTGCTCCGAAGTCGCGTTTTCGCGCGCGGCTACGGCCATCGCTTCGGGCGAAGTGGCGAAATTCAGGTAATACGTTTCCACTCCGCGCACCTCCGGATCGGGGCTGGAGTTCGCATGAATCGAAATGAAAAGATCGGCATGCGCGCGATTGGCGATCGCCGTGCGTTCCTCCAGCGGAATGAAGACGTCGGTCTTGCGCGTATAGATTACTTGCGCTCCGGGCAGACGCTGCTCGATCAAGCGTCCCAGCCGCAGCGCTACATCGAGGCAGACGTCTTTTTCTTCCAGCCCGTGCGGGCCGATCGTTCCCGTGTCGCGGCCACCGTGGCCAGGATCGATTACAATACGACGCACCTTCAAATCGAGCACACGTGCCAGCGAACGGCTCCCGTCCCGAGTTGGCAGCGGGACGGCCGGCGGATGAAGGTCGGCCGCATCGGAATCGCCCGGGCCCGGACTCCCCGCCGTTTCGACGGCGATCCTTGCCTCGGACTTCTTTAGATCGAAAGCCAAGGCTGCACGGCCACTTCGATTCACGTTAGCCGTCTCATCGGCTGCCGGTGCCGCAGCGGCTGTCGTGGTTCCATTTCGAGACACGTTTGTCGGCGATCCCCGAACTTCGATCACCAAGCGGTAGGGATCGCTCAGCAAATACGCGGAATAATTCTTCGCGCCGTTCACGTCGAGCACGATTCGCACCACGCCCTGCCGGTTCTGCGCCACGCGCAAGGATTTCAGCAGCCCATCCGGCAGATCGGGAATTCTGCTGGAGAATTTCTGGCTCAGCTGCGCTTTGTAGAGATCGAAATAAATGCGATCGGGCGAAGAAATGTGCGCGGCCGTGTACCGGATCGTGTTGGTAAGCCCCACCATGATTCGCGTGGCGCCATCGACGTTCCACGTGCGGATACTCGACACAGCCGCCGCGCTCCCGTCCAAGACGCGCGGCTCCACGCGCTGCCCTTGAAGCTCCGGCAATTCATCCGGCGGCGCGGACGGTTGAGTCTCATCTGGATTCGTCACGTCGCGCAAATCGGCCAGCACTTCGTGCGCTTTCTCCGAATGCGGAAACATTTTCAGATATTGCTTGTAGGTCGCCTGCGCGTCCTGCGAATTCTGCAAATCGTCTTTCTGAATGCTGGCGATTGCCAGCAGCGCCTCGCCGCGATAGCGGCTGCCCGGATACTGTTGGAGCAAAAACCGGTACACGTCGATCGCGTAATGGAAGTATTGGGCGTTGTACAGCCGGCCCATTTCCTCGTAAAGTTCGCCCTCGGCGATGAACGAAGCCGTGCAATCTTCCGAATCCGGCGTGATCAAGTACACTTTGTGGTAGGCCGCGACGGTTTTCTTGTAATCGGCGAGCGAGCGGTCTTTTTCCAGATAGCCCTCGAGCATCGTCCGCATCGTAACAGCGCGCGCGAACTGATTCCGAGCTTGCGACAAATCATCAGCGTTCGCTCGCACGGCGAAACACAGCGACAACGCAAGAGCGATCCCGGCGATTATCAGGACTCGTTCAGCGGCGGATTGTGGCGATGTGGATGCTCGGCGTCTCATTCGTTCGTGAAAACAACCTGTCCGTCCGGCTCCACCACCCGCCGCACCGGAGCTCTGCGAAATCCGGAAAGCGTGGGTTTGTGGTCCGAATCGGACCGGTAGTAAGCGTTGGTTACCTTTTGCACGTACCGTCGCGTTTCCGGATACCACGGAACGCCGCCGCTCGCGTCCACGGCGCCCGGGCCTGCGTTATAGGCCGCGAGCGATTCTTTCAAATTACCGTGATACCGATCGAGCAGCTCTTTCAGGTACGCGGTCCCGCCCTCCACGTTCTGGGCAGGATCGTAAGGATTCCCAACGCCAAAGCGTTCTGCCGTTGCCGGGATCAGTTGCATCAACCCCATCGCCCCCTTAGGCGAAACTGCATACGGATTCCAATCGGACTCCGTGCTGATAACGGCTTTTACCAGCGCGGGGTCCAGGTCGTGCCGTTCGGCGGCAGCTCGGACGATTTGGTCCAGCCCCGGGTCAGACGATGTTTCGGATACGCCCGTTGACCCGCTGGTTGCCTTGTCGCTTCCGCGGCCTGAGGAGCGGCCCGATAGCGCCGCCGAGGGAGAACTAATAGTACTCCTATGGCGGTGTCTCGGGGAATCTCCGTTGACGTAGACTATTTGTCCGTCTGCGCCAACGGATGCCACGATTTGGGCGCGAGTCGAGACGGGCAGCGACAACCAGAATCCCGCCAACATTGCAACAAACGCGATGGCAGCAGTCGGTTTCACTGGCGCTCACTCAGGCCTTAGGGGAAGGCAGAACGATTTCACTCGCGAACTAACTTTGGATAGCGGCCGTCAGAGGTCAACGACCCACCGGAAGGCAAATATCCGGCGTAAGTTTCTGGCGCGGCGGGAATTATAACAACTGGTCTAAAAGGGGGTAAACGTTACCGAGGGCTTTTTCTATCGCGGATGTGTCCTTTCCGCCAGCCTCGGCCAAATCGGGTTTTCCGCCTCCGGAACCGCCGACGACCTTGGCGAGTTCCTGGACGATTTTCCCGGCGTGAACTTTCGAGGTGAGGTCTTTCGTAACTCCTGTAATTAGAGCGACTTTACCGTCTTCAGCAGAGGCCAATACGATCACGCCGGAGCCTAGCTTTTGGCGCAGCGCGTCAACCAGTTGGCGGAGGGCCGCCCGATCGTAGCCCGGTACTTGCGCGGCCAGGACGCGGACACCCTTCACTTCCCGGGCGTTTTCGATTAGGTCGTCAGCAAGCGAGCCGGCGGATTTGCGCTTTAGGGCGTTAAGCTGCTTTTCGAGCTGTTTGGTGGTTTCCAACTGGCGCTCGATAGCTTCCAGGACCCCGTCTTCGGACGAGTTCAGCAGCCCCGCTGCGGATCGCAAGATTCCCAGGGCGCGCTGGTAATCGGCCAAAGCGCGATCTCCGGAAATGGCTTCGATGCGGCGCACTCCCGCGGCAACCGATTGCTCGGCCACGATTTTGAAGATGCCGATGGAGCCGGTTCGTCCCACATGCGTGCCGCCGCAAAGTTCCTTGCTGTAGAAGCCACGCGGAGATTCCGGGTCCGCGACGGTGACCACGCGGACATTCGATTCCGGGTACTTGTCGCCAAAGAAGGCCAGCGCGCCGGAAGCCAGAGCGTCATCAATGTTCGTTATGTCCGTGCGCAGCTCCAGATTTTTTAGGATTTCTTCGTTCACTTGCTGCTCGACATCGGCCAGCTCGCTGGAATCGACGGCGGCGAAATGCGAAAAATCAAAGCGCAGATGATCGGGCGCAACAAGCGATCCGGCTTGCTTCACATGCGTGCCCAGAATATTGCGCAGCGCGGCATGCATCAGGTGCGTAGCAGTGTGATTGCGCATGTTGTGCGCGCGGCGGTCCGCGTCCGCGACTGTGGCGATGCGGTCGCCCACCTGCAAGTCTTCCTTGGCGAGTATGCGGTGCGCGACGAGTCCCGCAACCGGATAATATGCGCCGCGAACCTCGGCGAGATGAAGCGTTTCGGAATCGTCGTAGAAGCCGCCAACGTCGGCAACCTGCCCGCCGGATTCGGCGTAGATGGAAGTGCGGTCGAGCACGACCTCCGCCTCCTGGCCCTTGCGGATTTCGTTCACCGAGCCTTCCTTGGTGATGATGGCCTCGATGCGACAGTCACTCGTGGCGGCGCCGAAGTAAAAGTCTGGCTCAGTTCGAAAAGTTTCGGCGAGCTGCGCGTACGCCGGATTCGCCAGCGCTTTCGATGTGCCCTTCCAGGAAGCTTTCGCGCGCGTGCGCTGCTCTTCCATGGCACGATCGAACGCCTTCCAATCGACCTCAAAACCTGAGTCGCGCGCCACGTCTTCAATGAAATCTTTCGGAAGTCCGTACGTGTCGTAGAGCCGAAACGCCTCGCGTCCGTCGAGGGTCCGGCCCGTTTCGACACTCATCTTGTGCGTTTCGAAATCCGCTGCGCTCACGTCACCATACGCCCCCGGGTCGCGAGCGATTCTAAGCGCCTGCGTGTATTCCCGCTCGACTCGGTCGATGTTGTCTTGAAGATTTTGTAGTCCATTTTGAAGGTGCTCTAGTCCAACTTCGATCGTATGGTGGAATCGCTTCTCTTCCTCGGACACAACTTTCAGCACGTGCGCGCCAGCTTCGCCGAGGAGTTCCGGATAGGCGCCGCCCATCAGATCGCGCACAGCTACGATCATGTCGGTAAAGAAAGGCTGTTCGGGACCAAGCAGCTGCGCGTGGCGCATGCCGCGGCGCATGATTTTGCGCAGCACGTAGCCGCGGCCTTCATTCGAGGGCAGCACGCCGTCGTGGATCAGAAACGCGGTCGCACGGGCGTGGTCGGCGTTGATCCGCAGCACGGTGTCGGTGCGCGCGTCATCACCCAGCGATCTTCCAAAGAGGTCGCCCGCTTTGTGAACGATCGGCTTCAGCAGGTCGGTATCGTAATTCGAGATGACGTGCTGCATCGCGGCCGACATCCGCTCCAGCCC
>JBOGMX010000034.1:0-77807 GCA_050746725.1 Candidatus Acidiferrales bacterium | reverse complement strand
TTAGTGTCTCGGGGCTGTCCACGTCGAGCACTATCGCAGCAGGTGCCACGTTGAACTTCAATGCGGTATTTACGCCCACCTCGGGAAGTTCGTCGAGCGGATCGATCGCACTCACCACAAACGGCTCACCGGCGCAAATTGCCATTCCTCTGACGGGCACTGGGACGTCGGCTACTCAGTCGCTCAGCTCGTCTCCTTCGAGCCTCAGTTTCGGAAATGTGCAAGCGGGAAACAATAGCTCGCAGACCACCACCATCGCCAACACCGGCAACTCGAACATTACGATTTCCGCACTAAACGTGACCGGCTCCAGCTATACGGCTACTGGAATCACTTCCGGATTGATCCTGTCGCCGAATCAGACGGCGACCCTAACGGTCACGTTTGCGCCGACCGGACTCGGAAGCGCGACTGGCAGTGTCAGCATCGTCAGCAACGCAACCAATTCGCCGATGGCGATCTCCCTGGCGGGTGAATCGCATACGGTGTTGCTGTCCTGGAGCGCGAGCACGTCTACCGGTGTGACCGGCTACTACGTCTACCGCAAGACGGGCTCGGGTCAGTACACGAAGGTGAATTCGACATCTGCGGATTCGGGCACCCAATTTACGGATACGAGCGTGCAGGCTGCGACTACCTACAGTTATGAGGTTACTGCCGTCGATTCGAGCGGTGTTGAGAGCTCTGACTCCAGTCCGACGACGGTTAGCGTTCCGTAGGATGCTGCGTGGTCGCTGAATTTTGAGTGAGAGACTGGCGCTCCGCATGGGAGCGCTTGGGCCATCATTAGGAGGCCTAGAACTGTCCCAAAGTACAGGTGTAGACGCCTGTACCAAAACTGGCCCTCGGTACAGTAGTCACCGCCGCTTCTCCGCTCCACAATATCCGCGGACACTCACATGAGAATCGACGGCGCGCCCAAGAAAACAAAGAGCTTTACCGTTAGAGGGTTTGGCCGCAATTTAGCCTTTGCTGGTCGCCTTGCCACGGTCGGAATTGCACTCTCCGCCTGGGTCTTTGCGGCGGGCTGTACGGGGTTGACGAGTAATCCCACCGCCAATAGTACTGGCGCCGGGGCGGGAGCTACCGGTGGGTCGCAATCTTCTCAACTGTCCCCAAGTTCCGCGCAGGTCAGCTTCGGTAACGTCGCCGTGGGATCTTCCACCTCGCAGCTTGTAACCTTGACGGCCGCTGGCAGCGCGGATGTGAAGATATCGAGCGTGACCGCTTCCGGCGCTGGATATAGCGTGAGCGGTGGCTCGAATGTGACTCTCACACCCAGCGAATCAGTGACGCTTTCAGTCGCTTTTCAACCAACAGCGACCGGCAGTGCCACGGGCGACATCATCGTTGCCAGCAACGCCTCGAATTCCAATCTGCAGATTTCGCTTTCCGGAGACGGTGCTGCCGCTAGCGGGAATCACTCCGTGGCGTTAAATTGGCAGCCGAGCAGTTCGCCTGTGACTGGCTATTTCGTCTTTCGAGGTTCTTCGGCGAGCGACCTCTCGCAGATCACCACCAGCGCGGTCCCAACCACGACCTATACGGACACAAAAGTGGTCAACGGGCAGACATATGTTTACGCTGTGAAATCCGTTAACGCTTCCAACATGCTGAGCGGTTATTCGAACGCGGTCACCGTACAAATACCGGCCCAGTAGTCGCTCAAGCGGCACTCCCCCGACCCGCGCTGCCGAGTCGCCAACAAAATCCCCCGCCGTTGGCACCCGGCCATCAACAAGCTACGATCTTTTCCCGATTCTGTTTCACGCGCCGTGTCGCGTTGCGCGAGTCGACAACCAACTTCGCATCGCGCACGATCGCGTCGTAGTCGTACTTCGAATGATCCGTGGCGATCAACACGCAGTCGTAGCTCGCCACGTTTGTCGGCGTCAGCTCCACCGAACGCTTGTCTGAGAAATCGTAGTGCCGCATCTTGAAAAGCGCCGGGAAATACGGATCGTTATAATCCAGCACCGCTCCCTTTTCCGCCAGCAGCTCCAACAGTCTAAGCGAAGGCGATTCGCGCAGGTCATCAACATCTTTTTTGTAGGCCACGCCCAGCAGTAAAATTTTCGAGCCCTTAATGCTTTTTTCGCGCTGGTTCAGTGCCGCTGCCACCGCGTTCACCACGTGGTAAGGCATCTCGGTGTTGATCTCGCCGGCGAGTTCGATGAACCGCGTGGCGAAATCATACTCGCGCGCCTTCCACGAGAGGTAATACGGATCGACGGGAATGCAGTGTCCGCCGAGCCCGGGTCCCGGATAGAACGGCATAAACCCGAAAGGCTTCGATGCCGCGCTGTCAATCACTTCCCAAATGTCCAGTCCCATGCGCAGGCTGAGCTGCTTGAGCTCGTTCACTAGAGCGATGTTCACGCAGCGAAAAATATTCTCAAGCAGCTTCACCATTTCCGCCGCGCGCGTGGAGCTGACCGGCACAACGCGCGAAACGATTTGAGCGTACAATCCCGCCGCCGCCTTGCCGCTGGCCGGGTTCACTCCTCCCACCACCTTGGGAATCTGCGCTAGGCCATATTGCTTATTTCCCGGATCTTCGCGCTCCGGCGAAAAGGCCAGATAAAAATCTGTTTGGACGTCCTGCGCGCCACCACCGGCCGAAATCGGGCACTTCAGCCCGCCGGCCTTGAGGATCGGCAGGACCATTTCTTCGGTCGTGCCAGGATAGGTGGTGCTCTCCAGCACGACCAACTGCTTGCGCTGCAAATGCGGAGCGATCGCTTTCGCGGTCTGCTCCACGTAGCTGAGGTCGGGCTCGCGGCGTTCGTCCAATGGCGTGGGCACGCAGATCAGAATGGCGTCCATATCGCGCAGACGCACGAAATCGTTGGTCGCGTCGAACCTCTTGGCTTGCACGTGCTCGCGTATTTTCTCCTCCGGAATATGCTGAATGTAGGACTGTCCGGCGTTCAGCTTGTCGACTTTCGTTTTGTCCAAGTCGAAGCCAGTCACGCGCTGGCCAACGTCTGCAAACCGCAACGCAAGTGGGAGTCCCACATACCCGCATCCGATGATTCCGATCTTGACACCTTTTCCCGCAAAGAATTCCGGATTACGCTCGGCGCTCATTCATTTTCCTTTCCGTATCTGTTTGGGGTAGAAACTTGCACCAGTCGCGCGAGGCGACAGAATTCCAGCGGTCGGACAATCGCAACGCACCCACCCTGATGATTGGAATCGCGGCGGCGCGAAACTGGCGGACAGGTTCACGGTCACTTGATTCGCCGAAACGCCAATGCCGTCTCCAATTGGATGCGCCAATCGGGCAATGCGACGCCGAAAGTCTGCTTCAGCAGCGAGTTTGAGAGAACGGAGTAAGCAGGACGACGCGCGGGAGTCGGATAGTCTTTGGTCGCAATAGGCACAATTCGTCGGACCTTTAAAGACTTATTGCCAATAGCGGCGGTGAGCCACGCGGGCCGCTCGGAACAACCGCGTACATGCTCGATGATCGCGCGCGCGAAGTCGAACCAGCTGGTTTGGCCCGCAGCCGTCATGTGATAGGTTCCGCTGCGCCAAGGCCGCAAATCTGCCGACCCGGCCCGCTGCCATTCGTCGATCGCTACCTTCGCGGTGGCGGCAGCGATTTCGCGGCTCCATGTGGGCGCGCCGGCCTGGTCCGAAACGATGCGCAACTCTTCTCGTTCGGTGGCAAGCCTCAAAATGCTGAGTAGAAAATTCTTGCCCTGCGTTGCGTAGACCCATTCCGTGCGGAAAATCAGGTAGCGCCCGCCCACTGCGCGGATGGCGTTTTCTCCAGCCAATTTCGTGCGACCGTACACGCTGAGCGCCTTAGTGGCGTCGCTTTCGACATACGGGCTGCCCTTCCTCCCGTCGAAAACGTAATCGGTGGAATAGTGAACCAGTGCGGCACCGATTTCTTTCGCTCCTTCAGCCAGCACGGCTGGAGCGTCCGCATTGATGGCGCGCGCCAGCGGCTCTTCGCTTTCCGCTTTGTCAACGGCTGTGTACGCGGCCGCGTTCATGATGACGTTGGGCCGAAATTCGCGGATTGCCTTGCGTACGCATTCTGGCTTCGCCAAGTCCAATTCTTCGCGGCCGAACGCCTCAAGTTCACTCGGGCCAGCGAGGATACGTTCGAGCTCGCGGCCCACCTGGCCGTTTTTACCGATCAGCAGAATGCGCTGTTTCATTGGCCGGAATACTTCGGAAGCAATTCCCGTGGGATGTTGGCCAGCTTCGGATAGGCCGCGTCTTTCTCGGAGACGAGCGGTTTGGCGAGATCCCATTGGATCTTCAGATCGGGGTCGTTCCAGATGATGCCGTACTCGTCGCCGGGAGCGTAATAATCGCTACACTTGTAAAGAAACTGGACCACGTCGGTCAACGCAACGAATCCGTGCGCGAATCCCGCGGGAATGTAGATTTGATTTTGCTCGCGAGCGGACAAAAACACGCTGGTCCATTTCCCGAAGGCAGGCGAGCCGGCACGGATGTCGACAGCGACGTCAAAAACTTCGCCTTCAACCACGCGGCAGAGTTTCGCCTGAGGATGGCGCAGTTGGTAATGCAATCCGCGCAGCGTGTCCTTTACCGAGCGCGAATGATTGTCTTGAATGAACGGATCTGTGATTCCCAGCTCGGCGTACTTCGCGCGGTGATACGTCTCCATGAAAAAGCCACGCGCGTCTTGAAAAAGTTTAGGGCGAATTTCCAGCACACCTGGCAGTGACGTTTCAACCCGCTGCAGCGCGGTGCCAATTGTCGAAGATTTTGAACTCATCGTTGAGCAATCGGTCGAGGAATATATTGGCTCAGCGCGACCTCAGTTCGCGGTCGGCTCCGGCACGCGTCCAGCGATGTCGCGTAACGAGGAATCGCGATTTTCGTAATATTGCTCGTAATAGCTGCGATAGTTTCCGTCGCGCACGCCCGCAAGCCACGCGGCCTGGCCCTTGTACCAGTCGATGGTTTGACGCAAGCCTTCCTCGAGCGAAACAGATGGTTTCCAGCCCAGATGCTTTTCCATTTTTTCGCAGCGCAACGCATACCGGCGGTCGTGTCCCGGGCGGTCCTTCACGTACGTAAGCAGCGATTCGGGTTTGCCCATCAGTTTCAGCAAGCGCTTGGCCATCGTGAGATTATCCACCACGTCCAGCCCGCCAATGTTGTAAACCTCGCCGATGCTCCCGCGCTCCAGCACCGCCACGATTCCGCGGCAATTATCTTCCACGTGCAACCAATCGCGCTGCTGCTGGCCGTCGCCATAGATCGGCAGCGGCTTATCGTCCAGGGCGTTGGTGACCATCAGAGGCAGGAATTTCTCTGGAAACTGATAGGGGCCGTAATTATTCGAAGAGCGCGTAATGACCGCTGGGAAGTTGTAGGTGCGCACGAACGAGCGCACCAGCAGGTCGGACGCTGCCTTCGACGACGAGTACGGGCTGCTCGGCTCCACGGGAGAATCTTCGTCGGCGAAAGCGCCGGGCCGCATATCGCCATAAACTTCATCGGTGGAAATATGAACGAATCGCTGGACCGCGAGCTTGCGCGCCACCTGCAGCAGCACGAATGTGCCCTTCACGTTGGTTTCGATGGATGCGGCGGGCTCATAGATGCTGCGGTCCACATGGGATTCGGCGGCAAAATGCACCACTGCGTCGCACCCGTTCATCGCTTCTTCCACAGCGGCTGCATCGCAGATATCGCCCTTCATGAAGACGTACCGCGGATCGTTCGCCACCGAATCGAGATTGGCCAGGTTCCCTGCGTAGGTCAGCTTGTCGTAATTGACGACCGCGTCGCCTCGGCCGAGCGCCAGGATGTGACGAATGAAATTCGAGCCGATGAATCCGGCGCCGCCCGTGACCAGGATTCTCATCGAGTCACTTCGGTGGGGGCAGCGGCCCCGGTGCGCGAGCGAAGGTCCATTTTGTTTGCGCCGGTTTCCGCCACCAGGGCGTTGGCCCGCAGCAGCGATTCGAAAGTGCCTGCGTCCGTCCACCAGCCGTCCAGCATGTTCCAGCTCAACGTGCCGTCTTCGATGTAGAAGTTATTGACGTCCGTGATTTCCAGCTCGCCGCGGCCGGAAGGCTTCAGCCGGTGAATTTTCTCAAACACGCTGGCGTCATATAGGTAGATCCCGACCACTGCGAAATTGGATTTCGGAGCCTCCGGTTTTTCTTCGATGCGCACCACTCGTTCGCCGCGAACTTCCGCCACGCCGAAGCGCTGCGCGTCCTGCACTTCTTGCAGCAAAATTTTGGCGCCATTTTTCTGCTGCTTAAAACTCTCCGCCGCCTGGCAAATGTTGCCCTCGATGATGTTGTCTCCCAGCACGACGCAGATCGGCTCGCCCGCGGCGAAGAATTCCGCCAGGCCCAGAGCTTCTGCGATTCCGCCTTCGCCTTCTTGGTAGGTGTAATTCAGGTGCTTCAGCCCGAAGTCGCGGCCGTTCCCGAGCAACCGCAGAAAGTCTCCTGCGTTCTTCCCGCCGGTGACCAGAAGGATTTCCTCAATCCCAGCATTCACCAGAGTATGGATCGGGTAGTACACCATCGGCTTGTCATAAATCGGAAGGAGGTGCTTGTTGGTCACGCGCGTCAGCGGATTCAGCCGGCTGCCCGTCCCGCCTGCCAGTACGACGCCTTTCATCTTGTTACGCTCCTCTTACGGCCTGGACCGGGATGCAGCCGCACTTCACGTTGGATTCTCGCCGCGAACAGCTGGATTGGCAAGCCTGCCCGAAACGACTGTGCCCAAGCGCAGCCACAGCTTGGCCAAGCTGTTCAAAGCATTTCATGTTCCAATTGGCCCGTCGGTAGCTGAAGAGGGTTGTTGTAAGTAGCTGATTCAACGGGTTCTATTTATCTATTCAATCCCGCCAGGGAGCTGATCTCTCGCCCGTTCCAGTGCCGAAGGAACAGAACCTTCCTCTAGATGCCCATCTTGTTCCATCAAGTACCAGAACCCCATCCAGATCCGTGGTGGGAGGCAGAACTGCTACTAAGTGCTACTCCCTGCGGCCCGGGCTAGACGGATGCGAGAATCATTCCACGCTTACGCGCGTGCCCCGTTGCGAGGAACTTGAGAGCCGTTCGATACGCTGATCGATCACAGCCCGGACCGCTTTCAGAAACTCCACCCGCGAATTCATCAGGTGCTGCTTCACGGCCGGAGAAGCTTCAAAGCACTTTGCTAGATGATCCAAAACTTCATGGCAGACGCATTGACCGGCCGCATGTTGCTCCTCCGGCTGTCCGCTGCTTTCTTTTTCGCTAGCCATCATGCCTCCTTCATTTCGATCGTCAGCATCCGCTCCTGCAGTTTCGCTCGCGACGGCAGAAGCCCCGCCATCGCCCGCGGCAAGCCGATATGACGTCGAAGTGTGCCGACCTCTACGATCAGATCGTCGCCCTTCTTGAATAACCCGATCTCGCCTTTGGCCGCAAACGGCAAATGCATGTGAATCTCGTAGATTCCGTTTGTTTTCGCGAACGTATACGGTCGCTCCGTGCGGGTCACGGCCGAAGGATCTTCGTCGCCATGATACAGCGCGCGGGCTAGCTCCTGCAGCCGTTCTTTGCCGAGCACCTCCTGCGCGAAAAGTGGCACCCGTTGAACGGGCACTGGAGCGAAATACTCCTCGACCTCGCGCAACGCTTTCTGCTGTGAACTGTGCCACTGGCCGAACCATGTGTCGGTTACTTCCGCCGGCAGCAGTCGGTTCACGATCACGGCATCCACCGTCATGCCGTGCAGCGAAAAGTAGACGAACGCGCGCTCCGTTTCGCGCAGTACCATTTTTTCCGGATTGGTCACCAGCCGTACGCTCGTCGTGTTCGGATCCTGCATCAGGTCGTCCACGCCGTCGAGCTTTTCGAAGAGCTCGCGGATGTTCGCGAAATAGCTGTCCGTCGGAAGTTCGAAAGGAGCCACGCGGTTGGCGATGGGCCGCACCGCCTTCAGCAGATTCCGCTGGAAAGGGAAAATGTGCTTCATGTACCAATCGAGCGTCGAGGGCATGCTGATAAAACGCATCGATTCGGCGGTCGGGGCTGCATCCAGTACGATCACATCGTAGCGCTTCTCGCGACGATACTGATTGATGTACATCATCGCGCTCAGCTCTTCCATGCCGGGCAAAATGGCCAGCTCTTCCGCTTCCACTCCGCTGAGCCCCGTCGCGCGCAGCACCGCGCTCACATACGCGGAAATTTCCTGCCAGTGCCGTTTGATTTCTTTTTGGATGTTGAGCTCAAAAATCGAAAGCCGGTCATCGATCGGAAAGGGATCGGAAGTTGCTTCGTCAAAGAGGTGCAAGCCCAGATCGAATGAGTCGGCCAAGCTGTGCGCCGGGTCGATGCTCATCACCAGCGTGCGGTATTTCAGTTCGGCGAGCCTTACGCCCGTGGCTGCGGCGAGGCTGGTTTTCCCCACTCCGCCCTTGCCGCTGAACAATAAAATCCTCATGTACCATTATAACAAGCGAATTGCTGGAATCGGCGCGCCGCGCGCAAATCGCATTGGCGCGTTGGGATTCAAGACGCGAACACAAATTCCCTTTCATCTGATCGAGGGAGGTCGCTTCAAATCGTATCGCTCGGCAACGCCGTCGAACCACATGCGGTTTTAGCTGCCTAAATTTCCCGCATCGGCCAATGTTACCTGTTGTCGACCCACCTTCGATCACCCAGGGCCACAGGTTCCAGCGGCAGCCCGGCTTCCCGCCAGGACTTCAGGCCTCTTTCCAACGCGAACATCTTCAACTTTTTCGCCGGAAGACGTAGCCGCGAATCTTGCGGCGGAATGGTTTCCTCCGCGAACAATACGACCGTGGAATCGCGAGGGATCCACCGAATCATTGCTCTTAGATTGATATTAGTCGTGAGGAGGGCGCCTGGAATGCTGTAAGAATTTCGCTCGATCTCAGGCAGGTCTCGAAGGTCGAATAAGATAAGGCTTTCGCTAGCACTGTCCGAAAGTGAAGCTAATGAGATAGCGTTAATTGGGGCGATCCGTGACGCGCCGCGCAGCAAGCATTCCGCGCACGCCACGCTGTTACTGTAATACTTTCTTAGCCACAACATCTGTGCTTCTCCTGGCCGGGCTAAGACCTTCCGCGGTTGATCGTTCGTCAAAGGGGAAGCTCTGAGCCTCTAATAAGGCTCCAACCAAGGCCTACATTCAATACGATGCCCGCGCCGCAGCCCGGTCGCGCTAACCCTCGTTTATTTCTGATGGGAATCTACAAGATTAAGGTGCGCTTTGGCGCAGTGCGGCAAACTACCTCAATCCGAATGGGAACGGCTGGGAGATCGCTGCTGGTGAAACACCTGAGAGCCGGCATTGATGACGGCGTGGTGTCGCCACAAGGTCCAGGGCAACGGCAGCCAGGAATCGAAGATCTGGTTAGTAGTCAGAAATTCTGCACGCCAGTTTCCCGGTCCGCGAATCCGAGCGTGCACATGCCTTTCAGCGACTATCCTTCGCAGCGGCAATAACGATTGCGGAAGCCGTCACCGCAACTCGAGCGTGGTCGTAAGGGGCTCAAAAAAAACGGCGGGACTTTTGGCCCCGCCGCCTGAAATGCTAGCTGCAAAATCGCTGCCTAGTGGCGTCCGTCTTCGTGTCCGTGGTCGCCCCCGTGCTCGTTGCCACCCTTGCCGTGCTCTCCACCGTTCCCGCGATGCTGCTCGTTGTGCGGACGCGCCTCGTGCCCGCGCTGAGCTGGCTTGTTGCCTCGGGGCGCCTCATTCCCGCGGCGCGGCGGCTCGTTGCGCCCCTGTTGGCCCGGACGTGGTTGATTGTTGCGTGGCGCGGCGTTACTCGGGCGCTCCGGGCGGCGATTGGGCTGAGCTTCGTGATTTCCGCGCGGTCGATTTTGATTCGTCGGCGGATGAAACTGATTACGCTGCTGGCCGGGATGAACTACGCCTGGACCGGAGAATCGACCCGGTCGCTGCGTGGCTCCGATCGGCGGGCGTCCGTGATTGTTGGAATAGTGGAGCGCGCGGTTGTTGCGGGCGTCCGTGTCGTGGCGATTTTGTTCCGACGTACGCCCGACATGGCGCTCCCGATCCCATCTCTGTTGCTCCGCCGTGGGGCGCGCATTGATCCCATGCGGACCTCCGTTAAATGCGACCCGGCTGGTCGTCACGCGCCTGTAGTTGCGATTCACGTACACATTGTGAATCACGTTGATGTTCACGTTGGTCACGGAGCGGTTGTAGAAGAAATGATTACCCCGCCATTCGCCCCCGGCGTATCCGTTGCCGAAGTATCCGTGCCCATAGTTAATCCCGCCGTAAAATCCCACGTGCTGTCCCCAATATCCGGGGTGCCAAAGGTAGGCGCCGCCGGCAAAACCCCACCAGCCCGGAGTCCAAAGCAGGCCGGGCTCAGGAGCAAGAACCCAAGTCCCCGGTACCCAATAGTAGCCGTCCGATCCCCACGCCCAAAATCCAGGCGTCCAGATGTAACCATCGCCAGGGCAAATAGGCTGCGCATACACCGGAAGCGCCGGCGGCCCCACGCGCACCGAAATGCCGACGGAAAACTGCGCCGCGGCCGGACTCGGCAGCGCGAGCATGGAAAAGCATAGAGCAAGAACGACGAGCGGTAAGAGATACGCTTTGCGCATGTGGTGCCTCCCAGATAGAGTGGCTGAGCGTTCTCTCCAATTATAGAACACTACCAGGGGCGGTTAGTTGCAGAGTGTGCAATTGAAAAATGGCCGGTTACGGTGTGATCGCCGGGGTCTGCGCGCGGCAACCGGGCTCTAATCGGGAGCAACGCGCGACGCTCGTCTAGCCCGGCAAATCCGCAAACACGAAACCGTCCCGTTCCACAATTTCGCCAGGCCGTACCTTGATCGGCGCGGCGAACATTGGGCCAGCGAACGCGAATGTGTGGAATTCGCCGAACTCACCGCAAGGGTCGACCGCCGGAGGCAAGTTTGATAGCAGAGACGCGTTCCATTCCCGGCCGGCAAACGATTTATCGAGTTTTCGAGGGTCTACGCAGGTGAGGTACGAACGTAGTCCGCCCGCGATCATTTCCTCCGCGAGTTGCCGCGTCGGAATTCCCCACAACGGAAACACCGGCTCGATTCCGCACCCTGCCAATTTTTCTTCGCGGTAGCGCCGCACGTCCTCAAGAAACAGATCCCCGAAAATCATGTGCGTCACTCCATCCTCGCGTGCGCGTTCCATTGCGGCGGCCATCGCGCGCTCGTACTCCTCGTTCGGGCACGGCGACGGAATCGGCACGGTCACCAGCGGCAAACCGGCAGCCGCAGCTTGCCGTTCCAGCAGCGATTGCCGCACCGCGTGCATTGCCACTCGCGCGTGCGTCTGATTCACCGTGGTCAGCAGCGCCACCACGTCCAGCGCGCTGCTTTGCCGCGCCACGTGCAGTGCCCACGCGCTGTCCTTCCCCGTGCTCCACGAGAGCCACGCCTTCGGCCGACCCTTCCGACGAAAAGTCCCGCTTGAGCTTGCCATCTTCCGCCCCATCAACTCCCGCCGCATCATACACCGCCGCGATTTTTCAAACCTGCTGCCGGCCCGCCCCCGCTCGCCAGGCCCTAAGCCCTAGTCGCTTGCACGAAAGCAAAGTTCCGGTAAGCCCGTTACCTATCAACTTGACCACCTTTGTCAAACTTCCGAGTGCCCCCGCAACCGGCCAAAATGCTTTGGTCAAGGCCGACGGGCCACAGGCAAACCCTGGACGAAAGGGCAGGAGTTGTCCGCGAAAGCGTAGACCAGCTTCTTCCGCCCGAAAAAGCTACGAAAGCTTACCCTTGACATACTACTATAGTATAGTGGACTTAGACGCGGCATAGTAGGAGGCATATGGCACGCCCGAAGTTGACCAGGCTCGAACTTCAAATACTGGAGGCCCTGTGGACGCATGGGAAAGCGTCCATTCGGGAAATTCAGGAATCTTTTCCCGAACCTCGGCCCGCTTACACCACTGTCCAGACCACCGTGTACCGGTTGGAGGGCAAAAAAGCCCTGCGCCGAGTCCGGAAGATCAGCAATGCTCATATTTTTGAGGCGATCGTGCCCAGGGACGTTGCGCGCCACCGGCTGCTCGACGAGATTTTGAGTTTCTTTGGAGGCCGGGCGCAGCCCATGATGGCGGAACTGGCCGAAGCCGGGAAGCTCACACTCGATGACGTTCGCGAGTTGGGGAAGACCATCAAGAAGCTTGAGCGCGAAAGCAAGCAGAAGGGACGCCGAAATGATCGCTGAGGTTGCGAACCATTTGTGGCAATCAACGGTCTTCGCGGTTGTGGTGGGTCTCCTGACGCTCGCCGTCCGCAAGAATCGAGCACAAGTCCGCTACTGGCTTTGGCTCAGCGCCTCGGTCAAGTTCCTTATTCCATTTTCGCTGTTGATGAGCCTCGGTCATGACCTGCTAGGTACGCTGGCAGCCGGGAAGATTGCCACGGAGATCGCCACGCCTGCCCTCTCAGGCACGATTGTGCGGATCACTCAGCCATTCCCAGACACGATGACGCTAGCGCCTGCATCGCGGCACACTACCCATTGGATTCCGATCGTGATTCTCGGCGTCTGGGCGTGTGGATTTGCGGCGGTAGCGCTCGCGCGATTTCGCGCCTGGCTCCGCGTCCGTGCCGTTCTGCGTGCCAGCACGCCGATCGACGTTCCGGCCCCAGTTGCCGTTCGCTCTTCCCCGGGACTGCTCGAACCCGGCGTGGTCGGATTCCTTCGGCCAACCGTGCTTTTGCCCGAGGGCATCCTCAATACCCTTACACGCCCTCAGATGGCGGCGGTGCTTGCGCATGAGCTAAGCCATGCTCGAAGACGCGATAACTTGACAGCGGCGATCCATATGATCGTCGAGGCGGTCTTCTGGTTCTATCCGCTGGTCTGGTGGATCGGAGCAAGGCTGGTCGAAGAACGTGAGCGTGCCTGCGATGAATCCGTGCTGATCCTTGGCAGCGAACCGCGTGAGTACGCCGATGCGATTCTTAATGTCTGCAAGCACTGTGTCCAGTCGCCGGTCGTTTGCGTATCGGGAATCATCGGTTCCGACCTGAAAGGGCGGATCGTTCACATCATGGCCCGGCATATAGGCCAGGGGCTCACACCGGGGAGAAAGTTGCTGCTGGGCGGAGCTGCGGCTGTGGCAATCGCGATACCGCTTGCCTTGGGCATGGCGGGTGCATCAGCAGGCGGAACCCTGGGCGCAGATGCGAGCAACGGGCGATCGCCTTCGTTTGAGACCGCCTCGATCAAACTGGATACATTGCAAACGCCGCTGGTGGCGGGCCGTCTTCTACCGGGGATGCCGGTGGCGGGCGTGGATATAGATGTGCATAACGGCAATTTCAACGCGAGCACGATCATGATGGCGATGATCATGGATGCGTACGGGAATATGGATGCGTACGGGAATAGGCCGAGATCCCTAAGCACCGAACAAGTTTTGGGAGGTCCGGCGTGGATCAGGACTGATTTCTACCAGATCAACGCCAAGGTGAGCGATTCCATCGTCAACGGCGAATGGAAGAAGCTTTCGATTCCGCAACGGTTGAACGAAGCGATGCTGATGCTTCGCTCTCTGCTGATCGACCGGTTCAAGCTGCGAGTAACGCACGAGACGAAGGTGCTTCCGGTTTTTGAGGTGGTTTTGGCCGAAAATGGCCCAAAGATCACCGAAGATAAAATCAACGACCGGCCTTGCCGAATGACCGGAATTCCAGGCGTTGGTCCGCGGGAGCGCGGGTTCGACGTGACGTCCTGCAGTTTGAGTGACTTCCTTGGGGTCATTGCGTTTCTCCCGGGGGCAAGGAACCGACCGCTCGTGGACAAAACCGGCCTTCATGGCCGTTACAGCTTCAAGCTGCATTGGACACCGAAAAGGGCTCCCGAAATCCCGAAGCAGGCTCCGTTGCTCGACAATACCGCGCGCGGTGCCCTGAAAACGCAGCAGATCTACCGGAGCGCAGCTCGCGCCGAGGCTTCAAGCGCACCGTTTCTCACCGCTCTACGCGAGCAGCTTGGGCTGAACGTCGTCTCGGCAAAAGCTCCCGTGGACGTCATCGTCATTGAACACATCGGGAAACCAACTGAGAACTGAAGAGGGGGCGCCCGCGCCCCTTCTTGTTGCACTCGCGAAGCTCCGGGAAGGGTGGTTCCTCCGTGCTGGGCGTGTCAATGATTCCCCGCGTTAAACGACGTAGCGTAGGCTGAAGTCGCTCAACTCCCGGATGATCATCGACTCGGAAACAATCCAGGTTTCCACCTGGATGTATAGTCGGCTAACGGGACAATTGGTCCGGGCGAGAAGCAAGTTTCCGGTAAGCCTGTTAATCAGGCACCAGGGCAACTTTCAGCATTCGTGTTGGAACCTTCGGATCATTCGAATACCATGGCTCAGTTCTTTTCACGGAAACATGCTGAATGCTTTGGATACTTCGGCTGGCACTGCTAATCGCCTGCTTCATCCTTGTGTCCCGCGCGTTCCGGCAGGTTCGGAAGCCGAGTGGTTCGTCTGGCAGGCGCGTTGTGAAGGCGATGAATCGGAGCCATTCCGCTCTGACCGACTGGGGGCTACAACAGGTGACGGTGCCGAAGAACGCCGCGATCCTTCACGTCGGTTGCGGCGGCGGGCGGTGAAGAAACTCGCGGCCTGGCGTCAGAAGGCAAGGTGGCCGTTGCCTCCCTGCTTCCCGCCTATTGCATCGGTCGTCGCGAATCACGCGCTCTAGCGCGCCAGTCACTTTACCCGGTTTGAAAGACGAACTGGGATTTCAATCCGGTGTCCGAACGACTGTGGAGTCCACCGGACTCCGCAAACCGGAGCGCGCGGTTTCAGCACAACGGCAGGGCACCAAGCACCGTTTGCAGCTATCCGGGCGCCTCAAAACACGAAGCGTTTTGGGCGGATGACCCGGAACAGGCTCTCGAGTAAAACCAAATGTAAGCTGTTGAAAACAAACGGTCCCGTATGCCTCCACCGGAACGTCCCGGTGCATCGATATTTTCGCTTCGTTTTCGATCCTCCTGGCCACCGCTCGCAAATCGTGGCGAAATCGTCGTCCTAGCGCGTTTGTTTGACACGTCGAGCGTTTGGGGGTTAGCCTCGTCGGGACGCGTGATGAATCCCTCCGACGCTCTTCCCCGCGCAAGCGTCCAAATCAACGGCCAACCTGTGATCGAATTCCGCGGGGTGCAATACCGCGCGGCGACGGGCAACGTAATCGTCAAAAAGTTTGAATTGCGCGTCGAAAATGGCGAAACGATGGTTCTGCTGGGACGAAGCGGCGCGGGAAAAACCACCGCGCTCAAGCTGATCAATCGCTTGCTGGAACCAAGCGATGGCGAAGTGCGAGTCGAAGGCCGGACCACGATCGCATGGGACGCCATCGCTCTGCGTCGCCACATAGGCTACGTCATACAAGAAACCGGCCTTTTCCCGCATTACACCGTGGAGCAGAACGTCAGTGTGACTCCGCGGCTGGAAAAGTGGCCGGTCGAGCGAATTCACCGGCGCGCGGAGGAATTGCTCGCGCTCGTCGGCCTCGATCCCCAAGTATTTCTGGGCCGCTATCCGCACGAACTTTCCGGCGGCCAGCGACAGCGAGTGGGACTGGCGCGCGCGCTGGCTGCCGATCCGCCCATTCTGCTGATGGACGAGCCGTTCGGCGCGCTCGATCCGCTAACGCGCATGGAAGTGCGGCTGGAATTTCAGCAGTTGCAAAAGCGTTTGGGGAAAACGGTTGTGATCGTGACCCACGATGTCGCTGAAGCTGTGGACTTGGGCACGCGCATCGCGTTGATGGAAGCTGGCGAGCTAAAGAGCGTTCACCTGGCGAAGGAATTTCTGCGCTCGGACGAGCCGATCGCGGCGGCCTACGTCGCGCAGATCCGCGCGCTGGCCCCGGAAGGGACCGAACGGTCCGGGAGCCCCGAGAGGAGGGACGCATGAGTCTGGCCGAATATTTCGCGCGGCATGGCGGCGAAATTTTGCAGGCGACCGGGGCACACATCTGGCTGACGGGAATCACTATGATCCTTGCGGTTGCCATCGGTGTGCCGCTGGGGATTTTGGTGGCGCGCCGTCCGTGGCTTTCGAAGCCGATTCTGGGCAGCGCCAACGTCGCCGAAACAATTCCGAGTCTGGCCCTTTTTGGATTTTTGCTACCGCTGCCGTGGCTGGGCGCGCGTGGCGATCGCATCGCCATCGCGGCGCTCACGCTCTACGCCCTGCTGCCGATCATTCGCAACACGGCTACAGGAGTCAAGTCGGTCGATCCGGCGGTGCGCGAAGCGGCGCGCGGGATGGGCATGACCGAGTCGCAAATCCTGCGCCGCGTGGAGATGCCGCTGGCATTCCCAACGATTCTCGCGGGGATTCGCGTGGCTACCGTCTGGACCATCGGAATCGCCACCATCGCGGCAGCCGTGGGCGCAGGCGGACTTGGCGAATACATTTTTCGCGGTCTCGCCATGGTGAATAACGACGTGATTCTAGCGGGCGCGATCCCCGCCGCAGCGCTGGCGCTCATTGCCGATATCCTGCTCAGTTTGCTGGAACGGCGCATGCGTCCGGAACGCCGAAATTCACGCCGACGACGGACCGGCTTGCCGGGCGCCAGGGCCGGCGTTGGAGCCGCCGCGGTGCTGCTTGTGATTCTGGCAGGCACGGGCCTTGCAGGATGCGGCGGCAGGAGCTCCGATACGATCGTCGTCGGCTCGAAGAATTTTCCGGAGCAGGCGCTGCTCGGCGAAATTCTAGCTCAGGAAATTGGGGCGCACACGCATCTTCATGTGGAGCGAAAATTCTATTTGGCGGGCACGTTCATTTGCCAGCAGGCAATGCTCGCCGGACGCATCGACATGTACGTGGAATACACCGGCACGGCTCTGACGGCGATTTTGAAAGATCCCATCGAGCAGAACCCGCAAGCGGTATTCGAAAAGGTCAAACAGCAATACCAGCAACGCTTCCATCTAACGGTTTTCCCTTCGCTGGGCTTCAACAACACGTTTGCCATAGTGATTCGCGGCGCGGACGCTCGGCGCCTGCACTTGACGACGATCTCCGAAGCCGCGAAATACACGCCGCAGTGGACGGCCGGATTCGGCTACGAATTTATGGGCCGCCCTGATGGATATGCGGGGCTGGTGCGAACCTACGGCCTGAATTTCGCCGGGCCGCCGAAAATTCTGGATCTAGGTCTGCTGTATCGCGCGCTGCTCGATCGTGAAGTCGATCTAGTGGCGGGAAATTCCACCGACGGCTTGCTTTCGGTACGCGATCTGACGGTGCTTGAAGACAACAAGCACTATTTCCCGCCGTACCAGGCGGTGCCGGTCGTTCGAGATCAGACGCTGGAGCGGCATCCCGAACTGCGCGCGGCGATCCAGGCGCTGGCGGGAAAAATCTCCGGCGCGCAAATGCGGAAAATGAACTATGAAGTGATCGGGCAACACCGCGACATCAGCCAAGTGGCGCGCGAATTTTTGCGTTCGAGCGGACTAGGCTGAGCCGCGGTGTTTTCCCGAATTGCGTTGCTGCGATTATTAATGACCGTTCGATAGCGCCGTTTGTACCGTGGAGGAATCGTCGCGGAACGACGCTTTGTGCGTGATCGCGGCGTACGGCTTGCCATCAAGCTCGGCGTACGGATACACAAAATAGTTCAGCGGCCCGCCCTTTTGTGGCGGGTCCAGGCGAATGTCTCGCCCCATGCTGAACATGACGCGATCCGTATCAATCGCTCCAAAGTAATAGTTTTCCTTGGAGGGATCCTGCGACGCCTTGGCGGCGTCGATCGGAACCCAGCCGATGCCCTTCACGTAGAATTCCGCCCAGCAATGGTAGCTGGCGATCGCGCCGGAATGCGAATCCGCGGGCAACGCCAGTCCGATCTGAAAGCGCGCCGGAACTCCCGCGGCGCGGGCCATCCCGATAAACAGCGAGTGAAAATCGGTGCAATTACCGTGCTTGGAATTGCAGGCCCACACGGCATCGCCATGCCCCCAACCCGTGCCCTTGTGGTCGTAATGCATGGTGGCGAGAATATAGTCGTAAATCTTTTGCGCCTTGGCGATGGAGCCGTGGGCGCCCTTGGTTTGCTCGGCCGAAAGCTGGCCGATTTCGCCGGTGAGCGGAATCATCCGATCCGGGCGGAGATAACGGGCCAGTTCCATATGAGGTACTGACGGAGCGGCGCTCGATGGAGTCAATGAGACGCGGTGCTCGAATCGCTCGACGTGGAAAGAAACGCGAACGTCAAACGGCTTCGTGGCTTGCGATGGCCTTACCACCAGATACGCGTAGCGGTCGCCGAATACCGGCTCATGATCCACGTGGTATGGGACGGGGCTTTCGATTTTGAGATGCGAAACTTTTTGATAGGCATCCGGCCCAGTGTAAGGCAGCGGAATCCAAACCCTGAGTTCGTGCGAACCGGCAGGCATGGCTGGAACATGGGTGATTGTGGTCATTTCAAGACTGCGGGAAGGAACGGCGGGCGCTGCAGCGGAAAAACTCGCGAGGGATACTACGATCAACAAAGCGGCCGCACTGACCAGTGCGGTGGTCACCGTACTTCGTCTCATTTTTTTAAACCTCCAGTAAGCCTTACCCTTCGTGGGTGCGAGGCGGAAATACAAGGCGATTCTGGCCCAAGGACGGACGAAAAGCAAGTTTTCGCCGGTGCTTTCGAGGCAACCGAATCAGGTGCGCGCGGATTTCAAGCGATCCAGTTCTTCGAACAATTCGGCTCGCGTGATAGTTCCTTTGAGAAGAAGGAGCCGCACCAAAGCCTCGATCGCAACGGCCGAGTCAGGAAGATCAAAGGTGCCGAGTTCGATGGCGGATGAGGAGTGTCGAAGTTCGAATTGCTGCTCAGAATTGTCGGCCCGCTGCGGGCGCAGAGGGGAGCAGCCGTTCGCGGGTGAGGGTCGAGCGAGTGAGTCCGCGGACATGGGTGATTCGGGTGAAGCTCCGTCGTGACGGCGGTCGTAAGAGACCTGGCTCCGCGCATCTCGCTGCGGATCCTTCGCGGGCGGAGCGAATTGGCGAAGCGCTTCGAAATCGTCCGGAGTCATGCCGGTGAAAGCGATGCCCATGCCGAAGCCCTCTTGCGAGGAGCACACATTCCCGCACAAACGCAACGGTGTGTGGCCTGCAGTAAAAGTGAGCTCCACGGAAGTTTCGCCGGGCAGCGGCGAGAGCATTTCGACATAGCACCCACTCAGCGAGATATCCGTGATCTTGCCCTTTACTAGGACTTCCCCGTAAGCGCCTTGCGCGGTGATCTGCGCTTCCACACGGCACTGGTGGCGCGCGAATCGGCGGCGCTCCCGAGGAGGGTTCAGAGCAGCCGGGGTAGCGGTGACGGAACCGGGGACCGAGAATTGTTGCTTCGGGGCCGCCGAATCAAATGTGTCCGGCTGCCATTCCTTGGGAGCAACACCCCAGATGTATTTGCCCGGCTCGAGGCATCGCACGCCGACGCGCCATTCTCTCCTTCGATTCGCGGTGCTGGCCCACTGCACGCGAAACCAGGCTTTTTGATTCTGGCACTCGATCTCAATCTTCTTACCGGGTTCGGCAACGCCTTGCAGTCCTTTCAGAGACGCGCCGGTGCAGCTGATGTCGTGAGTTTCGGTGGTGACCGCGAACGGAGATCCGCGCGAGTCCGTGCCGCGGACCACGACTGGGAAAGCGATGACGATGCGCTGTTCGCTGCGGCGCCCCATGCAATCTCCATGCACACTTGCGCCTAGGAACAGCCGAACCGCCCGACTCCGAGAGGTGAGATCAGGTTAGAGGCTGCGCGGGAAGGAATCAAGCGGTCGAAGAGGCCTCTTACCACAAAAGTAACCAGATGGTGCGGGGACGATAGAGCGTTAAGAAAAGGCTGGCGGAGCACGAGATTACGGAGTTTCTTGCAGTGTTTTGAATTGCGATTCGAGCGCCTCGCAATATTCGTGCTCCGCCTGAAGTTCGGCGCGTAACTTTTTCACCAGTAACTCTAGGCGATTCATTTCGGCACGGAGTCTCTGCAGTTCGGCCGACGACGCTGCCGGAACCGTTGCCGATGGGACCGCCCTGGGCGCGGCTGGTCGAGAGGTCGCCGCGGGAGCGGCGTGGGCTACGGTTTGGCGCGGCGCGGCTGGCGCCGGATTTGCGCCAAAGAAATTGGAAAGCACCTGCGCGGATTCGCGACCTGGGGCGGAGGGCTCCGAAGGGCGCGCGTTGCCGGCAGACGCGGGCCTGGGATTGAGGAGGTTTTTCACGCGGGCGATCAATTCCTGCGGCTGGAAAGGCTTGCGAATCAGCTCGTCCGCCTTCACGGCCATCGCTTTTTCCGCTACCGATTTATTCACGACACCAGACATCAATATCACAGGGGTGCGGCCAAAGCGGTCGTCTTGCTTGACGAACTGACAGACTTCATAGCCGTCTTTGTCCGGCATGATGACGTCGGTGATTACAATGTCGGGCGCCGAGGTTTCAAATTGCTCGAGAGCGGAAGCAGCGTCCGGGCAAGTGGTGACCTGGATGTTTTCCTTGCGAAAGGCGATTTTGATCACCTCGCGCATGGTGGCGCTATCGTCGATGAAGTAAACCATCGGAGCGCGAGCAGCGGTGAGGGTTTGCGTTTCGCTCATGAGGACTCCTTCTCGAGATATTCTTGGACGGCGTCGCGTTCGGTTTCGTCAAACTCGCGCATGGCGTCGAGAAGCAAATCCGTGGCCGAGCGCAAGACGGTTCGTTGCGCGGCGTTGGCGCCGTAAATGAATTTGTAAACGCCCTTCCCAGCGACCTGGCAATTCTTAACGATTTGCGTGACCGCTTCGTCGCCGAAGAGCGTACCGCATTCGGCGTGAACGATCTCGCCGCCTTCGAAGAAGATGATTCCATCGGCATCGGCGGCATTCACATGCAACGCGCCGCTCTGATGGGACTGGCCAAGCATCTGAATAACGCCCGGCAGATCGAGATGCGAAAGATTGCCGCTCAGTGAAGTGTCGGCGGTTGAGAGCATCTGCGTGGGCTGAAAGCCATCCTGCCGGCTGACCAGAAACTGCCGCACATGATCGGCGATATCCGCCTGTGGGCGGTGACGATCCACGTAGTCGTCGCATCCGGCGCGATAGGCTTCGAGCAGGGCCTGATCGTTGCCGGCGCCAATGGCGATCAGCGGGATGGACGCGGTTTTTGGATCCGCGCGCAAGATGGGAGCCATTTCGAGCGCGCCCATTTCGCGAAGGTTGGTGGCGCACAGGATAGCCATGGGCGTGTTCCACTCGAGCATGGTAAGCGCGTACGCAGCTTGCGTGCAGGGCACCACATCGAAGCCATGTTGTTTCAAAGCATCGCCCAGCTTTTTGGCGAAATAGACATTGCTATCGATCAGGAGCAGCCGCGGAAGGCTGGCTGGTGCGTTCATGCGCCGTCCTCCGCAGAGCCTGTGGCATCTTCCGCCGAGCCAGAGGACATCAGCAGGTCAAGATCGAACACATCCAGCACGTTTTCACCAAGCTGGAGCATGCCCGATACGCACGAGGGGCGGTCCGCGGCGGCAGGCTGGAGTTCGCCTTCGGCGAGTTCGCAGTCTCCGTTCACGGGAATTGCGCCGAACTCCGTTGTTTTGCCGACCCGGCGGCGAGCGATCAAATAAAAGCGCTGCGCGGAAGACGCTTTGACGCCGAGCGCTGCCGCCGCGTCATAAACGGGCACGATATGGCCTCGCCGGACGATCACGCCCAGAATCGAGGGCGTTTCATGCGGAAATGAGTGCAGCCGAACGGGCGGAGCAAGCTCGGCGACAATGGCAGCGGGAAGCGCGAAGCGGCGGTCGCCGACTTGCAGGACGACGAATGAATGCCGGGCGGATTGGTGGGCCTGAGTCATGCAGGAGCGGCTCCCTCCAACTGATGCTGCGATCCCGCTGATTGCAGCGCGAGGTCAAGAGCCCGGAATTCTTCCTCGGTGAGAAATCCACTGGGCTGAATGACCGGAATAATGAAGTCGTCCACGTTGGCCAAGCCGCGATACCAGCGGCGCTCGTCTCCGGCAAAGGCCAACGGCAGTGGATAGACCGAGAAGATCTCCGCCATTCGTTCGATGCGGTCGATCAAAACGGCAACTCGCAGATTACGCAGAATCAGAACGAGCGTAGGGCGCGTGACCGGCAGGCCGAAATGCATTCCGGAGTTAACGACGAAATACCTGCGGCGGGCCCGCTCAATGGTATGGCGGACCTTGCCGATTTCGAACTGCTCGATTTCGAAGGCCGAGCCGGCAAGGCTATCGGTGCTGCGGATTTCCTGCACCGCTTCCGCGGCGATGGCAAACATTTGATTGGCGACCATGAACAAGACGACCGTTTCGGGGCGTCGCGCCCGGCGTGGAGCGGCCTTCGAGGAAGCTTGCGGCGCCGATTCGCGTTTGGCCGAAGGGCTCATCGAACTCCGGCGGGGGCCAGCCGCACGAGTTGCCCGATGCGTTTTTCGATCGCGCGGCTGATGCCATCGAGTGGGAGCACTTCGTCCACGGCGCCGGTTTTGATTGCTTCCGCGGGCATGCCGAAAATCATCGATGTGGCCTCATCTTGCGCATACACGGTGCCCCCCACGGACTTGACGGCCTTCACGCCCGTGGCGGCATCGCCTCCCATGCCGGTGAGCACTACGGCAATCGTAAAAGTGCGGGCGTAGGCGGCGATGCTTTCGAGAGCCGCGTCCGCGGATGGGCGATAGCCGTCGATCCGCGCTCCGGAATCGAGGGAAATGTTTCCGCCAGAAGAGAGCCGCAAGTGATGAGATCCGGGGCAGAGGTAGATCATGCCGGGTTTTACGGCTTCGTTGTTCTCGGCTTCTTTAATCGCTAACCCGGGAAGCTCCGCCAGCTGCACGGCAAACTGCTTGGTGAAATTCGCGGGCATGTGCAAGACGAGAAAAACCGCCGCAGGCAGATCCTTCGGGAACCCGCTAACCACGCGAGTGACGGCCGCCGGGCCGCCGGTGGACGCGGCGACCACCACCATGGGAAACTTTCCGCCATTCCGAGCGGCCAGAGCCGCACCTTTCAGCGAGTCGGTTGCGGAAGGGGCGCTGAATTGGGGCACGGCAATTTTCGAGCGAGTGGCAGTGCGTACCACGCGGACTTTCGCGGCGAGCTTCAGCTTTCGGGTTAGCTCCTCGCGAACCGTTTTCATATCGAGATCGATACCGCTGGAAGGCTTAGAAACGAAGTCAATGGCGCCGAGTTCGAGCGCCTTCAGCGTGCTGGCCGCGCCTTCTCGTGACTCGGAGCTGACGATCACGATGGGCCGCGGATGTTGCGACATGATGAGCTCGGTAGCTTGCAGGCCATCGACGTGGGGCATGTTGATGTCCATGGTGATGACGTCCGGTCTCAGCGACTCGGCCAAGGCGACGCCATCGCGCCCGTCGCGGCCCTGGCCGATCACTTCCATCTGCGGGTCGGAGTTGATGATCTGCTGCAAGACCTTGCACATGAAGGCGGAGTCGTCCACCACGAGCACGCGTATCTTTTTTTCCGGCGACTGCATCATCTTAATCCTGCCGCAGCAGCGCGCTTACCGCGGGCCGCGCCGGCGATTTCTCCGCGTTCAAAAGCTCTTCGACAGTCGCAACCAACTGATCTTCCTGTACCGGCTTGGTGAGGAATCCCGATGCCCCTTCTTTCATGGCGCGATCGCGGTGCTTGGCGCCGGCGCGCGATGTGACCACAAGTATGGGAACGCGCTGCGTCATCGGGTTCTGCCGCAGATTGGCCATCAGCTCGTAGCCATTCATGCGCGGCATTTCGAGGTCGGTAATCAGCAGATGGCAGCCGGACTGTGCGACGATCTCGGAAGCTTCGAGGCCGTCCGACGCGAGCTTGACTCGGAAGCCGGCCTTTTCGAGCATGCGTCCCACAAATTTGCGGACGCTGATGGAATCGTCGGCGACCACCACCACGCGCTCGTCCTGAATCGGATCCACTGCTTCGGATGGAATGCTGCCGGCGGCGACGGCTTCCGCTCCGGGCGCGAACACGCGCGCGGCGGATGATGTTGTGGAGACGGCGCCGCGCTCGACGGCTTCGGCGGACACCAGGCGATTCAAATCGACCAGCAAAATCAGACTTCCGTCCGATGCGATGGTGGTGCCAGGGAAGAGTTTCACGCGGCGAAGATAATCACCCAGATTCTTGATGACGATTTCGTCTTTTCCGAGCACCTCCTCAACCACCACGCCGAAGTGCTTGCCGGCAACTTTGACGATCACCATGTGGAAGTAGCCGTTGATGGGCTCGATCTCCGGGAGGGCCAGTTGCGAATCGAGACGGACCACTTCAGTGACTACGTCGCGTACACGAGTGAGGAGCTTCCCGCCGACGTCTTCGATATCGGTGGGCCGCAGCCGGCGAATTTCCTCCACGACGGCGAGCGGAAAGGCAAAAGTGGAAGCGCCGCAGCGGACAAACAGCGCCTGCGAGATGATGAGAGTCAGAGGAACTCTTACCGTGAAGCAGGCGCCACGGCCGGTTTCGGAGCGAACTTCGATTTCGCCATTCAGAGCGTGCACGTTGGCGCGCACCACATCAAGGCCCACACCGCGGCCGGCAAGTTCCGAAGTGGACGACGCAGTGGAAAAACCAGGGCGGAACAGGTATTCGCGGAGTTCGCGATCGGTCAGTTCGGCAGCCGCAACGGCGGAAACCGAACCCGATTCGATCAAGCGCCGGCGAACGCCATCGTGATCGATGCCGCGTCCGTCGTCTTCCACTTCGAGATAGATCTGGTTGCCGCGGTGATACGCCCGTACAGAGATGCGTCCCTTGTCGGACTTGCCGGCAGCGCTTCGCGCAGTCGCGTCCTCTAGTCCGTGCGCCACAGCATTGCGAACCAGATGAATCAGAGGATCGGAAATTTGCTGGATGATGTTGTTGTCGAGTTCCGTTTCGGCGCCTTCGAGCGCGAGTTCGACCGGCTTGCCGGTGGCATTCGAAGCATCGCGGACGGTGCGCGATAGACGGGTGTAGAGATTCCCGATGGGCACCATGCGCGCGGCGGTGATTTCATCCTGCAAGTGATGGGCGAGTTTGGTGAACTCGTCGATATCCATGTCCACGCGGCCCATGAAGCCTTCGAGCTGCGTGAGCACCTCGGTCACGTCGGCGGAAATTTCCGTAAGGGAGCGCGAGAGGATATTGAAATCGTCGTAGCGGTCCATCTCAAGCTCGCTGAATTCGAGCAAATCGCTGGACATGACCGGCGGCCCAGGAACCAGATGGCCACGGAACGTGTCCATTTGCGGCGGCTGAGCGCCGGAGAGGAGCGTGGGGCGAATGCGGCTGAACTCGTGCTTTTCCTGGAATTCCGAGATTTTCGTGGAAAGCCGGGCTTTCGAGAACGTCAAAACTTCCACGAGCTTTGCCAGCTCGGAAAGGCGGCCGAGCATGCGCGTGCGGTTGATGACCAGCTCGCCGACGGCGTTCATCATGCGATCGAGACGATCGAGGGAAATGCGCACCGACTTGGCCTGGCCGAAGCCCTGCGTGGCGGGGCGCGGAGTCTTAGCCAGGGTGGGTATGCCAGCTTCCGCGGCGTCGGCTGCGAGGGCAGCCTGATGTTCTCCCACGTGCTGGGGCGTTTCCTCGTCGGTTTCCTCAGGCGCCAATTCGGCGATGCGAGCGAGCAGCGGGCCCACAGCAGCGATCATTTCTTCGTCGTCCGGCCACTGGTGGTGCAGAAAAGTCTTCAGCACGTCGACGGATTGCAGCAGCAGATCGACAATTTCGGCGCTGGGCTGCAAAAGGCCGTCGCGCAGGCGTCCAATCAAATCCTCGACGCGATGCGCGACGGCGGAAAGGCGGTGCAGTCCCACCTGTGCCGCGGAGCCTTTAACCGTATGCATCGAGCGGAAAAGGCGGTTGATTTCGTCGGCATTGGGATTGTCTTCGAGCGCGAGCAAGCACTCGGTGACGGCTTGCAGATGCTCTTCCGCTTCGGGAACGAAGAATTCGAGGACGTCGTCGGGCACCTCGCCGTCCTCTGGCAATTGCTGAACGAACGGAGTATCCAGCGGCGCACTTTCCGCTGATGCACTGACGAAAGCACTGCCATCGGGTTCGTCGGCGGCCGCGGACGGAGCGGCCGGGAACGCGAAAGCGTAACGCTGCTTGAAGGTGGCAATATCGGAGGACGTTTCGATTCCGCTGGAGCTGATCTGCAGAAGGTCGAATTCCAGAACGGAAATCGCGTCGGAGATAAATTCCGTAAGCGGGCCGTACATGTCCGGAGTGAGCGTGGTATTGGTGGCGTAATGAAAGATGTGCGCCATCTTGGCGGCTACTTCAGAAAATTGCGGGAAGCCGTAGCTGGCCGAGGTGCCTGCGAGCGTATGCGCGGCGATAAATAGTTTTTCCAGGTCCTCGTGGGTGGTCTGCGGCTCCTGCAGCATGCCGGAATATTCCCGCAGATACTGAAGGTGCTCGGAAGCTTCCTGCAGGAAGAGTTCAACCGCTTCCGGATCGGGCCCGTTCATTGGGCTCCCTCCACTAAAGCGGCCGTACGGCGGTGATCCGCCGGTTTTGCGCCTGGTTTGCGATACAGGCGGCACCCGCCGATGACCACCGGTTCGAATGGTACCGGCGCGTGGGACAAAGTTTCGGAATGGCCGAGGAGAAAATAACCGCCGGGCTCAAGAGCGTCGTAAAAGCGGCGCAGGATGGCGAGCCGCCGCTGCTCGGAAAAGTACATCAGCACGTTCATGCAAAAGATGCAGTCGATTTTGCCGACGTAAACCGACTCGACGAGATTCATCTGCGCGAACGAAATCATGCGGCGAATTCGCGGCTTCACCTGAAAGCCGTGTTTGGCCGGCGTGAAATAGTTTTCCAGCCTTACCGGTGTCATGTTCTCCAGGCTGCGCTTGGCATAGGCGCCGCGTTCGGCATGGCGAAGGGCGCGGCGGCTGATGTCGGTGGCGAGAATCTCGATCTCCCATGCCTCGGCAAATTTCAAACCTTCGCAAAGCGTGATAGCGACGGAATACGGTTCTTCCCCGGTGGAACATCCGGCGCTCCAGATGCGCAGAGTGCGCGGGTTGTCCCAGAACTTGCGCTCCTGCACGTCCGGTAAAATTCTTGATTCGAGCGCCTCGAAGACTTCGGGATAGCGGAAAAACGAAGTCTCCTGCGTGAGCAAGCGCTCGACGAGCGATTCATACTCGGTGCTCGATCCGCGAATTTGCTGCAACAATGTCGACCCGGCGTGCACCTCTTTTTCTTCCATGTACTCGCGGATGCGAGTGGAGAAAAAGCGCTCGCGCGAGGCGTCGAACAAAATCGCGGATCGCTGTTCGATGAGCGTGCGAATTTCATCGAGATCGGAATCCGTGAGCTTCAAGAGCGTCACTGGATGCGCTTTCATATTCGGCCTTCAGCTCCCTAAGTTGCGGCGGGCGGAGAAATCACCGCTAGCGCTGCGCTCCCACGGGAACCGGCGCCGGCGATGCCGCTTCGCGCGCCGCTTCCGCCGCGCGCGCGGAGCGGAACTGCGCGAGCGCCTCGTTGAGCTGTTCCGAGAGCTTCACCATGTTGTTGACGGTCGTAGCCGTTTGACGCGCGCCGGTCGTCGTCTGGCGCGTGATGCCGGAAATGATCTGCATGGCGTTGGCTACACCCTCCGTCCCGCGCACCTGTTGTTTTGAGGCCAGCGAGATTTCCTGGACTAATTCCGCCGATTGCCGGACGACACTGGAAATAGCCTCCAGCGCTTTGCCAGCCTGATCGGCAAGGCCCGCGCCCACTTCCACTTCGCGCGTGCCTTCCTCCATGACGACCACCGCCTCGTTGGTTTCCGCCTGAATGGCTTTGATTAGCGCCGCGATGTCTTTCGTGGCGCTGCGGGAGTGTTCGGCCAGCTTGCGAACTTCGTCGGCGACCACCGCGAACCCGCGGCCGGCTTCGCCCGCGCGAGCGGCTTCGATGGCGGCGTTGAGCGCGAGGAGGTTGGTTTGCTCGGTGATATCGTTAATCACGTTGATGATTTCCGAAATTTCCAGCGAACGGTCGCCAAGGGATTTGATTTTCTTTGCAGTGGCTTGCACCGAAGAGCGAATGCGCTGCATGCCTTCGAGCGTATCGTTCACGGCGCGGTTGCCCTGTTCGGCGGCGTCGAGCGCGCGGCGAGCGGCTTCCGCGCTGGCTTCCGCGTTGTTGGACACCTGCTTCATCGAAACGGTCAGCTCTTCCACCGCAGAGGAGGTATTGGTTATTTCCTGGTCCTGCTGCGTGGCGCCGGCGGCCATTTCGTCCGCGGAATTGAGAATTTGATTGGCGCTGGCGCTGACGTCGATCGCGGCCTTACGGACGCGTTCGAGAACCTTGGTGAAGTTGTCCAACATGAAGTTCACGGAATCGACCACGTTTCCGAGAGCGTCGCTGGTCACCTTGCCACGAATCGTCAAATCGCCGCGCGCCACCTGATTGATGGTATTGAGCAAGTCGGTAATGCTGCGCTGGAGCGAATCCTGGGCCTGCTGATTGGTGATCGCGTGCGCCACTTTGGCGGCGCTGCGATTGCAATTTTCGGCGATGACCCCGAACTCGTCGCCGCTGGAGATCTCGGCGCGCGCGCGGGCATCTCCCGCCGCCAAGCGTTCGGAGAACGTGGCTAGTTCACCGAGCGGCCGAAGAACGCGCTTGCTCAACACAAAAATGATCGAGAGAGCCGCGGCGATCGCCAAAGCGACGGCCAGCAGCAGCGGCTCGCTCGCGGCGGAGGGCAGCGAACCTGCATCGGAGAGCGCCAGCCCGCCCGAGTTTTTGCCGGCATGGTAAGCCAGCCCCAGGACCCCGAAAAGCGCCAGGCCGATCCAGAAGACCAGCAACCAAATTGTCGAACTCAAACGAGCTTTCATGACTTCCTCCCAAGAACGTGCGACCAACATTTGCCGTGTCCCGGCGCTTTCGCAATCAAAACCGGGACGAACACTCCGCCAAAAACTCCAGTTTCGAACCAGCCAGTGGCGCCGTTGCCGCCTTCAAATTACAGGGACCGAGAAAACCTCAACCAATCGGGGCAAGTCGATTACCAGCGCCAGACGGTCGTCGTGGCGCAACATGCCCCGGCAATGCGGCACCTCCGGCGGCGCCTGATTGAGCAACGATTCCTCGGTCGCCAAGTAGGTGCCGATCACCTCATCCGCTGCGATTCCGAGGCGAATGCTTTCGCCATCCGTGCCACTTTCGAGTATGGCCACGACCACGTGTTTCGGAGAAAGACCCGCCTTGCGTCCCTCCGTAAATGCGATATCCACGAGCGGAACGATCGTTCCGCGCAAATTAAAAACACCCGTCAGGAAGGAAGGCGTCAGCGGAATGCGCGTGAGCAGCGGCCAGTCCACTACTTCCTCCACTTCCAAAACCGAGAGGCAAAATCGTTCGCGGCCCGCCCGGAAAACGCAAAACTGCCGCTCGGGACGCCGGTCCTCGATCGACGCTTCGGGTTGCAGAAAATCGCCGCCGTCCACCTCCGACAACAGCGCTGGCGGGACCAATTCATCATCACTCATTAAACCCACCGTTTCACGGCGTTCAGTAGTTCGTCCGGGGTAAAAGGCTTGGAAACGTAGCCGTTCGCGCCCTGCTGTTCTCCCCAGTAACGGTCGCTCGGCGCCGATTTCGAGGTCACCAAAATCACCGGAATCTGCGAATAGGGTTCGTTACTTTTCAATTCGCGGCAAACCTGAAACCCGTTGCGCTGGGGCATCACCACGTCGAGCAAAATGAGGTTCGGGCGCTCCTCGTCAATCGCTTCCTCGACTTTCGTGGGATCGGAAACGCCGACTGCCTGAAATCCGCCCTGCTGGAGTACCGACTGCAGCAGGCGAATCTCAGCTTGCGAATCGTCGACCACCAAGACTTTCTTCACCACCTGCACACCTCCACACCAAATCCCCCGAGTTCGAAGTGCAACTTTCTCACCACCGTGCCGCGAACCTCGCGCCCTGTCGCGAATCCGTCACACGCCCAATGCTTTGAGTGGTTTGCGAGTTTTGCGACGCCTCTCACGGCCGGGTCAGCATCTGCCGCGAGGTGGGGTCCGTCTCAGACTGAGATTCCGTCTCACCGGCCCACATCTCGCTGGCGAGTGACGAGAATCGCTGAATAATTTCATTGAGCCGCAACGCCGTGGTTTGGATTGCGCGAAGCTGCTCGCGGCTCTCGGCGGAAATGTTGCCGGGCTCGATCATCAATAGATCGGCGTTGCCCAGGACGGACGTCAAGGCGTTGTTCACACTCGGACGCATTTCCAGCATGTAGCGGCCAAGGGTTGCATGGCGCTGCGAGATCAGTGCAAGATGTTCGGCGCGTTGCGCGCGTCCGACGGCATCCACACGCCGCAAGACTTCCGTTGCGATTAAAATTAGAGTGGCCGCCCATTCATCGTGTTGCGGCACTACGAGTAGGTTCGAAAAGCTCGAAAGGAGCGACGCGAAGTCTTCCTCTTCAGAAAGCATCGTGATCACCGGAGTGGATGCGACAATGGCGGCTGCGCGAAGCACGGAGGAAAGGCGTCTATTACGAAGCGGTCCCACGATCACCAGATCGCACTCCGGACCGCTACCGGGCCGCCAAACGTCGCTCGTGGCAAGCGTAATTTCCGGCACGTGGCGCTCGGCCTGCCAGCGCCCGGCGAGCAGGCGCGCGAATTCCGGCTGATCCGAAATGATTAAGATACTCGAATGGTTCAAGACCCCACCTGTCCGATCCGGCGCTTACGACTCAAGCTTTTCGGCTTCCTCGATGAACGAGAGCAGGCGTTTGGCGCTGATGCCAAGATTCACGGCCGCTTCCGTGTTCTTGGCTTTTTTGGCGTCTTCGACGCGGCCCTGAAAGTACGAAACCTCGTTGCGGGCCAGCGCCAGCGCCGAGGACAAAGGGCTCCCGTCTCCCGAGCGCTTTTTCCGATCGGTTGCGAGGGCAAGCATCGCGCGCGCAACAACCGCCCGGCGAAGATCCTCTGCTTCCTGTCCGTTTTCGCTTACAAACGCGGAAACCTCCCACGATGACAGGAGGACCTTCGTGTCTTGCAAAACGACCGTGGACATGGAGCGCCCGCGCGAAGGAGGCACGGCAATCAACTGTTCCCAGATCGCTTCCATGCACTTTTCGGCGTCCGCAGCGTCAGCGGGTGTGGCCGCATCGCCTGCCGGAGTCGCAGGAGCTGGAGCGGCCGCTTTGGCCGGTTGCGCTTGAACTTCCGCGGCTTTCTTGACGGCAGCCGCCTGTTTTGGCTTCGGAACGACGGCTGCCGGCGGAATCGAAATTTTCGTTTTTGCCTGCGTCTTCGCCGCCGAGGTGGGGGCTGGGCTCGTCTGCTTTGTTTTCGTCGGGGGCGCGCTAGCCGCCGGCTCCGGAGCCTGCTTGATTCCGAGAGCCTCCTCCAAATCCGCCCGCACAGCCAATAGCTGTTCGAAGGACCGCGTTACGGAACTCTGCGTGTAGTCTTTCTGGAATGGCTGGCGCCAATTTTCGCAAAAGTGGCGCAGTTGAAGGGTCGTCTCCGCGGCGGAGAATCCGGCGCGGCGGCAATCGATCGCCTTTACGCCCCGGGCTTCCAGAGCGTCGAGCGCTTCGCGCACCGCTTTCAAATCGGCGTGCAACATGCGGATGAATGCGCGCCGCACGAGGAAGTTAAACCGGCAGAACGCCACCAGCGCGGCCGGATCGTAAAACATGGCGCCGGCGGAATCTTTCAAAAGGCGACCTTGCTCGAGCAGGCCGTCCTCCATCAGTTCGCGCAGGCTATGATAGCTGCGGGCTCGATCGAGGATTTGTTCCAGCGGTTCGCACCATTCGAGCGGAGTGGCATCCGCTTCGGCAAGTACGGGCCGCAAGACTTGAGCGACGTCCGCGAGCGCGATTTCCTTGTGAAGCAAATCCTCCGTGGCTTGCATGGCGAAGTACTGCACCAAGAGCAGATCGATTTTGTCGCGGTCAGCGTTTGTCTTGTGCTGCTTGCGGAGGTGCCGATGCACCAAAGACCGCAGGCCCTCTTCGCTGGCGTTCAGAATGGACGGCGGAATCTGGCGGAGTTGGTAAGCTAGAGCCTTCTCGTCGAGTTCATCCAGCCATTTCAGATGCCGCTCGAAAATTGCACGTGTGGGCCGTGCAGGAGGTGGTTCTCCGTCCCGATAAGGCAGAGCGGCGAGGTTGAACTGCACAGCCAGAGTCGAGTAGATCGGATAGGTGAGCCGCGCTTCTCCCCATTGCGACGCCAGCTGAGAGGGTGAGGGGCCAGACGCCGGATTCGCCTTCGGGATTACGGCAGCCTTGCTCGTGGTGCTCGTAGTTTTCGGGCTCATGATTTGATGATCCAGTTCTCCACGTTGTTCAAGAATCGCGCGGCGACGGCTTTAGTGCCATTGTGATACCGGACGGCAACCACGGTGGCGCGTGCGTCGAGCGACCCGTCCGAATTCACGAGCCGCACCCGGTCCTCGAATTCCAGGGGCAAGCTGGAAGCGAATAGAACTTCCCGCGCGGTTCCGAACTCAATTAACGTCTGTTCGTGCAATCGCCGGCGACCAGCCGGCGGCGCGCTCACTTGCACTGGTATTCGCACCGGCAAAGCGTTGGGGAAAAGCCGAGCCAGTTTTTCCACGCATCTTTGCTCCGTTTTGGTGGTGGCAACGTCCGCATCGCCAGTCGGCACAGATGTATTCCTTTCACCGCGCCAGGGCATTTCGGAAACCTTGAAACGTGTTCGCCACAACCGCAAATCGAGTGGAAATAGTCGGGGCGTTGGATCGAATGCACGACTAACGCCAAAAACGAAGGCGCGGGAGGCGCCATTAAGTGCCCTGGATATATTAAGTTACGGACGGTGTAAAACGGACGGAGGAGGCGAAGTCTCAGGATGACACGAAAATCTCAGCGACTGCCGATCGCGCAGCGGCAGGGAGAAACACGACTTCCGGCGCAGCCCTCGTTAGCGAACGCTCTCGACGAGTTGCCTTTGGCCGGAGCGGGAATGAATGTTATAGCGTTTGAGACGCCGATACAGAGTTGCGCGGCTGATTCCTAGCATTTTTCCGGCGATGGTCTTGTCGCCGCCCGCTTGTTCGAAAACCCGGAGGATCGTCATCCGCTCGAGATCGGCCAGTGCCGTAGTGGAAAGCTCGGCGGCGCATTGCGCGGACATGTCCGGATCCTGAGCGCCGCGAATGGAGGGCGGAAGATCCGTAAGCTCGATCGTCTGATGATCGCCCAGCGCCACAGCGCGAGCGATGCAGTTCTCCAGTTCCCTCACGTTGCCCGGCCAGTCGTATTGCAGAAAAGTTTTCATTACCGAGGGAGATATCTGCACGTTTTCGTCGGGGGCGTAGCGGTCCAGAAAACAATGCGCGAGCTGGGGAATGTCGGACCGGCGCTCGCGCAAGCTTGGCAGATGCACGGTGACGACGTTGAGGCGGAAATAAAGGTCCTTGCGAAAAGTCCCGGCTCGGTATGAGGCTTCGAGATCCCGGTTAGTGGCGGCGATCACACGCGTATCGACGGAGATTTTTTCGTTGCTGCCGAGTGGCCGAACCTCCTTCTCTTGCAGCACACGCAACAACTTGGCTTGCATCTCGAGCGGCAGTTCGCCGATCTCATCAAGAAAAATGGTGCCGCTACTCGCCGCCTGAAAGAGTCCATGCTTCGATCGTAGCGCGCCGGTGAACGCGCCCTTTTCGTGCCCGAAGAGTTCGCTTTCCATCAGAGTGGGAACGAGCGCGCCGCAATCCACGGCGATGAATGGCATTCTCGCCAACGCGCCACGGAAGTGCATCGCCCTTGCTACGAGTTCTTTCCCGGTGCCGCTTTCTCCCGTGATTAACACGGGAGTTCGCGTATCTTTCAGCCGCGAAATCATCCGCAGCACGTCCTGAATTTTTGCCGACGAGCCGACGATTCCATCGAGGTGGCTATCGGCGCTAACCCGTTCGCGCAAAAATTGATTCTCATTCACCAGCCGGACTTTTTCCGCCATCCGCTGCAGCAATTGCCGCAAGCGTTCCACGCGAAACGGCTTTTCGATGTAGTCGTAAGCTCCCTCGCGCATGGTCTCCACCGCCGACTCGATCGAGCCGTGGCCGGTCATGATGGCGATTTCGGTGCGCGGAAGGAGTTCCTTCATTTTGCGGAGCAGGTCGGTTCCGGATTGTCCGGGCATTTTCAAATCGGTGACGACGATATCGGGAGGAGCGGTCTCCACGGTGGCCAGAGCTGCCTCGGCCGTTTCCGCTTCGGAGCAGGCGAAGTTCAACGCTTGGCCCACTGTGACGCACAGACGGCGGATGCTTTGTTCATCATCCACGATTAAGAGTCGCAGCTGAGGTTCCTGTTTCATGGTTTCCCTATGGTTTCCTCGACCGTTGCCAAGAACTGTTGAAGCCGGAATGGTTTTTCGATGCACCGTGTTTTCGCTTTCGCGATCAGCGAAGCGGTTTCGGCGCTCGCCGTGTCTCCGGTGATAAACACAAATCTGGCGGCCAATCCGGGGCGATGCCGCAGCAGCCAATCTTGCACGTCGGCCCCCGAGATTGCGCCGGGCGTGCGGACGTCGGAAATCACTCCGCGAAAGTCGCGGGACGAGAGCAAATGCAAACCGTCCGCCGCGGTGGCGGAGAGCACCACGGCGTATCCATGCCGTTCCAGTGCTAAGCGCAAGAAGCCTGCAACGGATGCCTCATCTTCAATCACAAGAATCGGCTGCGGCGGCGTCACGACACCCGTCTCGGTCATCGAACCGCCTCGGCAGCGGCCACCAGGGAGATGGGTTCGGTGACAGCCGGCAGTCGAACGCGAAATGTGCAGCCGATGCCATCAGGATTATTCTGCGCGACGATCTCGCCGCGATGTGCGTTGACAATGCCGTAGCAAACGCTCAAGCCCAGTCCCGTTCCTTTGCCCACCTCTTTGGTGGTGTAGAACGGGTTGAATATGCGGTCGGGGTGCTGAATGCCGGGCCCGTTGTCGCTGAAGCGGACTTCCACGCGACCATCGGTCCGGCATGTGACAATTTCAATTTTTCCGCGGCGGCGAACTTCCTGAATGGCGTCGTAGGCATTGTTTAGAATGTTGAGAAACACCTGCTGCAGTTCGTGAGGGTTGCCAATAGCTAGGGGCAGTTCATCGCTATAGCTTTCGACCACTTCCACGCCGTGACTCAGCAGGTCATACGAGCGCAGTTTCAAAGTCTGCTGAACCACGGTATTCAGAAGCACCGGCTCGCGTTGCGCCGGCATCTGGCGCGCGAAGCTGAGAAGATTTTGAACGATCTGCCGAGTGCGCTGCGCCTCCTGCAGAATCACGGCGAGATCCTGCTTAGCTTCCTCGGGAGTCGAAGGATTTTCGAGCAAAAGATCGGAGAATCCAACGATCGCGGCCAGAGGATTGTTCACTTCGTGGGCCACACCGGAGACGAGTTGACCCAGCGCGGCCATTTTCTCCGTATGCATGAGCTTCGCTTGCAGGCTGGCAGCGTCCGTCACATCGGTCATCACCACTACGATGCTGTTGATTTCTCCGCCTTCGTCCCGCATGGGACTGAGGCTGATCGAAAATTGGCCGTTCGCGTGGTTGCCGCGAACGACCGGAAGTTCGAGATGATCGATGGCAGCGCCGCTGAGAGCGCGGTCCACTGCCTGCGCCAGAATGGGTCGCCGTGCCTGCGGAATCATTTCCACGAGCGGGCGGCCCAAAAGATCCTTTTCGGAGTAGCCCAATTCAAAGCAGCGCCGGTTCGCGTAGCTGACCAGCCCCGCAGTATCGAGCACCAAAATCATGTTCTGCGTGTGGTTCAAAATATTGCGATTGAAATCCCGTTCGTGGCGGAAGCGCCGCTCCGCTTCGCGCCGGTCGGTGATGTCCTTCAGCACGTGCACGGTTCGAGATTCGCCTTCTCTGCCCGAGTGAATGCGCGAACTGGAAACCACGAACGTGCGGTTGTCCGCTGAATAGATGAATTCTTCGCGCGCAGAGAGCGCGTTTCGGCAAAATGGGCACTGCCCGGCCTGGGAAGGCGCGCCGAGGATATTCAGCTCTCCAACATCCCGGCCGATTGCTTCCGTAGGATGCGTTCCCAAAAGGTCCGCGAGAGCGCGATTCAGGCGGAGAATCCGGCTCGCTCTGTCGTGCACAAGGATATAGTCGGAAATCGCATCGACGTCCTGGACCCATTGCTTGCGAGATTGCTCGATGCGCGAAAAAAGCCGCACGTTCTCAAGCGCCACCGATGCGTGCGCCGCGAGCGCCGCCAGAACCTGCTGCTCGGCAGGCGTCAGCGGCTGCTCCAAATCGACCAGGCACAACACACCCAGTGCCGCGTCTCCATTTTGGGCCAGGCGAACGAGCAGTAATTCCCGCCAGCCAAGCAGCCGCGAAAAGTCACTTCCTAGAACTTCTGCTGCTGTTCCAGAGAACACGTCGCTGCCCAGGTTTTTCGACTGTATGGCCAGCGCAGCAGCTAACCGCTGCTGAACGCTTGGGTCCCAGGGACCGACCCCGCCGTGAACATAGCTGACTTGCCAAGAATCTCCGTTACGCAGGGCCAAGGTAGCCGCACGCGCTCGGAAGATCGCCGCCGCCCGAGAAGTCAAACGGCAGGCGAATTCCTTGGCGCCAACGGAGGGGCTTAATTCCAATGCTGTGGCGGAGAACTGCGCGAGCAACGCCTCGACGGAGCCGTCGAGACGAGCGGGGACTTCCCGAATTGGTTTGAGTGCACGCATGGAGGATTGGGGGCTTGCGCGCGCTTGCCTATACCGCTCATAAGTTAAGGTTCCATCTCAATTTGAGTCAACGATTGCGGAGCGGGCGTTGCTCTAAGCAACAATCGCACTTCCGTCGCAACCTGAGACGAACGCTCTTGCGCGAGGGGCGATTTGAGACGGTCTCCCGCGTGGCCCCGACGAGCTGTCATGATTCAGACTTCTCTAAGCCTTTAGTGCTTAAGTATTTACCGCGTTTGTTGGCTGCTTGCTATAGTAAGCGTAGTAAACGCCCGCCTTGGCACCCTCCGTGCAATTTCCATCGTCGGGTTTATCCGCAAACGGAGGGGTATGGGATGAAACTTACGCACGCATTCGCAGCACTGGGGCTGATGGCGATACTGGGCGGGACGATGGCGGTTACTCCGAAGGCGCAGGCGCAGGGCTCTGCGACGAGTGCGGCTAAGCGCAAAGTCCGGGTCAAAGTAACGCCTGAATACCCCGAGCTGGCCAGACAAATGAATGTGACCGGCAAAGTGAAAATCGAGGCAACTATCGCCCCGGATGGGCGCGTGATCGGTACCCACGTCGTCGGCGGGAGCCCTCTGTTGGTCAGCTCCGCTCTCGACGCCCTTAAGAAATGGCGATTCGAGCCGGGACCCAAGCAAACCACGGAAGTGGTCGAGTTCACCTTCAACGGGCAGGCAGACTAGGTAAGAGACAGTTGCGCCGGGATGGGCGACCGGGGCTGGAGGTTCTTCAGATGACGATTGGTAAGAAGCTGTACATGGGATTTGGCGCCATTCTGGCGATCATGCTGATCCTGCTGGTGGTCAACATCTTTACGGTGATGCGCCAGTACAGCGCGCGTGCCGCCGTAACGGCGACGCTCAACGACGTGCAGGCTATTCAAAACATTCAGTATGATATCAGCGAAAACCGCCTGAACCTCGCCAATTACCTTTTGAGCGGCGACCTCCGCGATGAAGACAAAACCAACAAGGGCATCAGTGACCTGGATCAGGTGTTGAAAACCAGCGAATCAAAAGTCACAGACCAGGATCTCCGCACCGCCCTTTCGCAAGTCCAGGACAACGAGCAGCAATGGGCTGAAAATTTTGCCAAGCCGATGATCACCAAGCGGCACCAGGTGGATTCCGGGGACGCCACGGTTTCCGACTTGCAAATTTACTATCTGCAGCACGATCCCGCTTCGTGGATCAACAAATCGACTAGCATTCTGGACCAAGCGAGCCAAGGTGTTCGCAAAGCTCAGGACAATTCCAACTCTTCTTCCTCCAGCGCCACAATGCTTGGCGCCGTCCTGACCACGGTCGGCACCTTGCTAGCGGTTCTGCTCGGCGGATTTATCGCGTTCTTCACGGCGAAATCGATCAAGGAACCTCTCTACCATCTAATTGACGTCGCGCGAAAAATCGGCGATTCGGGCGATCTGGATCAAACGATTGATGTGCACCGCAGCGACGAAGTGGGCGTACTCGCTGAAAACTTCAACAAAATGATCGTGCACCTGAAGGATATGGCCTCGGTTTCGGCTGCCATTGCCGAAGGCGAGCTCGCCGTCTCCGTTCAGCCGCGCTCGAATCAGGACACGATGGCAAAGGCGTTCGCACGAATGACGCAAGGACTGCGCGATCTCGTTCGCAGAGTGCGCGACAGCGCGTCTCAGGTTGCCAGCGGTGCGGGTCAAATGGCCAGCGCCTCGGACGAATCCGCCAAAGTCAGCGTACAGGCCGCGTCCGCAATCGACGAAGTTACCAGCACGATGCACGAAATGAGCATCAACGTGCAAAACGTGGTGAAGAACACGCAAGTCCAAGCTTCCAGCGTAGCCGAAACCTCCGCCTCGATCGACCAAATGGTTACTTCGATTCAGCGAGTGGCGGATACGGCGAAGCTACTGGTCGATATTTCCCATCGTTCGCGTGAGGAAGCGCGCGTGGGAATGGAAACCATGGATAAAGCCACCAATGGGTTGAACCGCGCCAGCCAGGCGATTCAATCCTCCGCGGAAATCATCGACGTGCTGGGCCACCGCGCGGATAGCATCGGCAAGATTATCGAAGTGATCGACGACCTGGCGGAACAGACGAACCTGCTCGCACTGAACGCGGCCATCGAAGCCGCTCGTGCCGGCGAGCACGGACTCGGTTTCGCCGTGGTGGCCGAGGAAGTTCGCAAACTCGCCGAAAAGTCCACGCAATCCACTAAGGAAATTTCCGAACTCATCCAGGGCATTCAGAAAGAAGCGCGCCAAGCCGTCGAGAACATGGAAAAAAGCACGTCCATGGTGCAGGACGGCTTGGTTCTCAATAAGGATTTGAGCCTGGCGCTCGACAAAATCTCGGACGTGGTTTCGGAAGTCTACAAATACTCGCAGGAGATTGGAGCGGCCACGATGGAGCAATCCAACGGCTCCTCGCAGATCGCCAAGGCCACCAATCGACTTACTGAAATCACGCAGGAGATCAATTCTTCCGTCGAGGAGCAAGCATCCGGAGCCCAGGCGGTCGTGCGCGCCATGGAGCGAATGCGCGAACTCGTACAGCAATCCACTTCCAGTTCAACGGAGTTGGCTGCGGCTGCCGAGCAAATGTCCAAGCTCTCCCGTCAACTGCTGGAGTCCATGGACCGCTTCGCCTTGGAAGACACCCATTCCGAACGCAAACGCGCGATGGCTCATCGGCCCGCGCCGGCGGAAGATCGACACACTCCCGCCGAATACGCGGAAACCGTGCGAGCCTGAGCTTCCGAGGATCCCCTATGGATAAGGAACTCCAGGTTGTAGGTTTTCGGATCGGGCGGGAGACGTTTGGCCTTCCCATTTCCATCGTCCGAGAAATCGTTCGCGTCCCGGAAATCACTTCGGTGCCGAATGCGCCCGACTATATCGAGGGGGTAATCAATCTGCGCGGGCGCATCATCCCGGTGGTCGATCTTCGCAAGCGTTTCGGCCAGAAATCGATCGAGTCCAACAAGAAAAATCGCATCGTGGTGGTCGAACTCGGCCCGCGGGCGTTTGGCTTGATCGTGAATTCCGCTTCGGAGGTCCTCCGCATTCCTCCTTCGGACATCGAAGCACCGAATAACGTGTTTCAGGAAGGCGAGCTCGACTTCGTCACCGGTGTGGGCAAACTGCGAGGGCGACTGGTGATCCTGCTGGACGTAAGCAAGATTCTAAGGCGCGGAGAGCTAAACGACATCGAGGAAATTGCGCACGCAGCGGAGACGGTGGCCGTCGGCGAGCTGGCGCGGGCTCTGTAGAGGTAACCGAACACCATCGAGGGACGAATGTCCACTACATTCACCACGCAAATTCCACTCACGGAAGCCGAGCTGAAGCTATTGCAGACCCTCGTCTATCAGGAATGCGGTATGTATTTCGACGAGCGCCGCACGCATTTCCTTCGCGACCGGCTTCAGCGCCGGCTAAAAGCGTGCCAGCTGGATTCCTTCTACGCGTACTACCGGCTCCTCACCAGCCGCGAAGGGAAAAAAGAACTCACCGCGCTGCTGGAAAACCTCACCGTTAACGAAACAAGCTTCTTTCGCATTCGGCCGCAGCTAGAACTATTTCAGAAAACTATTCTCGAGACCCTGCTGAAGCGCAAACAGGAAAGGCGTGACTGGTCGCTCCGCATTTGGAGCGCTGGATGCTCCACGGGACAGGAGCCATACTCTCTGGCGATTCTCGGCTGCGACGCGCTTGCGTATTACTACTTGCGGAACCCGCTGCCATTCGAAGTGCCCACTCCGAAGCCGCTGATTCCGCCACCCTGGAAGGTGGACATTCTAGCTTCAGACATAAACTACTCCGCTCTTTTGACGGCGCAACAAGGTGTGTACACCGAAACTCAGATGGACGCCGTCGATTACACCTGCCGGCTCCGGTACTTCGAAAAACTGGGCGACAAATATTCCGTCAAACCCGCGCTGAAGAGTCTTGTGCAGTTCGATTTTCATAACCTGAAAGCGGAATTTCTGCCGCAGGGCAACGATATTATCTTTTGCCGCAACGTGATGATCTATTTCGACGAAGCCGAGCAAAAGCGGCTGATCGATAAGTTTTACCGCTGCTTGAATCCGGAGGGATACCTCTTTGTCGGCCACGCCGAAAGCCTCTTCGGACTGACCACCAAGTTCCACATGATCCACGAGAACAACGCGACTGTGTACCAGCGGATCGAGGGGGCGCAGTGACTTTCCCGTCCGACGAGCAGTCCTCCGAGCTGCGCGATCTATTTTTCGAAAGCGCGGAGGAAATTCTCCAGGGCATGAACGAGGCTGGGCTTGCCCTCGAGGAGCATCCGGGCGACGCCGAACAACTTCGGCACGTCCGTCGCGCGGTGCACACGCTCAAAGGCGATTCAGCAGCCTGCGGATATCGGCAGCTCAGCGAACTCGCGCACGAGTTTGAAGACGTCCTCACGCCCGAACTCGCGCAACAGCGCTCCGGATCGATCGCAGAGGCGATTCTTACCGCCGCGGATACGTTCCATGAAATGCTCGCTGCTTATCGCAGTAACCTGCAACCGCCCTCCGGCGGGGCCTTGCGCGAGCGCATCTCGAGCCTCTTGCAAAAAGATGCTCCAGAAGCCGAAAAGCCTGCGTCCGAGTTTCACGCTAAATTCGAGTGGACGGAATATGAACGCTTGACGGTGGCGGAGGCCATCCGCAATGGTGAATCGGTCTACAACCTTGCGGTCCATCTGGATCCGCAAGCGCCCCTGCCCGCTGCCGCATTCGAGCTGGCGCGCAAAGCGATCGAAAGCGCCGGAAAAATCCTGGCGCTGCGACCCGAAGGTGGCGCGTACACAGAAAAGACGTGCCTGATCGAAGCCGCTCTTTCAAGCGCACAAACGCCCGAATGGATTCGCGCGCATTGCCAGGTGCCGTCCATCGTCGATACGCTTTTCTTGGAGGACCTGCACGCGCCGAATGCTGCGCCGCGCGATCTGCTGGATATTTTGCTGGAGTCGGAAGCCGCCGCGATCTCGAGCGGTATCAAAGGAACCTCGGCCGAACCAAGTGCAACCGTTGAAGAGGAACCGCGTGAAGCCGCTGCGTCCGCCGGCACAGCGCATGCCGTGGAAAACAGTTTGCGCGTGGACGCCGCCCGAATCGACACAGTGATGAACCTCGTCGGTGAAATGATTATCGGCAAATCCATGCTGCAACGCGCCATCGCGGAATTTGAGCGGAGACATACCAAAGACCCGCTCCGCGCGAAATTTTCGGACGCCCTGGCCTTCCAGTCGCGCGTCCTTGGAGAGTTGCAAAAATCCGTGATGAAAATTCGCATGGTCCCGGTCGAACAGCTATTTCGCCGCTTCCCTCGGATTATCCGGGACGTTGCCCGGCTGCGTAACAAGGATATCGGCCTGGAACTGGCCGGGCAAAATACCGACCTCGATAAGGGGATCCTAGACGCGCTCGCCGAACCGATGGCCCACTTGGTTCGCAACGCCGCGGATCATGGCGTCGAAAGCGTCGCCGAGCGCCAAGCCTGCGGTAAGGCCGCTCGTGGGACGATTCGGCTGAACGCATATCACGACGGCGATGAAGTTGTGATCGAGGTATCCGATGACGGCCGCGGCCTCGATCGCGAGAAAATCGTTCGGCGCGCCATCGAACGGGGGATCATCACCCGCGAGGAAGCTCTTCGTCTGAATGAAACCGAATCTCTGCAGTTGATTTTCGCCGCCGGACTCAGCACCGCGGATGAAGTGACGGAAATCTCTGGGCGGGGAGTCGGCCTGGACGTGGTGAAGTCGGCAATCGAGGCCCTGAAGGGTTCGGTGGAGCTCCAAAGCAGGCCCGGCCAGGGAACCACGTTCCGGCTGTCGGTCCCGCTCACGCTTGCCAGCATTCAGGCGCTACTTTTCCGCGCGAACGACCGTCTCTACGCCGTTCCCATCGCCTCCGTGGGCGAGATCACCAGAATTTCCGAACAGGAAGTCCATTGCGTGGATAACCACGAAGTGTTCCAGTTGCGCGATGAAGTGCTGACGCTCGTCCGTGTCGGCCGCCTGGAGCGTTTCGGCGCGCAAATGCCCCAAGTTTCGCAGGCTCGGTCCAATCGTGTGTTCGTGATCGTTATCAGCGCCGCAGGTCGGCGATTCGGATTGGCGGTGGACAGTTTGATCGGCGAAGAGGAGTTGGTTATCAAGGCATTGGAAGACGAGCTGGTTACTTCTCCCCTCGTGAGTGGCGCATCGATTTTGGGCGATGGTACGGTAATCCTGATCTTGAACGTTCCGGCGGTCATAACGCATCTGTCCCGAATCCCCGCTTTGGGAGCCACGGCATGAGCCAAAAGATCCGAGTGCTGGTGGTGGATGATTCCGCATTGATGCGGAAGCTGATTCCGCAGACGTTGCTGCAGGATCCCTCGATCGAAGTGGTGGGTACGGCGATGGACGGCCTGATTGGTTTGCGAAAGATCGAAGAACTACGCCCGAATGTGGTGACGCTCGATCTAGAAATGCCGCGTATGGACGGCATCGAAATGCTGCGACAAATTACGCGCAAACATCGCGTTCCAGTGATTGTGGTCAGCGCCCACACGGCCGAGGGCGCGTCACTGACGCTCAAAGCGCTGGGATTGGGAGCGTTCGATTTCGTCACCAAGCCCCCCGATGCCGCCTCGGGCCGCCTCGCGCAGATTGCGTCCGAGCTGGCTTTGAAGATCAAAGTCGCTGCCGCATCCGGCGCGCCGAAGGTGATCATCACCGTGCCGGCCACCAAGCCCAAAACGCGACGCCCGTTTTCCAATCAGCCGCGCTTGCCCTCGCGCGTGGTGGCGATTGGCGTTTCCACGGGCGGCCCCGCCGCGCTGCAATACCTATTCTCGCAGCTGCCCGAAGATTTTCCTGGCGCTCTGGTCGTAGTCCAGCACATGCCTGAGGGATTTACGGAGATGTTTGCACAGCGGTTGCATGAATCCACGCCCCTCGAGGTAAAAGAGGCTCAATCAGGGGATTTGCTGCTTGCCGGCCGCGCCCTGATCTGTCCCGGTAACCGGCACATCAAAGTCCGCCGCATGGAGCACGGCGATGTGGCCATGCTCGTGGACCAGCCGCGCGTCAACGGGCATCGACCGTCAGTCGACGTGCTGTTCCATTCGGTAGCGAAAGAACTCGGCTCGAAGTCCGTCGCGGTCTTGATGACGGGCATGGGCGACGATGGCGCTGCGGGGCTCGGGGCAATTCGCGCCGCGGGCGGATTTACCATCGCTCAAAGCCCTGACACCTGCGTCGTCGATAGCATGCCTCGCGCGGCCATCGACCGCGGCTTCGCCGCGCGCGTCGAATCGCTCGCCGATTTAGCCAGTGTTTTGCAATCGAAATGTTTGTCCGAACGGCAGAACTCCGAGCCGGTCGGGGCGTCTGCCGGTCAGAAATCCCCCGCGGAAAGTACGTCGCGAAGGAGAACGTCATGAAACAATTTGAAGCACTAACGCGGAAAGACAATCAGCCGGTCCGCTACTTAGTCGTCGATGACTCCGTCTTCGCCCGCAAAAGCCTGGCGAAGATGATCGAATCGTTTGGCGGCCAGCTAGCCGGAGAAGCCGGCGACGGCCGCACGGCGATCACGGAGTACGCCCGAACCAAGCCCGATATCGTCCTGATGGACATCACCATGCCGCAAATGGAAGGGATCGAGGCCGTCGAGCATATCGTGCAGCAGCATCCCGAAGCGCGAGTCGTGATGGTCTCTTCGGTCGGCTATCAGGACAACATCCTGGCCGCGCTTCAAAAGGGCGCGCGACATTTCGTGCAGAAGCCCGTCAAGCCCGATGCTCTCTACGAGATCGTCCGCTACGTGCTCAATGAGGATGGCGTCACTGCGCCGTCGATCCTCGTTCGGGAGGACGGCCGATGAGAATGGACCTGATCCAGCCGTTCATCGGCTCGCTCGATGCCGTGCTGGCGGAAATGATGCAATCTCCGGCCACGATCGTGGACCTGGAGATGGAAGAAAACGGCTATCGGAAAAAGGGCCTTGCGGCAACCGTCCAGTTCACGGGCCAGATCGAGGGTCGCATCATTTTGGATATGGAGCCGCAAGCGGCGCTCCGAGTGGCTGAGTGCCTCGCCGGAGGCGAAGTGGACTCCTCCGAGCCTATCGTCCGCGAGGCGGTGTGCGAACTCGCCAACATGGTCATTGGCAACGCCGTCACCCAGCTCAACGATCGCGGATTCGAATTCAAGGTCGATCCCCCATCCGTGCTTTCAGAGGAACAATGCGAGAAGGCGGGGCACGACTCCGAAGCCACTATTTTGCGATTCGAAACGGCCAGCGGCAACGTGCACTTAAATATTTCCATGCACTACCACGCGCGACGCGCCCGCGAACGAACCACCGTGCCCGCGCTTTAAGAAATTACCCCTCGCTCCCCGTCGTTTCGTTCAAGTGAATCGGAATCACTTTCCGGTATTCGGTCCCGTGACGGAAAAGCCCTGCCTTTGGCAGTTTCTCTGAATAGACGATCCGGGCCGGCAGAAAAATATTTGCCGCGTCAGGCGAGTACGGCACCGCCACGTCGATCAGCGCATCCGCTTCGTAGCGTCGCTTGCTGCGGAAACACATCCCCAGCGGAGAAATGTCTTCGCACACGGCCAATTCATCGTCCGCGCCGGATTGCCGGATGCATGCGGTCAAGCGCGTCTTAAAACGCATGCGTTTGCGCTCTCGTTGTTCCGCTTCGGGAGGAGGATTCGATTGTGTGTCGCTTCCGCGGCGGCCCTTGCCGCGAGCCGTGAGTTTGTCTTCTTCTTCATTCGGCGCTTGCGTCCAGATGCTCGGAACCCCGCACGTTTTGCAATGCCGGGCGATCCCCCGGTTCGTTTCGAATCCGCGCAGTTCGATCTCATTTAAGTACACCACTTCGCGAGCATGGCAATACGTGCATTGCAGCAGCATACGCGCTACGGATTCGATCGAATCGGACGCCCCGGGGAACTCGATTCCCCAGAGGTCCGCGTCCGCGGTTACGAGTTCGATTCCGTAGAGAAAGCCATCCTTCTGCCGACCAAATTCGCCGACCACCCGGCAGTCCGCTTCGCGATGCGCTTCGGCCGGAGCCCTTCTGCGTAAGCGGACGATCTGTTCCGGCGTCAGCACTCGTTCGAACACGATCACCGCGCCGTTACGATTAATCAGCAGGGTCTTGCTCGGCTCGGAAAAAGCTTCACCGTGACTATCCGTTCCAGAGATTTCAAGAAATAGGGTGAGCGAAACTCGGTCAGTGCGGCGCGGCTGGAGCGACGTCATCGGACCTCCGGGACCGTGGACTTGTTCCTGGAGGCAAGATAGCATACCGGACGGCCCAATTGTTCCACGGGAAACAATTTGCGCTGTCCCCCCTGTATTTAGGTGACCATCACAGGTAACCTAAATCGTTGAATCTGCGTCACATTACAGTTCCTTCGGAGAGTGTCTGGATGAATGCCGCCTTCGCGCGCCGCCATCGGAATCTCGGAATAGTGATACTCAGCTTGCTTTTGGCCACCGGCTTCTCTGCCGCTGCCGCCCCGCGCGCGAACGCTCAAAGTACGCAGGTGAGCGGAGTGGTCCACGACTCCTCCGGCGCCCCGATTGCTGGCGCGCAGGTGGACCTCCAAACCAGCTCTTTTTCCAGCAGTATTTCCACGGGTCCGAACGGCACGTTCGATTTTGACAGTGTACCAGCGACCTCCGGCACGCTGATCATTTCCGCGAAAGACATGCAGCAACTAAAACAGCCGTGGAACAGCCCAACGGGCGCTCCGGTAGATGTTGATGTCACTCTGAAACTGCTGTCGCTTTCCCAGAGCGTGATGGTGACGGCGAACCGCACGGCCACACCGCTCGGCGAGACTCCGGCGAGCGATTTTAAACTCAGCGCTCCGGAGCTGAACTCAACTCCCGCCCTTACTCTCGACGACAAACTGCGACAGATTCCTGGCTTCAGCCTCTTTCGCCGTTCCAGTAGCCGCACTGCGAACCCGACTACCATGGGAGTTTCCCTCCGCGGTCTGGGCGCCAACGGCGCCAGCCGAGCACTCGTCCTGGAGGACGGAATCCCGCTCAACGATCCTTTCGGTTCCTGGGTATATTGGGACCGTGTGCCAGAGGCATCGGTGCAGAGCATAGAAATTGCTCAGGAAGGCGCATCCAGCCTCTACGGAAGCGAGGCGATGGGAGGAGTCGTCCAGTTTCTAACTCAGTCACCTCAGGTGACTGGCACTGGTCTCACCGTGGATGCTTCCTACGGCAACCAAAACTCTCAGGATCTTTCTCTTTCGGCTGGCGGTCAGTTGGGCAAGTGGTATTCAACTGTTTCCGGCGAAGCTTTTCACTCCGATGGCTATTCCCTCGTTCCCAGCGCTTTTCGTGGAAGCGTTGATACGCAGTCCAGTAGCCAGCATGGCGACGCAGACCTGATGGTTGGCCGTAAGATCGGCGCCAATAGCGATGTATTCGCTCGCGGCTGGTATTTCGATGATTCGCGGAACAACGGAATTGCGGCTGAAACCAACAATATCCGGCTTGGCGAAGGTGCTCTGGGCGCGGACCTCGATCTCGGATCCGCCGGCACGTTGACTCTGCGCTTCTATGGCGAGGGAGAAACGTACTTCCAGAATTTCTTTTCCGTGGCGTTCGATCAAAGTCAGGCGACTCTCACGGATTCTCAGACCGTTCCCGCACAGGGCGTGGGAGGTTCCGCAGTCTGGAGGCGCAATCTCGGCCATCGTCAGACGCTCGTTGCGGGCTTCGACATGAGCGAAGAGATTGGCCATAGCCACGAGATCGTCGGTCACGTCGGCGATACCTTCCGTGAAACGTCCGCGGGCGGCCGTCAGCGCAATATCGGCATTTTCGGCGAAGATTTGATCCAGATCTCTCCCGGATGGGTTCTGAACCTTAGCGGTCGCTACGATCACTGGATCAACTTCGATGCATCGTATCTTTGCACGCCGGGAACCTTGACGTGTCCGCCAAACCAGGCGTATCCGACTCGCGGCTACGACGTGTTCAATCCGCGCGCCACGCTTCTGCATCAGTTTGATTCGCACGTCTCATGGTCCGCGTCCATGTATCGTTCGTTCCGTGCTCCCACTCTGAACGAACTCTACCGTGGATACCGGGTAGGCAACGTCACCACCAATCCCAACCCCGCTCTTGGCGCCGAGCGCCTAACCGGAGGTGAAACCGGCGTCGATTTGACCGCTTTTAGACGCCGGTTTGAAGTGCGAACCGACTTCTTCTACAACCAAATCATCAATCCCATTGCCAACGTTCCGCTCCTTTCGCCTCCCAATCCCCCCAACATGCAGGAACGCGAGAATCTTGGGCGCATCAGCGCTCCCGGCGTGGAAATCGACGCCGTTGGCCGCCTCACGGATCGGTTCCAATTGTCTGCAGGTTATCAGTACGTGGATTCGAAGATCGTCAGCGCGCCCGACGCAACGTCTCTCTTAGGCTGGGTCCAGGAGGTTCCCCACAATACTCTCACCTTCGGGGCGCGTTACGACAATCCATCTCTGATTTCGTTCGCGCTCGACGGGCGAGTGATCGGACATCAGCTCGATACTACCGGATTTTATCTAGGAAGCTACTTCGCGCTCGACGCTACGGCGTCGCGCCGCATTGCCTATGGCATTCAAGCCTATGCTGCGGTCGAAAACTTTACGAACGAGCAATACTACATCCAGGCGCTCGATCCCGGTGTTTCGCCCCCGCAGCTGGGCTTGCCGATCACAGCCCGTATCGGCATTCGCTACAACTTCCCAACACGCTAACCCGATACGTACCCGCGCTACTCCTGCGCGATATGGAACACGCGTTCGGCATTGCCGTGGTAGAGCTTCTCACGCTCAGCTTCGGAGACGGGTGCCGAGTCCATGAATTCCACTGCGGGTGTCGTTGGCTGGTACGGGTAGTCGATGGCCCACAGCACGTTATCAATCCCCAGCGCTTTGATCGAATAATCGAGCGCCAGGTGTGATTCCTGCCCGCTGGTGGTGATCACAAAGTTGCGCTTAAAGTACTCGCTTGGCTTCAGTTTCAATTTTGGCGCCGAGCCGCGGTTCTGAGCGTGCTGGTTCATGAAGTCCAGCCGCCAGAACCAGAAGTGCACCGCTTCGCCCATATGCCCGATACAAATTTTTAGTTTCGGGAAGCGATCGAAAAGTCCGCTCACGATCATCCGCACGGCGTGCGTGGAGACCTCAAGCCCGTACGCCCATTGCGCGCTGTCCAGCCCATAGTCGCGGAACGGCGCCGCCATCCCGTCGGAAGGCGCGCGGGGATGAATGTAAATGCAGGCATCGAGCGCCTCCGCCGCTTCCAGAAGTGGAAAATACTTGGCGTTGTCCAGGTATTCGTTGTTTGTGTGCGAGTTCAGAATGAACCCGTTGAGCTTCAGCTTCTGAACTGCGCGCTCCATTTCCTTTGCCGCGCGTTTTGGCGACTGCGGCGCAAACGTGGCCAATCCCGCGAATCTCTTTGGATGCCGTTTGATCACTTCCGCCAGCCGGTCGTTCGCCACCGCCGCCAGCTCCGTCGCCGTGTCGGCATCAAACATCTGCACGCCCGGCGCGGTGAGCGAAAGCAGATGCATCGCCACGCTGTTTTCATCCATGTCGCGAAGGCGGGCATCCTCCAGGTCGATCAATCGCGGCAGCAGCGCGCCCATGGCCGTCGGGTCTCCCTTTGGCGCGTCATAAATTCTCTGAACCAGCGTCATGTCTAGACTGTGGCTCGGAGAGCGTGCCACGTCCTTCAGCGCTGCCGCCACTTCGGAAATTGAAAACGCTTCCTCCGCCGCAATGCGCCGCATCTTCTTGTTATTTGTGCCAGCCATTGACGTCTCCTCTCGGCGATTCGCGGGTTTCGCTGCTACCGTTCCGCGCTGGTCCGGCGGGGAGCGACTCGCTCGACGAGCGTCCCCTTCTGGGTACCAGTCTGCCGCCACCCCGGTAAGAACTCCTGCTTATATCCCCGGCGCAACTTCTCCGCAAGCAATTTGCGTTGAAATTTTCCCGGAGATCGCCGCCTTCCGCTCTGCCGCTTCTCGCTCCAACACGTTAACCTCGCCAGGGCTATACGATGTGACAGGGCTCTTCCAGGCAGGCGGTTCGGTTGACAACGCGCGAACCGGACGGGTATCATTTCTTCGGTACAGCGTTTCACGTGGACGCTCTATCCCCTTCATTGCTTCATCCCCCGAGCAGGATGGAGTAACCGAGGCCGCATTCTCGGCAAGCAGGGCAAGCACCCGTACGGAGGCCGTTCTTCATGTCACCCGAACAAAACCCTAATGCGCAAGTTTCTTCGGCCGAATCACCCGCACAGCAACCCGTTGTAGCGGCTCCTAGTGGAGCGGCTGACGCGCAGAGCGGGGCTGGCGCCGCTACCGCCCTGGCCCGCGAACCCGAATCCGCCCCGGTGAAAATCGATATGGCGGCGAATCCCACCACGAATGAGCAAGTTCCCGCCGCAACAGATGAAAGCGCTCGGAATGAATCTGCTAGCGATCACTTAGCGCCCGCTGCGGAATCGGTTTCACTGGAGCAACCCGCGGAAGCTCAAAGCGACTCGGCTGAGATGGCCGAAACCATGGACCGCATGCTCGATCAGTTTCCAGCCACCGAAGCGGCGGCGGAAGGCGAGATCTTCGATGGCCATGTGCTGGCCGTAACGGATGCCGGCGTGGTTGTCGATGTAGGTGGAAAATTCGAGGGATTGGTCCCCGCCCAGGAATTCCTTGATTCTGGCGCGCCGATCGAATTCGGCCCAGGTCAAACGATCGAGGTCGAACGATTGCACGAACGGAAGGACGGCTACGTCCTCCTTTCGCACGCGCGCGCGCACCGGCGCCGTTCGTGGGAGCGCATTGAGAAGTCATCCCGCGAACACACGAATATCTCCGGAAAAGTGGTCGATCGGATCAAGGGCGGCCTGGTAGTCGATATCGGTGTCCGCGCATTTTTACCGGCTTCGCAGATCGAATTGAAGCCAGTGCACGACCTGGAAGGCTGGAAGGACCGCGAAATCGAATTGCGCGTGCTGAAGCTGAACCGAAAGCGCGGCAACGTGGTGGTGAGCCGCCGCGCCATCCTGGAAGAAGAGCAGAAGACGAAGCGCGACGCGCTAGCCGCCAATCTGGAAGAAGGCGCCGTTGTGATGGGTCGCGTGAAGAACATCACGGATTATGGAATCTTCGTCGATCTCGGCGGAATGGACGGACTCCTGCACGTGAGCGATCTGGTGTGGGGCCGCGTGCCGCATCCTTCGAAAGTGGTGCAGCCCGGCGAAGAAATTCAGGTGCAAGTACTGAAGTTCGACAAGGAGAAGCAGCGCATATCGCTAGGCCGCAAGCAGCTTCTTCCGGACCCGTGGGCTACAGTCCCGGAGCGCTTCGCGGTCGGCACCCGCGCGACCGGAAAAGTCGTCGGCGTTACGGACTATGGCGCGTTCGTGCAGATCGAGCCCGGCATTGAAGGCCTCGTGCACGTCAGCGAAATGACATGGTCGAAGCATGCCAAGCATCCCTCGAAAATTGTGAAGGTTGGCGACGATGTCGAGGTGGTCGTCCTCGAAATGAAGCCGGAGCAGCGGCGTATTTCCCTCGGACTCAAGCAGACACTTCCCGACCCGTGGGAAGTGGCTGCGGACAAATATCCGCCGGGAACGCTGATCAGCGGTCGCGTCCGGAATCTCGCCGATTTTGGCGCTTTTGTTGAAATTGAGGAAGGCATCGAGGGCTTGATCCACATCAGCGATATGAGCTGGACCGAGCGCGTGAAGCACCCCAGCGAAAAGTTAAAGAAGGGCGAGACGGTGGAAGCGCGCGTCCTGAAGGTAGACACGCAAAACCGCCGGCTCTCGCTCGGCATGAAGCAGGTCAACGACATCTGGGCCAAATGGTTTTCAGAGCACAAGGCTGGAGAGGTGATTCGAGGGAAGGTAGCGCGTACGACGGAATTCGGAGCGTTCATCGAACTGGCCGAAGGGATTGAAGGCCTTTGCCACATCTCCGAAATCGAGGAGCGGCGCCCCAAGGGCGAGCGGGACAAGTCCAAACTCTCGCGCGAGCAACGCGTTACTTCCGTTCTTTCAACTGGACAGGAGCACGATTTCAAAATCCTGAAGATCGAGCCCGAGCAGCGCAAAATCAGCCTCAGCTACCGCGCCGCCCAGAAGCAGGCCGAGCGCCAAGAGATGGAGTCATTCCGATCATCGCGTTCTTCTCCGAACGCCACCATCGGCGACGCGCTATTGGCCAAACGCCAAGCGCTCTGAGTTCGATGGGTTCGGGATTGTATTTACCTCGCCGTTGATTGATGATATTGACTGATCGTGCGGCGCCCCGCCCCGGCGCGCAAACGGCCCGGTTCACAACATGTTGCGAGAGGAGGCCCTCCACCGATGGCAGAGGTCGCGGGAGCGCAGGAAAGTCCAAACCATACCATGACCAAGGCCGACCTCGTCGGAGAGGTCGAGCGCGTGGCCGAATTATCGCGCAAGGAAGCGGAAGCCGCCGTCGAAACCATTTTCGACAGCATTATTACGGCGCTTCAAGGCGACGATAAAATCGAAATCCGCGGATTCGGAAGCTTTCGCACCCGCGAACGCCGCGGGCGCACAGGACGAAATCCGAAAACCGGCGCCAAGGTCGAAGTGCCGGCTAAGAAGATTCCCTTCTTCAAGCCCAGCAAAGAGCTGAAGGACTACGTTAATAACCCTCAGTCGGAGGGTTCCCCGGCCTCCGGCGCACAGAGCTAGGCGGGATGGATTATCTTTGGACGCCTTGGCGCTACCGCTATATCGCCAACGCTTCGAAAGATGACCGTTGCATCTTCTGCGACGCTCTTACCGCCAACGACGATGCGCGTACGCTCGTCGTGCTCCGCGGCGATAAAAACTTCATCATTTTGAATCGCTATCCTTATACCAGCGGCCACGCGATGGTCGTCCCTTACGCCCACGTCGCCGACCTCTCGGCGGCCGAACCCGAAACTCTTGCGGAGATGATGCGCTTGGCGCAGCGGGTACAGGGGGCCCTCGGACGCATTTATCGGCCCGAAGGGTACAATCTGGGCATGAACCTGGGGCGTGCCGCGGGAGCGGGCATCACCGGCCATTTGCATCTGCACGTGCTGCCGCGCTGGCCAGGCGACGCGAATTTTATGACTGTTACGGGCGAAACGCGCGTCGAGCCGGAAGAGCTTTCGACAACTTTTGAGAAGCTGCGCCACGAACTCAAAAACTGAGATTGGAACCACTCGGGTCGCGTAAGTCCGGCATCATAACGGCAACCGTATTTCGTTCGACGGCGCTAGCGCCAACCCATCGCTGCCGCCGGGCGACGCCCTAAAAATCTCTACGAGCCGCTGGTTCTGGCGCCGCGTACGTACGCATACTTTCTCTACCGCGATCGTTCACCCGTAATTTGGCGGACTTACGGATTGGTCCATCCCCATCGTTTTCTGTCCGCCCTCGCGCACGTATACGCTCACCAAAGATGCGCACGGCGCGGCTAGCGCGTCGCGTAGCGCCGGCTCAAGCTCCTCCGGACGCTTCACTTCTCGTGCTTGCATCCCGTATCCGCGGGCGATCAGCGTTGCATCGATCCCCGGAATGTCGATCCCCGGCACGTTTTTGCCGACCTTCGTGAATTCTCGAAATCCTTTGAGCGCGGAATAGTTGCCGTTGCAGATCGCGATGTAAACGACCGGCGCTTTCGATTGCACCGCCGACCACAGCGCCTGCACTGAATATTGCAGGGATCCGTCGCCCACCGCGCAGATTACGCGCCGTTCCGGACGGGCGAGCTGCAGGCCAACGGAGGCCGGCAACGCGAATCCCAGAATCCCGCTGCGCACGGAATAGAACGATCCCGGCTCGTCCGGCCGGACGTAGCGATCGAGATCGCCCTTCGACGATGGGCACTCCTCGCAGAGGATCGCATTTCGTGGCATCAGCTTGGCCAGAGTGCTGAATAGATAGGCCGTCGTCATCGGATATTCAGGTTTCGCGTCGGGAGGCGGCGGCACCGCCTGCGCCACCACATCGCGATCGACCTTCTTTACTCGCTCGTACAAATATTTTGCCGCCACGGAGACGTTTCCCACGATGCTCGTCCCAGCCAACGCCGCCGACGCGTCCTGTGGCGAGTTGGTGATCTGAAAGAGCTTCGTGCCCGGCCGGATCGGGTCTCCCGGCACGTACGCGTAATAGAGAAATACCGGCGCGCCGAGCACCACCACCGTGTCGTACTCGGCCAGTTGGTCCGCCAGCGGCTTTTGCGCAGGCAGCAATCCGCCCCGAAATAGCTTGTGGTTGCGCGGAAACGCCCATCGCGAAGCGATTGGCTCCGAGTAAACGTCGGCATTCAGCTTCTCTGCCAGCGCAATCACATCCGTCCACGCGCCGTCTTCCTCAATCTGGGATCCCGCGATCAGCGCAAGCCTGCGGCTCGCATCAATCGCGTGCGCCATCTTCTCAAGAGCCTCTGCGTCTGGCGCAACGGATTGGCTCACTCGGCGCGCCACGACCGGCTGGCAAGGCTTGTTCCAGTCGTCCATCGGAATCGAGATGAACACAGGCCCGCGAGGCGGCTGCATGGCGAGATGATATCCGCGCGCAATCGCTGCGGGTACATCTTCGGGACGCAACGGCTCGCACGCCCATTTCACGTACGGCTTCACCACGTCCACCGCGCGGCTCACCAAAAACGGCTCGGCCATTATTTGCCGACGATCCTGCTGCCCGGTGGTCACTACCAGCGGCGCGTGCAAATAATAGGCATCGATCAGCGCCGATAGGCCGTTCCCTACACTAGCGACCGAATGCAGGTTCACGAACGCCGCTTCGTTCCGCGCCAGCGCGTAGCCAAGCGCCATCCCCGCCGCCGCGCGTTCGTGCAGCCCCAGCACGTACTGAAACTCCCCAGGCATGTCCTTCAAAAACGGCAACTCGCTCGATCCTGGGTTCCCGAAAATCTTGGTCATTCCGAGGTCGCGCAACACCTCGTAGGTCGCCTCTCTTACCGTCGTCACGTGTTGAGTCCTCCCATCAGGCTCACGGAAACCGCGAATTCGCGCGTAACATTTCCGCGCGGCGATCCGTTATAATCACCGGAACCAATTGCTCGTGCCGCCGCATACATCGTATCCTGTTTCACCGCTAGTTGTCCGGGAGCCCCGGCGGGTGGTGTGTGCCCGATGGGGTGGTCTGGGTGGGTTCGTGCAAATCAGTTCCGCTGGGATGAAAGGGCTCGAATGAGCGACATGATCGTAGTGCAGGACCTCGTGAAGAACTACGGCAATTTCTGTGCCGTGAACCACATCTCGTTCACGGTGCCGGAGGGTAAAATCTTCGGCTTTCTAGGACCTAATGGCGCCGGCAAGACCACCACGATCAAAATGCTCACCACGATTCTGGAACCGACCAGTGGCACGTTGCGCGTCAACGGCCACGATCCCGTTCACGAGCGCAAGCAAGTGCGCCGTTCATTCGGCATCGTCTTTCAGGACCCGAGTCTTGATGACGAGCTCACCGCTCTCGAGAATATGGATCTGCACGGCGCCTTGTACGGCGTCCCGCGCGGCGAGCGCATGAAGCGCGCCCAATCCCTGCTCGAACTCGTCGGTCTCTGGGAACGTCGCGACGACTTCGTTAAGCAATACTCCGGCGGCATGAAACGCCGCCTCGAGGTGGCCCGCGCGCTGCTGCATAGGCCAAGCATTCTGTTTCTCGATGAACCCACTATCGGCCTTGACCCGCAGACGCGCAATCACATCTGGGGCTACATCGACACGCTGAGCAAGGAACAAAACGTAACCGTCTTTTTCACCACGCACTATATGGAAGAGGCCGACCGCGTGGCGGCGGAAGTCGCGGTGATCGACCATGGCAAAATCATCGCGCGAGATACACCCTCCGCGCTCAAGCTGCAGACCGACACGCCCACGCTTGAGGACGCATTCATCGCTCTCACCGGCCACGCGATACGCGAAGAAGAAGCCAACTCAACCGACCGCATGCGCATGATGGGGCGCGCTTGGAGGGGAACTCGCCGATGAGAGCCATCTATATCCTGTGCATTCGACAGTTGAAGCGCTACATCCGCTCGCCCGCCCGCATCGTCGGATCGCTCGGTCAGCCGATCGTTTTTTTGCTGGCGCTTGGATTCGGGCTCGGCTCTATTTTCAAGCAGGCCGGCGCCGGGAATTACTTCAATTTCGTCGCGCCTGGAATCATCGCCATGGGCATCATGTTCACGGCTGTTTTTTCCGGCATCGAGATCATTTGGGACCGTCAGTTCGGTTTCCTCAAGGAAACCTTGGTCGCACCGGTGTCGCGTCTGGAGATCGTGCTCGGCCGCGTTCTCGGCGGCGCGATCGTGGCTATCCTCCAGGGCTTCGCGGTATTCATCGTTTGCCTGGCTTTCGGTTTTCGCATTCACAATTGGGCGCTGCTGCCGATCGCAATTATTTTCATGTTTTTGATTTCACTGCTTTTCACGTCCATCGGCACGGCGATTGGCTCCGTGCTGCAGGATATGCAGGGATTTCCTTTGGTGATGAACTTCCTGGTGATGCCGCTCTTTTTCTTTTCTGACGCGCTGTTTCCGATGAAGGGCCTGCCGAAAATTCTGGAGGGAGCGCTGCGCCTGAATCCGGTCACCTATGGCGTGGACGGCCTTCGCGGCGCCTTCAGCAGCGTCTTCGCCTTCAGTATCGTGACGGACCTCGCCGTCCTCGTCATCCTTAGCGCCATCCTGCTCTCGATCGGCAGCTATTTGTTCGCCAAGATTCAGTTGTAGATTGATCGAACGAATAGAACGGAAATTATTTAGGGAAAAGCGTCAGCGGTGGTTCCGGTGCGTGGGCTTCCTCGTCTGTGAGCCCTGGGTACGCCAGTTTTCGGCATACGTAACCTGCGAAAATTGCCAGGCACGCCGCCCAGTCTGCGGCGAGAAGAAATTGGTCCCTGGGCACGACGAAGCACAACACTGTGAAGGGAACCAGAATCGAGATTCCTGCTTTGTGGCAGGTCCGCGGCGACCACTCTCGATGCTTCGCTATGTAGGACAGCAATGCACCCCAAAAGAACGCCAACCCGCCTAACGCGCACAATACCGCGTTCGCGAAGCCAATTCTAAAGAGAATCGAATGCCTCAGCGGCAACAGCGAAAATAGCCAGTAAACCGCCGAGCACGAAATCATCAGTGCGGCGGCGACTCCGATCTTCCGGCTTAGGGGCGATTCCATCATGGCTCGATCCTCTGTAGGCTGAGCTTATCACGTCGAAACTGGGTGGGTCCATTGTTGATTCTTCTACTCGCAGTTTTCAGCAATGGGCAACAAGAAAGCAACACCGGGTTAAGGTTTGTGGCCCGAAGCCACGAGCGCTGGCATCGGGATTTCAAGATGGCCGGAGCGGGTGAAGGCAGAGACGCGTGTCTCGATAGCGCCGCGGATTTTCTCGAGCGCGGCAGGCCGCTGGGCATTCAGCAATCCGCCAGTACGGGCCGAGCCTTTCACAAACGCCTCGAAGAAATCGGTAGCAGAGCCGAGGAGCCACACCAGCGGAATCGCCTCCACGCGCGCTTCCGCGAAACCCGCTGACTCCAGAGCGCGGCGGCATTCCTCGGGATCGCTGAAGCGGAAAAACGGAGGTCCGGCCGGCAATTGCACGTTCGGATCGCCGAATTCAGCGACGGCATCGAGCACCACGCGGAATCCCAGCGTTTCGTCGGGCGTCCCCCACGCGGTGAAAGCGAACCGCGCGTTTGAGCGCAGTACCCTGCACGCTTCGCGCAGAGCGGCTTCGGGCTGCGCGAGATGCAGAATGCCAAAATTCATCACGACAGCGTCAAACGAGGCGTCGTCCAGGGAAAGCGCCTCGGCATCACCGTGCTGAAAATCGATCTGCGGATGAATTCGCCGCGCGAGAGCGACCATCGATTCGGAAAAATCGACGCCGGCTACGGACCAACCGCGTTGCGCCGCTTCCGCCGAAACGTAACCTGGCCCGGCCGCAACATCGAGCAGCCTGGAATTCGCAACGGCACCCGCTGGCCCGACCGCGTCAAGCAGCGGTCCGATCGCGTGCGAAGTAAGGCTGCCGAAATAGCGATGGTAGTCGCTCGAAGCGCGTTGCCATCCCGCGTGTTCAAAATCGTGAAAAGCTTTCGGCTCGATTTCTGGCGCAGACATGGTTGATCACTCCGAAAAGATCGGCAGGCAGAGTGGCGGTTCGACGTGGAAATCCAAGCGCGCGATTTCCTCGAGCGCCCGGTTCAGCTCCGAGCTATCGCACGATTCCAGCGTCATCACGAACGATAGCGCTGAATGCGGGAAGCCGGGTTTCTGCAGCAGCGCATCGATGCTGATGCCGTATTTCGCCAGGATCGTGGCCAGCGCCGCAACGATGCCGGGCCGGTCTTGCACCACGAATCGGAGGTAGTGCGGCACGGTGAAGTCGCCGCTGATCTCGTCGGGAATCCGCGCAGGCTTTGGCAGCGCGCCCGGAGGAGCGCCGACGCCGCGCGCGATGGCGTAGAGATCGGACACCACGGCGACGGCCGTGGGGTCGCCTCCCGCCCCGTAGCCCGAGAAAACCGTGCGCCCGGAATATTCGCCGAAAGTCGTGACGATATTCTGGCTTCCCTGCGCGTGAGCCATTAGCGAGTCCGAAGGAATCAGCGCCGGCTGCACGGCTCCCGCGAGGCGCACTCGATGCGGCGCTTCCGCCTGCGCCAATTTCTCGGCCAGCGAAATCTGCCGGATCGTGCAATCCAGATCGCGCGCGTACATGAAATCGACGGACGCGACCGTCGTGATCGGCCGACACACAATCTGCTCGGCGCGGACGCGAAGGCCCAGGCCTGCTTGCGCCAGAATCACCAGCTTGGCGCGCGCGTCGATGCCGTTCACGTCCGCGCTCGGATCGGCTTCGGCGAACCCCAGTTCTTGCGCCTCCTTCAGCGCCGATTGGAAGCTCGCGCCGATCGCCTCCATACGCGTCAGGATGTAGTTGCACGTCCCGTTCAGAATTCCAGCCATTCGGTAGAGCCGGTCCCCGGCAAGCCCTTCCTGAATCCCTATGATGGCGGGAATGCCTCCCGCAACGGACGCGCCGAATTCGATGCGCTGTCCCATCGATCGGGCCAGGTCAGCCAGCTCCGGGCCGCATTCAGAAATCAGCAGCTTGTTGGCGGTCACCACGGATTTTCCCGCGCGCAGGGTGCGACGAACCCAGTCGCCCGCGGGATCGAGTCCACCGATCAGTTCCACAACCACGTCGGCATCCGATTCCAGCACGTCCTCAACGCGCTCGGTCCAGCGAATGCGCTTCGGCAACGAGTCAGTTTTCTTACGAGCGATATTGCGATTGAAGATGTGCGTGAGCCGCAACGGGCTCTCCGAATCCTGGCACAGAATTTTGGCCACCGAGCGGCCAACCGTTCCGAAACCGAGTAGCGCGATTTTCAGTTGAGCGCGCCCGGCCGAAGACGTTGCACCGGTCATCGCCGATTTCGCGGGCGACTGTGATGAGCGCGATTTGGGCGCTGGCTTGGAGCGGCTTGCTTTGGAAAGGCGTGATTTCGCCACCGATCGATCACCTCGCACTGGATTTTATCGAAAGTCGCCGAGGCCCAGTTGGACCTGGCGGAGTAGTAGCACGAGAACGAGCCTCCATCGTATCAAAGGGTGGAAGCGAACAGCAGGGGTTTGGGCTGAAAGGATTCGCATTAAGTCACGGTTGGGAACTCGCCTCAGCTGGATATCCCGCTGTTGACTCCGCCGCAGTGCCGTCGCAGCGTTCTGAACTACCAGGCAGCACGGCAGACGTAGCCACGAGGCTTCACGGGTCATCACACCAACGGACAGGAGAACGCATGCCGCCTCAATCTAACAGCGCAGCTTTCTTGATTCCGGCGCGCTCGTCGAATACACTAGTGGTTTCACTCAGGGCCGCGGCACGAATCGTGTGCGCGGAGAAGCCGCAAGAGCGTCAGCGTTTCCGGAGCCTTCGAGGAGCCGGTTGAGGCGCGAAAGGCCGCCACAAAGTAGGCCTGGCATGACCCCGAGGACATTACAGAGGAGATGATCCGTTGCCGAAACGCACGTTTCAGCCGCATGTGCGCGCCAGACATAAGAAGCATGGTTTCCGCTCTCGCATGAAGAGCCAAGGTGGCCGTAAAGTCCTTGCCCAACGCCGCAAAAAGGGACGCCACAACCTCACGCGCGTCTGACTTGCGTGAGGGCGCTTCGGGGCTCGCATTCCCCCGAGCCTGCCGTTTGCTGTACCGCGCCGATTTCGATGCCGTGTATCGTGAGGGGCGCAAGCGGACGAGCCGCGAATTCGCCGTCTTCGTGCGTGCGAATGGCTTGGCGCATAGCCGCTTCGGATGGAGCATCAAGAAAGCGCTGGGTACGGCAGTGCGGCGCAACCGCATCCGGCGGCGGCTGCGCGAAATTGTCCGGCTGCACCGCCATGAAATTGCGGCGGGATGGGACATTGTGATTCACCCGCGCGGTTCAGCGGCCGCCGCGGATTTCGCGACGCAGGCTAGCGAATTGATGAGGTTACTTCCCCGCGAGAAAGCGGCCGAAACATCCAAGGAGTAAAGTTGTACCGAGAGAATGCATTGCAATCACCGGCGAGCGCAAAGCCCGTTTCGGAGGGCGCGTTGGTGCGCCATGAAAACGAGCCGGTCTCGTTCGCTCTCTCCGATATCGCTCGCAAGCGATCGGTCGGCTCTTGGGTGTTGCTCCTGTTGGTCCGCATGTACATTATCTTCCTGTCGCCGTTTTTGGGAGGCGCGTGCAAGTTCTATCCCTCCTGCTCGAATTACGCGCGCGAAGCGATCGAGCACCACGGCGCGCGCCGCGGCACCATGCTGGCATTAAAGAGGTTGCTGCGCTGCCATCCTTTCACGCCCGGCGGCGTCGATCTGGTGCCGGATGAGCTTCCTGGCGCTCCTCGCGCGGGCCGTGCGAGCCTCGCGCCGGGCAGCCAAGGTAAGCCGCAGTGAACGAGATGTCCGAGCAGTCCCGCGTCGTAATATTCATCCTGCTGGCTTTGCTGGTGTTTTTCGCTTGGTCGAAATTCTTTTCCCCACCTCCGCCTCCTGCGAAGAAACAACGGCCACAGACGGCGCAAACCGCGCCCGCGCCTTCGAGCAAGGCTCCTGAACAAATGAAGGCGCCTCCGGCAAAGCCGGTGAAAATCCCCGTGGTCCAGGCTACGGCGGAAAAGACTATCGTTGTCACCAGCCCCGATTACCGCGTGGAGCTTTCCAATCGTGGAGCGGTGGTAAAGAGCTGGAAACTTGAAAAGTATCTCGATACGGAAACACCTCCGCAACCCCTCGATCTTGTCCATTCCGCGGTGGCATCGCAACTCGGCTGGCCGTTGTCGCTGGTGCTCACCAATTCGCAGGACGAGCAAAAGGTCAATACGGCGCTCTACCAGATCGAACCCGCGTCCGGCGATCTCAAGGCTCCGGCAGAGGTGACCTTCCGTTGGAGCGATGGCGATCTGGGCGTCACCAAGGTCTTGAAATTCGCGCAAGACTATCAGGTCACGATGGACATCGCTGTCACGGAGGACGGCCGTCCCGTCCCCGTTGCGATCGCCTGGCGGGGCGGCTTCGGAGATCCGTCCGTCAACGACTGGGCGCAGCAGGTGAAAGTATTTTACAAGCAGAATGGCAGTATTGAGCTGAAGGCGTACAAAAAGCTGGGCGTGTCCGGAAATCAGAGCCAGCCGCAGGCGCTCGGTGGGCCCATGGGATTTCTGGGTCTCGAAGATCAATTCTTCGCCGCCGCTTTCCTGCCGGATAAGCCAAGCCTCTCGCTTTCGGATTGGACGCAGTATTACACCGTTTCCACGGGCAGCAAGCCGGCCTCGACTCCGATTGCGTCTATGGCTGCGGGGAGCATTGTCGCCGAGCCGCTGCGTGTGCGGCTGTTCGTCGGTCCAAAGGACATTTCTGTCCTCTCCCACGTCCACCCGTCTCTCAGTGGTCTCATCGATTTCGGCTGGACCAGTATCGTCGCCAAGCCGCTGCTCTACGCCCTGCAATGGACGCACAAGTACATCTCAAACTACGGCTGGGCTATCGTCCTGTTGACGCTGGCCATCAACCTGCCGCTATTCCCCTTGCGCCTGATGAGCCAGAAGTCGATGCGCAAAATGCAAAAAGTGGCTCCGGAAATGCGCGCCATCCAGGACCGCTACAAAAAGTATCCAATGCGCGATCCGCGCCGCCGCAAGATGAACGAAGAGGTCATGGAGTTGTACCAGAAGCACGGAGTGAATCCCTTGCCGGTTGGCGCCTGCCTCCCCATGCTGATTCAATTGCCGATCTGGTGGGCCCTCGACCGCGTGTTGGAGTCTTCCATCGAATTGCGGCATGCCCCCTGGATCCTGTGGATCCACGATCTTTCGCTGAAAGATCCGTACTACGTTCTGCCCATCGCTATGGGAATTGCGATGTACTTTTCCACGGCCATGATGCCGCAAGCCGCCGGAGTCGACCCGACGCAGCAGAAGATGATGAAATGGATGCCCATCTTCATGGCCGCATTTTTCATCGATTTGTCGAGCGGTTTGAATCTTTACATTCTCACGAGCAGCATCGTAGGCGCGGGGCAGCAGGTATACTTGAACCGCACGCAGCCGATGCCCGCGCCGAAAGGCCGCTTTAAGAAGAGTAAGAAGCTGACCACATGAGCGAAGCGCGTACTCCGTCCGGGAAAAGACTGTTTAAAAAGCAGAATCCAGTCGATCCGCCGAGCCTCGATCGCGAACGCGTCACGGAAAATGTGCGCCGCTTCGTGGACCTGGCGATTCGCGAAATTGGCCTCGAACTTGAATACGAGATCTCCGCGTCCGCGCAAGCCGGAGCCGATGCCGGGGAACCCTCTATCACCGTCTCCTTTCGCGGGCCGGATGAAGAATTGCTCTTGGCGCAGCAAGCGGAACTACTGCTCGGGCTCGAGCATGTGGCGCACCGCTGGTTACGCCTTGACCCGCGCCTCCACGACCGCGTGCGCTTCGATTGCGGCGGTTATCGCGCCACCATGCTCGACGAACTCAAACTTTCCGCTCGCGTCGCCGCACAGCGCGTACGCGAAACCGGCCAGCCCTTCCGCTTCAATCCCATGTCCGCGCGCGAACGCCGCATCATCCACCTTGAATTAACCGGAGCGCTTGGCGTGCGCACCATCAGCGAAGGCGCTGGCGATCGTCGCCAGCTGATTATCTATCCCCTTACCAACAAGAAGTAGCTCGGCAGAATGTGCTCGCGCTCTAGTCAGGAACGCCATGATCTGGAGTGTGGCGGCTTGCCGCCGCCGTTTATCGCTGAAGCGGGAACCCGGTCACCGGAGCCACTGGCGGAGGATCTGCGACAAAGAGTCGAAATGCTGCCACGCCGTTAGCGACCGGAGCGCATTCTAAATTTCTACCGTATAGCCCTGCTTGCCCACGTTGATGCACTGGGTCGCGCCCAGCAGATCGGATTCCCCGGCGGTCTCGTGAATGTGCCCGCAGAAAAGGAACGTCGGTTTCGCGTGCTCCACCCACTCGCGCAGCATCGGGCTGCCGGCATGCTTTCCGGGAGCGAACTCGTCGAGCTTCGTGTTATAAGGCGGGAAATGAACCACTAGATACAGGTTCCCGATTCCATCGAATGCCGCCAGCGCGTCTGCGATTTGCTCCTCGGAATATTCTCCGGGCGTTTTGAAAGGCGTGATGTTGCTGTAGCCCAGCCCCGCCCACTTCGTGCCGTTTAGCGTTTTCGCTTGGCGATGGAAATCGACAAATCCGTGCCGCTCGCAGAGACTGCGCGTGTCGTCGTGTGTTTCATGGTTCCCCGGCAGCACCCAAAGCCGTTCGCGAAGAGGCGCCAGCACTTCGCCGCAGCGCGCGAGCCCCCGGCGAAATGTCGCTAGGTCGCCTGCGGCGATATACAGGTCCGCGGGCCTCGCCATAATCCGCTCCAGCGCGCGCAGATCTCCATGAATGTCGCTGAAGATTAGGATTTTCATTCGGCGGCTTTCTTTGGATCTGTGCTGGCCGTACTCGGGGCAACACGCTGCAGATGCTGCCGCAGGACGCTATTCGTCAACCATCCTTCCGCTAGCAACTTTCCATCGGGATCGTAGATTAATTCGTACGTGAAAGGCTGAGGCCCTTGGCGTCGCCCATCGGAATAGCGGTTCTCTCCAATTTCCACCACGTGTTTCCCGTTCGCGCGAAAACTCATGATGGACGGAAATCGCGCGAAATTCCAGAAAAGCCGCACTTCCGGACGCTTGAACGCGCCGGCGATGAATTTGTCCGGGGGCGAATCCGGCAGGAATCGAAAACCGGGCGGCTTTGAATTCCGTAAGTCGAATTGCGCTTCGTACACGCCGTTGTTCGAACGAATGGCATCGTCCCAATAGACGAATGACGGCGGAATCGGCAGCGCGCCCATGCGGTTCACGGCCATATTCTTCTGCGCCGCGAATTTTTCCGCTCGCACGTACGCCGAATGATGCATGTATCCCGCGCCGGCGAGATATGCCACCATCACAACGATACCCGCTTGGCACCATGCCGCACGCGAAATCCGGAAGCCAAATCCGCGAACCGACGGCACAAAAAACAAAACGGCGAAGATCGCGCTCGCCACCACCGCAATCCACAGATGAAATCCGTATCCCGCGGGTCGCGCGATGGCCCAGAATAAAAACGCCCCGATCGTGAATAGTACCCAGCTCCGAATCGCGCGCCGTCGGCTCCGCGAGGCGTCCCGGTAAATCCACGCTACCACCTGCGGCGCCAGTATCACCGCCAGGAACGCGAAATCGACGATGAACAGCATGTCCCATGCCACGCGTTTGCTCGAAATCGGATACCACATGCGCGTACCGAACGACGTCATGCCATCGAGAATGATGTAGCTGGCGATGCCCACCGCGTAAATCAGCGTCAATTTCCAAAACGAAGGCGATTCCCAATCGCGGAGCGAGGAATATCTTCGTTTCAGCCAATTCAGCACCGGAGGAGTCAGCCCCGCCAGCAGCATGGCGAAAAACGGCATGGCCACGAAAGAATGCGTGATCGCGCGATGATATTTGACGATCGCCAGCGGATCGCGCGAAATCACTTCTGCCACCATATCGACGTCCGGGAAAACGGCGCCAAGCGTCGCCGCAAAAATCGCTACTTTCGCCTCGCGTTTGGAGAAAAGCCCTTTACCGAGGAGCGCGCCCGTAATTCCGTGCGTTATCGGGTCCATGAAGGTTTCAAAGGAGGTTTCAAGCGGCCACCAGTGTACACGATGGTCCGGGTTCAAACGACTTCGATCAGGGGTGAGCGTTTCGCGGTCACTTCGCCAATGATCCGGGCCGGGACGCCGTGCCGTTCCAAAGCAGCCATCGTGTGATCGACGGATTCGGGTGCGAGAGCTGCCAGCAAGCCGCCGGAAGTTTGCGGATCGAACAGAAGAGCTTCGTATTCCGCGGGCACCGACGAGCCGATTCCCACACAGCCTTCCAGGAATTCGCGATTATTCGCCATCCCGCCGGAGAAAAATTTGCCGCGTGCCGCTTCGATCGCGCCGGGTATGTATGCGACCTGGGTGTGGTGGATCCGCAGCGAAACGCTGCTGCCGATAGCCATTTCTCGCGCATGCCCCAGCAAGCCGAACCCGGTCACGTCCGTAACCGCATGGACCGGTTTCGCGCCTTTGGCCGCATCGTCCACTTCATGCACCGCCTCGGCGGCATCGCGGTTCAGTCGCGTCATTGACTCGGTGGCAGCCGCCACCCAGGCTGCCTCGGCGCTTCCTTGCTTTAGCGCAGTCGAAATCACCCCAGTGCCGATCGGTTTCGTCAGCACCAGCTTGTCGCCGGGCCATGCGCCCACGTTGCGCCAGATTTTCTCCGGATCGATCAACCCGGTCACGGCATATCCGAATTTCAGTTCGTCATCGCGAATCGAGTGGCCGCCCACCACCGAACAGTTCGCTTCCGTCATTTTCGTCAGCCCGCCGCGCAAAATCTGCTCCAGTACTTTCACCGGCTGCGATCCTGGAAACGCAACAATGCTCAGCGCCGTCATCGGACGCCCGCCCATCGCGTACACGTCACTCAGCGAATTCGCCGCAGCCACTTCCCCGAAAAGCGCCGGATCGTCCACGATGGGCGTGAAAAAGTCGACGGTTTGGACGATCGCCAATTGATCGCTCAATCGATACACGGCTGCGTCGTCCGCTGTGCCGAAGCCGACCAGCAGATTGGGATCCTGCCTTTGCGGCAGGTTCTTAAGTACGCGCTCCAGCACGCTGGGGCTGAGCTTAGACGCTCAACCAGCGGCTTTGGCAGCCGCAGTCAGACGGATTATCTCCGTGTCGGCCAAAGTGATCGACCTCCTTCGCAGAATCCCTGATTATAGCGCCGCGCCGCCTCGCTCCGTTCATTTCCTGTGGGCCACTCGGCTGCGTGAATCGTGCGCAAATGAACTAAAATGGCTCTTCGCACCGTAAAATAGAGAGGAACACTTTCGCTCTTATGCCGATACTTGGAAACCGCATTCCTCCCGGTCCGAAGGGAGTCCCCATCCTCGGCTCCGCGCTCGATTTGCGCGACGACCCGCTCAATAGCATGCGGCTCATGGCCCGCGAATACGGAGACATCGTGCGCTTCCATGTGATGAACCGCGAGCGCATTCTGCTAAACCATCCAGACCTGATTTATCAGGTTCTGGTGATTCAGCACTCCAAGTTTCATAAAAGTGACCTAACGCGCCGCATCACCGTGCGCATGCTGGGCCAGGGCCTTCTGATCAGCGAAGGAGATTTCTGGCGCCGCCAGCGCCGCCTCGTCCAGCCCGCTTTTCATCGCAGCCGGGTTAACGATTATGCCGCCGCCATGCTCGAACTCGCCGAAGCGCACATTCGCGACTGGCGCGATGGCGACGAGCGCAATATCGCCGAGGAAATGATGGCGCTCACTCTCGGCATCGCCGTCCGAACCCTCTTTGGCGGCACCCTGCCCGGCGAAGCCGCCGATGTCGGACGCGCCATGACATTTCTAATGCGCTATTCCCTGCGCCGCCAGCGCGCGCCGGTACGCATTCCGGAAAGTTGGCCCACTCCGAAAAATCGCCGCGCCAATCGCGAGCTCGCTTTCATGGATTCGCTCGTCTACCGTATCATCTCCGAGCGCCAAGCCTCCGGAAACGGAAACCACAACGATCTCCTCGCGTTGCTTATGGCTGCCATGGACGAAGACGGCTCCCAAATGACCCGCCAGCAACTCCACGACGAAGCCATGACGCTCTTCATTGCCGGCCACGAAACCACCGCGCAGATGCTTTCCTGGACTTGGTACGCGCTCAGCCAGCATCCCGCGGCCGGAGCCCGCCTCTGCGAAGAACTCACCGGCGTTTTGGATGGAAATCCGCTGAGCCCCGCCGATTTCGCGCGCCTTCCGTATTTGCAGGCCGTGATCAACGAAGTTCTTCGCCTCTATCCGCCCGCCTACATCTTGGCGCGCCAAACCGTCGAGCCCTGCCAGTTGCGCGATTATGAATTCGCTCCCGGGACGACGATTTTATTTTCGCAGTGGGTCACGCATCGCGATCCCCGTTTTTTCGACGAGCCCGACGAATTCCGACCCGAGCGTTGGCTCAATGGCCTTGCCGATCGCCTGCCGCCGGGCGCGTATTTCCCGTTCGGCGCTGGACCGCGCCGCTGCATCGGTGAAGGTTTCGCGTCGCTTGAAGCTGCGACCGTGATCGCCACGATTGCCCGTCGATTTTCATTCCGCCTTCTTCCCGGCGATCCCGTGGTTCCCGAGCCGCTGGTGACCCTGCGCTCGCGCAACGGAATTCGCATGAAGCTCCACGCCCGCGAATAGCCCGCTATCGCACGTCTTCGTCAGACAATTTCTAGCCGCCTTTCTTATTTCCCGTAAATGAGCGACGATTGAATCCGAAAGGCCTCGATCGTAGTCCAATCTCGGATAGGTTTTGGCTTCAGGAGAAGCAGTGTCTAGCTCTCTCATCCCGAGTGCTCTCGACGCCGGCACGCAGGCATTTCCGGTGCTGACCGCGGTTCAAATTGCGCGCATCCGTTCGCTCGGCAAGGTTCGGCCCGTCGAGGCGGGCGAAATCGTCTTCGACATTGGTCAGACGAATGTGCCCTTCTTTGTTCTCCTTTCAGGCCGCATGGAAGTGGTTCAACCTGCCTTGATTGGAGAGCTTCCGATTGCCACACAGGGTCCCGGTCAGTTTACCGGAGAGATCACTATGATTTCCGGGCGCCGCTGCCTGGCGCGCGGCCGCGTCACCGAACCCGGCGAATTTCTTGAACTTAGCGGCGATGGATTGCGCTCCGTCGTCGCGCGCGATGCGGAACTCAGCGAAATCTTCATGCGGGCGTTCATTCTGCGCCGCCTGGAGTTGATCGATCGGGGCCGCGGCAACGTTGTTGTCATGGGCTCTCGACATTCCGGCAATACGTTGCGGCTCCGCGAATTCCTCAGCCGCAACGCGCATCCCTACTGTTACGTTGATCTCGATACCGACCAAATCTCCCAGGAACTTCTCGATCGCTTCGAAATTCAGCTGGATCAAATTCCCGTCGTCATCTGCAACAGCCGCTCCGTGCTCCGCAATCCCACGATTCAAGAATTGGCCGATTGCCTCGATCTGAATAGCAGCATTGGCGAGTCGGAGGTGCGCGATCTGATCATCGTTGGCGCGGGACCTTCCGGACTCGCTGCGGCCGTATACGCTGCGTCGGAGGGCCTGGACGTTCTCATCATTGAAACCGCCGCCCCGGGAGGCCAGGCTGGCTCCAGCTCCAAGATCGAAAATTATCTCGGTTTCCCAATGGGCGTCTCTGGGCAGGAACTGGCTCAGCGCGCCATCACGCAAGCGGAGAAATTCGGAGCGCGAATGATGGTAGCCCACTCCGTCGTACAGCTCGATTGCTCGAACCGTCCGTACAAAGTGATGTTGGACGATGGCCGCCCACTGCACACGCGCGCCGTGGTCATCGCAACCGGTGCGCAATACAACAAGCCGCGCATCGAAAACCTCGAGAGGTTCGAGGGTCAAGGCGTCTATTACAGCGCCACCCACATGGAATCGCAGCTATGCGAAGGCGAACCTATCGCCGTCGTGGGCGGTGGCAATTCCGCCGGCCAGGCGGCGGTCTTCCTTTCGCAAACGGCGCATAAAGTCCACATGCTGGTGCGTTCCGAGCGCCTTTCGGACACCATGTCGCGTTACCTGATCCGCCGCATCGAAGAAAATCCAGCCATCGATCTACACCTTGGAACGGAAATCGTCGCCCTCGATGGCGACAATCACTTGGAACGAGTCACTTGGGACGAACGGTCGAGCCACGAAAGTTCCACGAACTCTCTTCGTCACGTTTTCATCATGGCGGGCGCCTGTCCTCGAACGGAGTGGCTCCAGGGGTGCCTCGCTCTCGATGGCAGAGGTTTCATCCTCACCGGAAGGGATTTGGACTCGGCTATGGGCGAATCTCAATGGAAGCTGCCGCGTCCTCCGCAAATGCTGGAGACCAGCATGCCTGGTGTTTTTGCCGTCGGGGATGTCCGCTCGGGAAACGTGAAACGCGTCGCATCTGCTGTCGGTGAAGGATCGATCGCCGTGCACTTGGTGCACAGAGCGCTGGCCGATTTATAGGAGCTTGCTTGGTCGCGCGGTGATGCGCCGTTGTTTTAGTGTACGAATTTCCCGTGTCCGCCGTGCGCCCACGGATCGTACCTCAGCGCAAACCGAATCCTCGCCGGAATCGGCGGGTGGTCGTACGTCAAAATGATTTCATACCAGCTGGGACGCGGATCGGAAAGATCCACTTGCCCCAGCGTCTGAAACGATTGCGCGGCCACTTCTCCCGAATTCGGCGTCAGCCCGTGCGTCACTTCCAGTCCGTATTCATCCGCCTGGTGCTCGAAATGCCGGCTCACCGCGTTCGCAATCGGATTACCGATAAACGAAAGAATACCCAACAGCAGTAGCAACGCCGGCAGCGACGCCCAGTCGCCCACGCTTCGAATGTGCCATCCCTCGCCCCATCGTCTAAGCATCCATCCAATGAACAGATATCCGAGGTAAAAAGCCAAAAGGAGCCCCCCGGCCAGAATTCCCGCTTCTTTCGGAATATGGTGCAGCACGTAATGTCCCATCTCATGCCCCACCACGAACACGATTTGCGGCGTGCTCATTTTCGCGATCGTCGTGTCCCACACCACGATTCGCTTCGAACTTCCGAGTCCCGTCACGTAAGCGTTCAGCTCCGCCGATTTCGCCGACGCCCCCATCCAGTACATCCGGCTCGGCGGAATATCCTGTCCGGCCCGGTGCACCATGTTTTCCAGCGCCGCCGTCAGCGCCGGATCTTTCTGTTGCAGAGGCTCGAACTTGTGGAAGAGCGGATCGACCACCAGCGGCTGCAAAAAAATCAGGAATGTCGCGATCGGCAGTACCGATAGCCAAAAGTAAAGCCACCAGCGCCGCGGACTTTTGCGGATGATCGCGTAGAGAATCGCCACCAGTATCGTACCGGCGATCAGCGATAGAATCTCCTGTTTCGTCCAATCCGCGCCCCACGAAGCCCACCCCTGCAGTGAAAGCCCGTATCGGCGCAGTTCCCAATTTTCAAAAATTCCCACCGGCAGCTCGAACACATCAATCGTCAGCAGGATCAGCGGCGCGAACACGATCGCTTGCAGCGCCCAATGTGACGATGCCGCTTCGGCCCAGCCACGATATCTCGGCGCCATTTTCCAGTGCAGTACCAGCCACAGAATGGCCAGCCCGTAGAGCCCCGCGATCAGGTCGAATGCAAAAAATATCCGGCTTAGGTCGCGCGCCTTCCGGTAGAGCTTCGGAGGAAGCGTATACGCCGTAACCACCGTCCCCGGCGGCGTCACCGGCTCGGATTTTGGCTGCGTCGCGGAGTTGTTGCTCGATCCCGATTGCGGCGCTGCAATGGTTACCGGCTGTTGCCGGGCGCTAGCCATGGGCGAAAGCAGTAGCGCGAGTGCAGCGCATCCAGCCAACAGAAAACGTTTCGTTTTGAGCATTCGTCTCTTCTTTGTATCAGACGTAGTGGCTGCAGATTTCGATTGCAACATCCGCCGCACTCTACTCATGGGCAATCGAGGCTCTCCCGCTTGGATCCTCCGCCTTTCTTCCGTCCTACCGTGTTCCAATACGGCTCTGGCATAATGCCCGTATTATGTCAGCCACCACAGCAAAACCTCGCCCCAACGACAATCGCAAATTCACTTTAGCCGCACGCCCCAGCGGCATGCCCAAGCAATCCGATTTTCAGCTCGTGTCGGAGCCGCTTCCGCAGCTTCTCGATGGTCAGCTTCTTGTTCGCACGCAATATCTTTCCGTCGATCCCTACATGCGTGGCCGCATGAACGGCGTGCGCACCTACGCCGACCCCGTCGACATCGGCCAGGTGATGGTCGGCGGCGCCGTTGGCGAAGTCGTCGAATCGCGCAACCCGAAATTTAGCGTGGGAGAAATCGTCACCGGCTACTGGGGCTGGCAGGAATTTGCCGTCTCCGATGGCAAGGGCCTGCGTGCCCTCGATCCGAATCTCGCGCCTCCGTCGACGGCTCTCGGTGTACTTGGCATGACCGGCATGACCGCCTATTTCGGCTTCCTTGAAATTTGCCAGCCAAACCCGGGCGAGACGGTCGTCGTTTCCGGCGCCGCCGGTGCGGTCGGCTCGATCGTCGGACAAATTGCCAAAATCAAAGGATGCCGCGCCGTCGGTATCGCGGGCTCCGATTCGAAAATCGGCTGGATTACCAGCGAACTTGGCTTCGATGCCGCCTTCAATTACAAATCCACCGAAAATTTCGTGCTCGAGCTGAAGCAGCTTTGCCCCGAAGGCATCGACTGCTATTTCGACAATGTCGGTGGCCCCATCACTGAGGCCATTTTCCCAGTGCTTAACACCAAAGCCCGCATCGCCATCTGCGGACAAATTTCGCAGTACAACTTGCCTAAGCCGCAGTCCGGTCTCGGCATTTTCAGTTACCTGCTCACCAAATCGGCCAAAGCCGAGGGCTTCATCATTTATCAGTTCGCGGATCGCTTCCCGGAGGGTTTGGCGCAAATGGCTAAGTGGATCAAGGAAGGAAAAATAAAGTACCGCGAAACGTTCGTCGAGGGGTTTGAAAACGCTCCACGAGCTCTAATCGGCGTTCTCAGTGGTGATAACACCGGCAAAATGATCGTGAAGGTTCGCTGAAGGCTGCTGTGGAGAGGTTTTGGCGGCGGCCCTCGCGAGCCGCCGCCTCCTCAGTTGCCGGGAACCTCAACGCGGTTTCCCTCGTTGGGGTGGACCCTGCGGTTTAAACCCACTTGTCGATCGACGTCGTTATCCCGTGACGGAAGTCTCCGCCGAGCCAGTACGTATTCGTCTCGCCACCCATCACGACGATTTCAATCGTGGTAGGCAAGGGAGAGTTCGCCGGAGCCCCGGGCCACCGTCGCGCCACGAAGCGTGAGACCGGGATGTCAGCGTCCGGTCCCATCTTCAAATACGACGCGAACGGCTCGACGCCGGCCTCGGCCTGCTTCTTCTCTCTATCGCGGTGTTGCCAGTAGAGCCACGCAGGAGTCTTCGAGTTCTTCACCAGGAAATCGCGGAACGCCTCCTGGTTATCGAAGCCGTGCGCCTTCACGTCCGCGGCAACCGTGGGATCGAGCACTAGCGTGACCGATCCATTGTTGGTGGAGAAGTAGTGCGTTAGCCAGTGATTGATCAGCTCGTGATAGGGAACACCGAAGTAGCAGACGTTGGTCAGGCTCCATCCGGTGAAAATGCTGACCGTGCTGTCCTCCGGCTTGAATCCGTGCTGTACGTGGAACGGCTTCCATCCTGCCGGAAGCTTGTCTTCCGTCTCCGCGCAGCACATGTTGTTGTAGTTGAAGTTCGTTCCGGTCGTGCCCATGTAGGTCTGTCCGGGCATTCCCGCGTTGCCGAGATTTTTCGACAGGATGGTCCAGGCGCGGCCGATGGTCGCGTTGGCATCGTTGAACGGTCCCAGCGCGCCGATCCCGTAATTCATCTTGATCTTGTCGCGATAGGGTCCATTCACAAGCGCGATCCGCGCAAACGACGAAGTGGAACTGAAGATCGCCGTCTGTCCCGTTGAGGCAAGAGCCAAAATCGCCGGCAAAAAGTCCGGCTGCGCTCCAGCCATCACGGCGTTGATCGCTACTTGCCGCACGTTGTACGTCCACTCCGGAAAGGCTCCCTGCGCCGCGCTCATCTTCCCGACGATTTCGTCTGGTTGGTGGCTCGTGCCCTTCAGCATCCAATCCACTTTTTCTTCTGTGGGCAGGATGATGGGCTGGAAGTCCGTCAAATTGTTGTCCGCGTAGAAACGCTGCAGCTGGTCCGGCGTATCCACGTACGTCGCCGGTCCCGTGCTTGGTCGCACCTCGCCCGTTTTCTTCTCGTCCGCGGTCAAGGGCTTCGTCAAGGCGTCGATAACTTCCGGCATGAACGGTTTGCCCGTCACCGGATCCTTGCCGAGCAGCACCTGATACATTTCCGCGTCCGTCTTGTTGGTCATCGGATGCGGCGTGAAGCAAATCCTCTCGTCCGGCATGCCGCGGCTTGCGGCGTTGGTCTTCGCGAGTTCTTCAAACGCGATGGTGACAATCGGAGCGGTCGGAATTCCCAGTTTTTCCACTTCCATGCAGTGACCGACGGTCGCTGGTGTGCACGTGCTTCAATGCCCGTACGCCATAATCATGGCGGCGCCGTTCGCTTTAATCTGTGCCCAAAGCTTCGGGTCATCGCCCGCCAGCCCCCCCGCTTTCAGCTTGTAGATCGTGTGAACGCTCGGCATGTACTTCTGGAACCAGATGGCGATCTGAGCCAGGAACCGGTCCGCGCCTGCGAAGCCGTCCGAAACCAGGTAAACCGTCTTGCCGTCCAGGCTCGGCACGCGCGGCGCCATCGGGATCAGCTTGATCGCTGGTGGCATTCCTTTGGGATTGAGCACTTCGATTTTGCCGGTGTCAACGCTGCCTCGGCCGCCATTCCTCTTCGCAGGCTCGGCAAACGTGGGAACACCCGCCAGTACCGCGGGCGAAACTCCAATCAGCGACAGCAACTTTCTTCGATTAATTTTCATGGATTGCCTCGCATTCCCAAAAAACTTCGGCCGCCATCGTTATCGGCCGCCACCCGGTTATAGAGCACCCTATCCTTCGACGCATACTGTACCCCCCGGTTTCGCCTACGGCAACGCAAAAACGTAAATCACGTTGCTGTGTTCCGGCGTGAACAGTTTCGGGGCCTCGGCGCTCAGTTCCGGCACCTTTAGGTTGTATCCCGTCATCACGCAGACGTACTGCTTCCCATTCACCGCGTACGTGATTGTGCTCACCGATACGTTGCCTCCCAAAATTGCCTGCCACAGTTTCTTCCCCGTTTTTGCATCGTACGCTTTGAACCGCCGGCTCATGTCGCCGTGAAAAATCAATCCCCCTGCGGTCGCCAGCACCGCTCCGTTGCTCGGCGCGCGGCCGATATCGAACTTCATCTGATCGCCCGTCGATAGATTGATCTTCTCCATTCCAGTCAGTTTGTTCGGGTCCGATCCCGGCCGGGGTATTACTTTCCAGCCGCCGCGCGTGCCCGGTCCGGAAAGCGTTAGGTCGCGGCAGTTATCCGTGTACGGCACGTACAGCGAATTCGTGTCCGGATCGTACGCCGTCGGCCAGTAGCTCCGCGTGTTCCAGTAGCAGATCACATGGCGTTCGCCGGGCTTCTTGAACACCAGGTTCCAATTGATCGTCGCCTGCCCGGTTTTGCCATCGATGTTCGATAGATAAAAATGCGCCGGATCGTCGAATGGAAATGGCGTGGCCCACAAAAATTTCCCATTGGTGCGGTCCAGGACGAAAATCCCCCCGCCCTCCGACACCATCGCCGCGATTTCGTGTTTCGATCCGCGCGGCACGTCCGGGTTGAACCATTTCACCTGTTTCGGATCGGGATTGTACGTCGTGGTCACCAGCGTGCGCTCGTGCGTGTGATCGGTGTCCCAATCGTCCCCTGGCAGATACTGGTAATACCATTTCAGCTTCCCGGTAGCCGGATCGATCGCCAGCGTGCAATTGCTATAAAGGTCGGCCGGCGTGGTGCGCGAAGTGCCGTCCGGATTCCCGCCATGCCGCAGCATGCGCTGGTCGGGCATCGGATTGGCCACGCCCCAGTAAATCACGTTGCTCTTGGGGTCGAAACTCCCCGGCAATCCCCACGTTGAAGCTGTCACCAGGGACATGTCTGCGCCATGCCACGAAGCGTTGCCAGGATCGCCCGGCATCGCCACGGTGTGAAATCGCCACACTTCTTTTCCCGTCTCCGCGTTGTCCGCTTCGATGAAGCAATTTTTCGCGCCGCCCATGCACGTCCCGCCCGAAATCACGTTGCCATCCACCACCAGCGCGCCAGACGTATTCGCCGTTCCCGGTTTGAAGGTCTCCCAGCGAACTTTTCCGGTTTTCGCGTCCAGCGCCACCACGTATCCATCCGGCGCGGTGAAGTAAACCATGTCCTGATAAATTGCCAGCGCCTTGGTGCGCTCCGTCGCCGCCAGGCCCTTGTTCTTGTATTCGCGCTTGTACTCCCAAATCAGGTCGCCGGTGGTCGCATTCAGCGCCTCCACGTCTCCGCCCGGCACGATCACGTAGAGCACTCCGTCGTGCTCGATCGGAATCGTTTCCGTCACGCCGTCCGGCAAGCCGCGCGCCCACGCCAGCGCCAAATTCTTCACGTTTTTCTCGTTGATCTGTTTCAGCGGGCTGTACCGCCACGCGTTGTACGTCCGGCTGTACATCAGCCAGTCGTCCGGACTCGGATGCACCAGATCCTCGGTGGTCACCGGCTTGTAGTTTTCCACCACGCCGTCTGGAGGCGGAATTTTTGGTATCTCCATCGGGCCTTCGCTCACGAAAGGTCGCGGCCGCCGCCCCTGCTGCCGCGCAGGCGGCGCGCCTTGCGCTGGCGCATCCTGCGCCCGCGCGCTTCCCGCCAGCAGCATCCCCGCCATCGCGATCGCCGACGATCCGACGAGGATCGTCATCCCGAGCGAGCGCAGCGAGCGAAGGACCCCTCTTCGAATTTCCTGTGCCGCGGCATTGTCATCCCAAACCCGGTCGCCCGCATTTCGCGAACGAGCGTGAGCGATCTGCTTTTTGTTTTCCCGCTGCCCCCGGCAACCCGTGCCCCGCAATTCCGAAACCCTCATCTTTAATTCCCCCTCGCCCCTGTGTCCCACTCGTAAAGTCCGCGCCCCGCATCCTACAGCAGGTTCGTATTTCTTCCTAGGGCGCTTTTGACGAGCCCCCTGATTGATGTAGACCTCCGCGTCCTTACAATTTCCAGCTTGACAAGTAAGTACGGCGAGTAGTATCTAATGTGAAGGAGGTGGGTCATCTGGGTACCTAGCGTCAAAATGTATAGCTAAGTGACTATTTAGATACCCATGAGTCTCCGTTGTCCTCAGAGTGCAGCTTTTTCCTTTCTGCGCAATCGCTAGGGCTGAACGTACGTGTTTTCAGTGAAAGGACCCGGCAAACCCGGGCCTCAAATTAACTGGGGGCGTGTTCGAATGAGGATTCCATTCATCAACGGAAGAGGTCTGCTGCACGTACTACTGACTTTCGCGGCAGCGCTCTGCATTTGTATTGCGCCCGCGATGTACGCGCAGACGTCAGCCACCGGCGCTTTGACCGGGACGGTGACGGATCCTTCAGGCGCGGTCGTTGCCGGGGCCACTGTGGTCGCCACCAACGCAGGTACGGGTCAGACGCGTAGCGTCACGACCGACGCGAATGGCGCGTACAAGTTTTCACTGCTTTCTCCCGGAAACTACGACGTTAAGTTTTCGGCGCAAGGATTCAGGACCGCGGAAGTTCCGTCGATCACCGTTAACGTCACGGAAACGCCGGTTCTGAATCACACGCTGGAGATCGGTTCGCAAGCGCAGCAGGTCACGGTTCAATCCAATGCGCAGACCATCCAAACTCAGAATGCTACCGTGGGGCAATTGGTGGGATCGCACGAGATAACGGCCCTGCCTCTCAGCTCCCGCAACTACACTCAGATCCTCGGCCTCTCGCCAGGGGTCGTCAACAACGTTGCCAGCGCCGCCAACTTTGGTACGGGCACGCAGGATGTGAATGTGAATGGATCTGATGGGCAACAGAACAACTACTCGATGGACGGGGCGTCGGTCGTCAACTACTCCAGCGGGGAAGCCGCGAACCAGTATACCTATGGGTCCATAGCGGTTCCGAATCCGGATTCGATTCAGGAGTTCAAGGTCCAGACTGCCCAATACGACGCTTCATTTGGCAGGAATCCGGGTGCGAACGTCAATGTGGTGACGAAAGGCGGCACGAACCAATTTCACGGCGACCTATGGGAGTTCAACCGTAATAATTTCTTCAACGCGAACGAGTTCTTCCTAAAGCAACAGGAGTTAAAGCCGGGAGGAAGTGGGGTAAATGCGCCGCAAATTTTGAAGCAGAATCAGTTTGGGTTTACTTTTGGCGGTCCAATCAAGAAAGACAAGCTCTTCTTCTTCACTTCCTATCAGGGTACGCGCCAGATCAACGGAATCGTTCCTCAAGGCTATTCGGTTGGCGTTAGCATGCCGGCGATCAACGATTACGCGGATGTGGCGAGCGGCATATGCGCGAACGTTCGTTGCACGGGCAACACAGCAGCTTATCAGGCATATTTGGGGAGCACTTTCGGTGTAGGAGGACCCGAGCCACAGGGCTCGATTTTTGGTGCGGGGCCAGCCATCGCCGCCGACGGTTCCAATATCAATCCGGTGGCGATTGCCATTCTTCAAGCTCCAGGATTGAAGGGCGGAGTAAATCAGGGCTTTCTCGTGCCCGGGGCTCCCGCGTCCTGCGCGGCGCCCTGCAGGCAAA
>JBOGMX010000033.1:0-66003 GCA_050746725.1 Candidatus Acidiferrales bacterium | reverse complement strand
TCTTTCTTGTACAGCCAGCCCTGTTCCGCCAAGACTGAAGGCGGGATGTTGGACCCATAGTCGGATGTGTCGTCGCCGGCGTTGTAGACGCTAATATCCATCTCAGTGATTTGCTGGTCGAGGTGCGGGAAAAGTCTGGCGATGGTGTCGACGGAGTGGACCATGGCTTCGGTAGTGGGGTAATTGATGGCGTCGTGAGTCTCATGGCCGATGCCGTCGAGAGGAATGCCGCGGGCGCGCAGATCCTGAATCACGCGCACAAGGCATGCGAGGCGGTCGGGATCGGAGGTGCTGTATTCGTTGATGAAGAGCTTGGTACCGGGAGGGGCATACTCCCTAGCCGCCTCGAGCGCGACATCGATATAGCTCTTGCCGAGCACTTGATAGAACGGACCATGATCGAGACAGTCCGGCTGGGAGGGATCGAGCGGTTCGTTGACCACGTCCCAGGCATAGACCTTCTTTCCGAAGTGCTGCACTTCACTCTGGATGTGCTCTTGGATGTTGGCGGTCACGACGGCCTGATTGGCGGCGGAATCGGTGCCGTCTCCAAAGGCGTACGAAGGAGTTTGCGCGCCGGTGGCCCAGACAAGATTCTGCCCGCGCACCAGCATGCCGTGGCACACGGCGAGCCCCACTTCACTATCGGCGTTGCCAAATGTGTAATTCCCCTTGGTGTTCTCAACCGAACTCCACTTCATGTCGTTTTCCGAGGTGATGCTATTGAAGTGCATGGTCAGCAACTGGGCATGCGGGCCGGAGAGATCGGACAAATCTACGGCGGCGCCGACCGGGAAGTAGGGAGCAAGGGTCTGGAAAATCGATGGAATATTCGTCTGAATCGTCGGCGGCGCAACGTAAGTGAGCTGGAAATCGTCGATGTAGAACGATACGAGATCGTCGCCCGACGATGGAACGGTTTGCAGATATAGATATGCGGCTCCCGGATCGTAGCTATTCGCCATGTTGTAGCCCATGACGCTGATCTGGTGCCAGTTGCCATCGGCCGGCACGGTGACACCGGGATATCCGGTCACGCTGGGGTAACTGGTATTGCCATTGAGGGTGGTCTGGAGGCTTATATTGATGACGTGACTTGAGCCGTCGGTGCGCTGCAACATCACCCACACGCTGAGGTTGTACTCGGAGCCAGGGTACATCTTGTTGCTAACATTGATTTGCGGCCCGTCGTAATTGGCGGTTCTCCCCGTGATGAGCAGGCTGTCGTTGCCGCTGTGCGCCGCCGCACCCGAGTTGGTGACCGAACTTCCGGCACGCGCACTCCAGCCATCCACGGCGCCATCCTCGAAGGTTGTGGTAATACCGGTGTTGTCCTGCTGGCTGGCGGGCAGGGGAGCGGGCGAAAGTTCGCTGATGACGACGTCGCCAATGTAAAAGGAATCCGTCGCACTGCTGGATTGAATATACAGAGCTAAATTCGAAGGGGGGCCGGGAAGATTGCTGAAGCTGAACGTGCCCTGCACCTTCGTCCAAGTGGCGCTGGACAGAGCCGCCGATGTCGCCAGATCGCCATAAAGCCCCGAGGAGTTGGCGCAGTTCGTCGTCTTGGTCGAGAGGGTCGCGGTGGGGCCGGTGCTATCGGGAGTGGCGAGCAAGACGTAAGCAGAGATCTGATAGGTAGCGCCCGCCACCACGCCGTTCACGTCCAAGAGATTGAGACTTGGCCCCATGTACCCGGTCGTGCGGTTCGTGACGAGAAGGCTGTTCGAATCGCCGTTCGGGTCGGCGACCGAAGGCGCGGTGTTCGTCAAGGTAACAGGGCCAAAAGGCGCCCAGCCATCCAGACCGCCATCCTGGAAGGTGTACGTGGCAACGGGCGTGCCTCCAGGGGGTGGCGCCGTTTCGGTAATCACGACGTCGTCCAGATAGAAAGATTGCGCTGTAGTGGCTCCGACCAACTGTGCGTAAAGGACCAGTCCTGTTTCCGTCGTGGTAGCGGTATAGGTTCCGCCGATCTGCACCCACTGGAAAGGCGATACAGCCACCTCATAGGAACCGACGGTGTCGTAACAAGTTCCTCCTGAGCAACTGGGATCGTTGCGCTTAATGGTGAAGTTTGCATTGCCAGAGATTTCGGAGCTGGTGAGCATGAGATAGCCGGTGATCGTGTATTGCGCGCCGGGCACAAGGACAGTATTTAGCGAAATGGAGGGTCCGCCCGCGCCGCCGGAACTCGTTGTGGTGAGCAGGCTGTAGGAGCCGGTATGTGCGGCAGCATTTGTGGCGACGGGAGTGCTGGCACCGTTAAATGAAGTCCAACCGCCGGCCGTTCCGTCCTCGAAGCCGTACGTGGCGACGGTTTGCGCGCTCAAGCTGCCGGCGCAGAGCAGAGCGAGGACAGCGATCGCGCATGAAATAGGAGCGATTCGATTCAGGAAGAAACCTTGCACGCGGTTTTCGGGCAAAGGAAACATGGTGAGCTCTCCTTGATTATAAAAACAGCACTCACTGCGGCACCGTGTACGTTAACGACGAGATCGAAGACCATGGGATATTAGCCGGTACATCCTTACCTGGAATTTCCGATTTGGAGTCCCCCCGATTGCAGCACCATATAACTCTTCCGCTTGCGGAGCAACAAAAATTGAGCTGGAGCAGACCCTTCGGAGAGATTGTCAGGTTCCAGCGGCACTCTTGTGATACGGCGAACCCGAATTGTGGCCGTGCAACCAGTTCTCCCCGTGTTCGTTAACGGCAACCTTGGGGCGCAGGACTCTACGAGGAACGGATCTTGTCAACCTACCGGGGACGACTAGTGCTGACGGGATAATCGAGGCGGCCGAAGGAGGTGCGCTATCGAAACCAGCCGTTGGTGACCTATTTTTTGGCGGTGGTTGGGGAGCAGAAGCGATCGAACGCGCCGACAAGGTCCTGAGCGATGGCGTTAGGATCGCGGCCCTCGATGTCTGAGCGTTCCAGCATGAATACGAGCTTGCCTTCGCGCAGCAGGGCAACCGACGGAGACGACGGAGCGTAACCGGTGAAGTAGGTTCTGGCGCGCGAAGTAGCGTCCATATCCTGTCCAGCGAAGACGGTGGCGAGAACTTCGGGGCGCGGGCCGTGAGAAAGTGCCGCGGCAACCGCCGGGCGGGCCCGTCCCGCGGCGCACCCGCACACGGAATTGACCACGACGAGCGTGGTGCGCGTCTGCTGCCGCAGAGCAGCATCGACTTGCTCCGGCGTGCGCAATTCTTGAAAGCCGATCTGCGTGAGTTCCTCTCGCATGGGGCGAATCATCTCTTCAGGGAACATTGGCGCTCCTTTGCTGTTTGCCGCTCGAAATACCACTATAGCACCGCTGCCCCCCCGCGTGCTGAGTGCGAGAGAAGCCAGATGCGAAAATCGCGGGGCGATGCGCACGCAAACACATAGATCGAATTCCTCCTTGCTGCGCTTCTCGGAATGACCCATTCAGAGTTGACGTGAGGGCAAAGGAGAATCGCGAGACACACACGTTACCGAACCAAATGTCGGCTTTTAGCAACGGCAATCATCGGGAAGCTACTTCGTTGGAGCGGAACGGCGAGCGGCCATGCCTTTAGCCAGCATGGACAGGATCCAGTCCCAGCCATCTTTGTGCTGGCGGCCCAACTCGTCGTCGGGCACGCCGGAGTGGAGGATGGTGAATTCGGTGTCGTCGCCGCGCGGCTCCAAGGTGATGCTGACGAAGGATTCGGCCCCTCTGGTACCTTCCGACATCCAGGTGTGCTCGATTTGGCGGGGGCGATCGATTTTCACGAAGCGGCCGTAATGCGGATGGGTTTTCCCCTCGTAGTTCACCAGTGAGTAAAAGAGCCCGTCGACGACAGGGTTGAAAATCAAGCGCGCCGCACCGAACCACGGCCCGCCGGGGCTTTTCGGATTCATCCAGATATCGAAGACTTGTTCGGCCGACGCGGGAATGGTGCGGGACACGGTCACTTCGGTCAGCTTCATCGCGGTTTCTCCTTTTGCGTAGCGAAAAAATTTTCCAGGCGATCCAGGCGTTCATTCCAGAATCTCTCGTATTGCAGGGCCCAGCGGGCCACGTCGCGCAGCGGCTCGGGAGACAGCACGAGAGTGTTTTCGCGGCCGCGGCGGGTTCGGCGGATCAGACGCGCGCGTTCGAGTACTCGCACATGCTTGCAAAAGCCGGTCAGCGACATGGAGAAAGGTTCGGCAACGTCCGAAATGCGAGCCGGGCCCCGCGCCAGGCGATCGATGATGGCGCGACGCGTGGGATCGGAAATCGCTGCGATGACGCGGTCGATGCGGTGCGTGCGATGCTGAACCATGTGGTTAAGTTAATGCAGGAGCCGCCGATTGTCAACCGAATAGTTCAGTATTTCAGGAGGGATGCGGACGGGAAAGTCTAAAGCGGATTCGTCGTCGCTTGCGAGAGTGGGAGTAAATACGACGGGGAAACCCGCGTCCTTCGCAAGATATTTTGTGACGCTGCGATCAGCGGACGGAAATGACGATTTTGCCGCGGGTGTGGTGGGTGGCGACAGCTTCCTGCGCGGCGGCGGCCTGCGGCAGAGGAAGCACTTTCTCGATGTGCGGTTTCACTTTGCCGGCATCGACGAGACGCGCGATTTCGTTCAGCTCGTCGACATTGGGCTGCACGAACACGTGGGCCGAGTGGACGCCGTGAGCGGCGGCTGTTTCCTGGTTCGGCGGCCGAAGGATTGAAACGTAGACGCCGCCTTTTTTAATCACCTGCCAGGAGCGGTCCTGCGTTTCGCCGGTGATGGTGTCGAGCACGACGTCGACATTGTGGACGACGTCCTCGAATTTCGTGGTGGTGTAGTCGATCGCTTCGTCGGCGCCGAGAGAGCGCAGAAAATCATGGTTGCCCTTCGATGCGGTGGCGATCACGCGCGCCCCCTTCACTTTCGCGAGCTGCACGGCAAAGTGGCCGACGCCCCCGGCGGCGCCGTGGATGAGCACGGTTTGGCCGGAGGAGAGGTGGCCTGAATCGAAGAGCGCCTGCCAGGCGGTGAGACTGGTGAGAGGCATAGCGGCGGCGTGCGTATGGTCGAGCGATTTCGGCTTAAGAGCGACTTCGGATTCCCGCACGGCGATGTACTCAGCGTAGGCGCCGTCGCGCGAGAGATCGGGTCGGCTGTAGACTTCGTCGCCGACTTTCAACCGCGTGACTCCCGGGCCAACGCCTTTGACGACGCCGGAAACGTCCCAGCCGGGAATGAACGGCATTTTGTATTTCATGCGTTCCTTGAAATGGCCCTGGCGTACGGCCACGTCCACGGGATTGACACTGGTGGCGTGGACGCGGATGAGAACTTCTCCGTCGGCGGGCTTGGGGCGCGGCGCGTCTTCGTACTTGAGCGCTTCGGGGCCGCCATATTCGTGGATGCGAATGGCCTTCATCGTGTCCATGAGCTACTCCTAGAAGTTGTTTCCAACGTGAAAAATATCAGATGCCAAGCCCAAGTATATCGACGCAGGAATTCACGGGCCAGAAAATCCGTACCATTCGCAAAACGCAAAGGGTACGATGCGCCAGGAACCAAATCGCGCTGACCTTATGCCAAGGTGACGCTGAAAGCGTCAGCGAGCCGCTGTTGCCGCGGATGCGGGAGCGGACGTTGAACGTTTGGAGGCAGCGAGCGCGTCCAGGCTCCAAGGGCCGGCGCCGAACTGCGAGATCAGGAACGCGCCGCCGAGCATCGAGAGATTCTTGTAAAAGTTGGTCAGCTGCATAGCCCGCATGGCTCCACTCGCCGCCCAAAAATTGTGCATCATCAGCGTGACCGGAATCAGGAACAGCACGATGAGCCAACCCCCGATTTTTGCTTTATACCCGAATAGAATCGAGAGGCCGCCAACGATCGCGATGACGCCCGCAAGCGGAACCAGGATTTTTGCCAGCGGCACGCCGGCTTGAACCGCGTACGGAAGATCCTGTCCATTGAAGTGGCCGATAGTGCCGAGAATGAAAACGATAGCGAAGCAGATTCGTCCTAAGAGCACGACTAGGCCCCACGGCTTTTTTCCGGAAGCTGCGTAATCGTTCATTGAAATCCTCCCGCGCTGCCGATGGCTAGAACCACGCTCGGCAGGCGAACCGCGCGAATCATGCCTCTTGGCGCAGTGGTATCATCGAGCTGCGTGGCGCGTCAAGTGGACATACCGGCGCGGGATTTTACGCCGCGCGGGCAGGGCCCTTGCGGCCAGCCGGGCGTGATCTGGATTGGCTTCGTTTGCGCGGCTGCAGTCAGCCTGCGCGATGCACTCCTAATCGTTCCATCAAAGAAAGGAATCTTTCATGAATTATCGCTCGTTGGGACGCACCGGACTGATGGTTTCGGAATTGTGTTTTGGCGCGATGACGTTTGGCGGCAAGGGGATGTTTTCCGTGGTGGGGAAGCTGACGCAGAGCGAGGCGGACAAGCTGGTGGCGCGGTCGCTCGACGGCGGCGTGAATTTTTTCGACACGGCGGACGTGTATTCGGAAGGCGAATCGGAAACAATTTTGGGCAAAGCGCTGGGCGCGCGGCGGAAGGAAATCGTGCTGGCGACGAAAGTGCGCGGGAAAGTGGGCCCGGGGCCGAACGACGTGGGACTTTCTCGCAAGCACATCGTGGAAGGCATCGACGCGAGTTTGGCGCGGCTGGGAACGGATTACGTAGACCTCTACCAGATTCACGGCATCGATCCGGCCGTTCCCATCGATGAAACGTTGCGCGGGCTCGACACCGTGGTGCGCGCGGGCAAGGTGCGCTACATCGGGTGCTCGAACCTGGCGGCGTGGCAGATCGTGAAAGCGCTGGGAGTTTCCGAACGCCAAGGATGGGTGCGTTTCGAATCGCTGCAGGCGTATTACTCGATCGCGGGGCGCGATCTGGAGCGCGACATCGTTCCCATGCTCGCGGACCAAAACATGGGGCTGATGGTGTGGAGTCCATTGGCGGGCGGATTCCTTACCGACAAGTTCGCGAGCGGCACGGGGCCGGAAGACGCACGGCGTGCGAAATTCGATTTCCCGCCGATCGATAAGGAACGCGCGCTGAAATGCATCGCGGTGATGAAAGAAGTTGGTTCGGCGCACGATGTGTCCGTGGCGCGAGTGGCGCTCGCGTGGTTGCTGCACCAGAAGGTGGCGACCAGCGTGATCGTCGGCGCGAAGACCGAGCAGCAGCTCGAGGACAATCTGAAATCCGTCGATTTGAAATTCTCTGCTGACGAACTGAAGCGGCTCGACGAAGTGAGCGCGCTGCCGCCGGAATATCCCGGTTGGATGTTGCAGCGGTTCAGCAGCGACAGGAAATAACGCGTCATTTCGAAGCGCGGCCGAGGCCGTGGTCCAAGCGTAGGTACCGTCCAGGGAAATTCATTGAACAGGTAAGCTCATAGTGCTACCGTCCTGCCCAAGACAGAGGGAATGCTGTTCGCGGGCTCTGCGTGCCGCCGAAAGTGAGCGGGATGGGACCGGCGGCAATCCCGTTCGCGGGTGCAGTCCAGCGAGCGACGGGAGGCTCTACCATGTTCGAAACACCCCAGGAGCAGGTGCCGGATAGCAAAGTCGGAATCTGGATTGGTGCAGCGATCGTGGCGGTCATCGCGATCGCCCTTCTTGTTTACGTCAGCCGAAAGCCAACTAAGGATTCGCCGGGTGGCGCCGTCTCCACGGCGTCGATGGCCAGCGCAACTTCGGTTCCGGGCGCCGATCCGGCGAAGGATTTGCGCGTGGTGAGCGTCACTATGGATAAGGACTATACCGGCACCACGGCGCAGTGGCTAGTCGACCTAAAAAACGATTCGCCGACGTTCACCTACAGCAATATCGCGTATCAGACCACCTACATCGGTGCGAACGACAGCGTGCTGCTGGTGAATCACGGGAAAATGAATTTGACGCTCGCTCCGGGAGACGATCAGAGCACACAGTTCCGCGATGCGCTCTATCCGGACGGAACGTCGATCTACAAGCTCAATATCACTGGGGCGAGTTCTTCGAGGTAGCTGCGCGGCAATTGGCTGTGGCCGATAATGCGTGCCACGAGCCAAAGCGCGCAGGAAGCAACGTATTTGTGGTCAGACCTACTGCGAAGCTGCGGCGAATGATGATGCCGATGCGCCAGGCTTCAGTACTAGCACGACGATGCGGCCATCGGAATGGAAGCTGCCGCCGGTGGCTGTTTTCGCTTCAGTGAGCGGATTTTTTGGCGACACGTGGTCGCGCGCAATGATCAGGCCGGTGCGCGAAAGCGTATCGTCAACGTATTCGCGTTCACCATCGATCGCCGGATCGATTTTGTGCGTGATGCCGTTGTTGCGCTGGTCGCGCTCGAAGGCTATATCGTGCGTGGCCGCGACGCACCGCAGCGGGCGGCCCCCCACTTTGTAGGGCGACATCCACACGCGCAGGTGATTGCGCGACATCGCCACAGTGTGCGCGAAGCCGAAATCCTGAGACCGCCCGAAAAGATAGAACGTACTCATCGGCATCGTTGAGAAATCTCGCAGATACGCGCGGTGAACATGCTCGTCACTCAATCCGGCGAGCCTAAATCATAAAGCGTGGCCGTGCAGGTACAACGCGCGGGCAAGCCGCTGCGGGCTCACGCTGGGCCGAGCTAACGTTGAAATAAGGCGTTTCCGTTCACGCGCGCGATAGATCGGTAGTAGAATCGCGGGCATTCGACGGGTATCCGCTTCATCGAGGGTCTTGCGTGTCAGACGGAATGGATGTCCTCTGGCCAGCGCTGGGTATAGCTCTGATCGTGGTGTTTGTGTTTTTCGTTTTGGCTCAGCATTGGCGGCACCTTCTGCGCCAGCAATCGCGCGCCATCCGGCAACTCGCCGCGCGCGTTCAGAATCTCGAGGACATGGCCGATCCCGAATTGCGCCGGCGCTTAGGCGATGCGGCGCCGGTCCCGCTAGAGCAGGTTTTTACTTTCTCGCTGCGCCTCAGCGAGCGATTTTGGCGGGAGGCGGTGCGTGCCACGGACGATGATCGCAAATTCATTCACGAGTATGGGAGCTTCCTCGCTTCGGTGAAGCTCGAGCGCTGGCGGAGTCACACCGTGGCGACCGTTTCCCAAATTCTTCCGGCGCACAAATCGGCGGGCTTGCAGACGCGCACTCTCAACTATTACCCGGATGCGATGAATCCTGACGACGCGCTGCTGTTGTGGGAACTGGCGTTGTCCCGCCCAACCGGTCCTGGGCTGCGTTCGCCGTCGCTCGAACTGTTCCTGAGCGGCGACGCGCTGGAGCTTCGCGCAACGCTCTTTTCCGGCGTGGCGGAAAACTCAGCCAACGGCCACTCCGATTCGCGTCATGCAGGCGATTCAGCTGTGCTGTTGCGACTGCCGCTCGATGCGAACAGATTGAGCGAATATCTTCGCAACGATCCCGAATCTGGGGACGATGATGCGCACGCCTCAGATAACGGCCGCGCGAACGGAACCGCTCACCCACAGCGCACGAACAACGCCGGTTTTTGGCAGGGTTTCTATTCCGCCTCCGACGAAGCGCTCGGGATCGAGTGGGAACTTCGTTTGCGCGATCTGGGCAAGAAAGCCGAATGGGAGCGATGGCGCATCTGGGACGCTGGCGCCGTACGCGTCGGTAATGATTGAAACCGAAACGCGGCGGTGATTAGCGGGCGCGCGGGCGCACCGGCAGCCCAGCCCAGGCGTTCAGCAGGCCGAGCATTTCGCGCGTGACGGAGAGCGCATCGCGCGTGTTGCGCCACCAGTGGTTGGCGTCGAACGGGTCTTCGTAAGCCGCGCGCACAATCACATGCAAATTTCGCGGTGCCAGCTCGCGCCATAGAACACCCACGCGCCGCGTGTGCGGCGGCGATGTGACGATGATCGCGGTGGAAATGTGTCCGTTGCGCATTGCGCGCGCGGTTTCGTCCACTTCTTGTTCGGTGTCGATGATCGTGTCCGGCAGAATGCGGATATCGGCATCCGGCACGCCTTCGTGGATCAGCACCTCGCGGCTGTAATCGTCCTCGCCCATAAAGTGAATGCCCATCTCGGCGAGTTCCCGCGCGGGACCTACCGGGTGAGTGAGCCAAACTTCGTGCGCGTAGCCCATGCGGAAAATGTGCGCGGCTTCTTCGGCGCGTTCGGGCATAGCGCCGCTCAGCACGACGATCACGCCCGCGGGGCGCAGCGCGTCCTCGCGGATCAGCCAGCGCCCGGCGCCGCGAAATGCAAAAACTCCGGCTAGCACGAGCGCGAGCAACACCACGACAGCGGTGATCCGGAAAGTGTTTCGGCGGGTCATTAGAAATCGAAGCGGCTCAATTCGCGCGGTGCAAACCCGCGCTATCGCGGACACCTCTCCGCAGGCAACATTTATCCCCGAAGCGCGAGTGTTCGTTTGCTCATCAACAGGCCCCGCAAGCCGAGCAAGGCCAGCCGCGGCTGGCGCAGGCAGACGCGCCACAGCAGTTTCCATGCCTCGTCGCGCGAATAGTCCGCTAAAGATTGCCTGGTTCCGTTATTGAGCAGATCGACGAGCCGGCTGTAATCCGATTGCTCGAAGCGGTGCAGCGAGCGGCGCAGCAGCAGATGCAAATCGAGTTCGCGGCGCAGCGTACGCAGCTCGCGGCTTTCGCCGCCATTCAAGATTGCTTGCGCCACTCCCAGCGCGCCGCGAAATCCAGTGACCGTCCCGCCTACGGTGGAGACCTTCACTTGCGCGGCCGCGTCGCCTACCAGATACACCGAGCCGTGGCCGAGTGGCCGGCTTACCGGAATCCAGCTGGTATAGACGGGAACGCGCGCGCCCTGAAACGCAATCGGTTCGAAGCCGCGCTTTTCCATGAATTCTTCCAGCCGGCGCCGCGTCTGCGGTCCGCTTTCGCCGATCACTCCGAGCGCGCCGCGTTCGCGCGATTCGGGAATCAGCCAGTAAAAATAAGGAGTATCCTGCGGAATGAACCAAACGCGCACGGTATCGGGCGTCATGTCCTTCGGCAGAGGCACGATGGCCTGCATCAGCGGAGCGGTTTCGAGCGGCGCCCAACCCGCGGCACGCGCCACGCGGCTGGTTGCGCCGTCGCTGCCAACGACCGTCTCCGCGCGAATCTCTTCGCGGACTCCATCGGCGCTCCGCTCGACTTCCACCACGACGCCGCGTCCATTCGCGTGCAGAGCTTGAAAGCGGCGGCCCAATTCGATTTTCGCTCCGGCTTGCTGCGCGGTCGCGGCCAAGTTTTGGATCAGCGTTCGGCGTTCGACGATTAAATCGGGATTCTTGAGCGCGATCGACGCGCTGCGCCCGTCGGTGAAAAGTTCGAAGCGGCGGATTTCGTTGACGACGCTTTCTGCCGTCGCTCGGCCCAGCATTTCGCGCAAGCGGTGAGTGACGATTAGCGTTCGCGCCGCGGGTTCGAGCGCGCCCAGGCCCTCTAGCACGCGCACGGCAAGGCCGCGCTGCGCCAGCAAGTTCGCGGTATACAGTCCGGCGGCCGAGCCGCCCACGATCGCGACTTCGCGCGGAACTCCGCGGAGAACGGACGTGGAGTCCAACCGCTCAATGCCTGGTTCTAGCGCCATTTAGTTCTTGAAGAACCGCCCTTCAGCCTTGAATTTGATCCGCCCAAACCACACTTAGACGGTATGCATCGGGAAAAGCTTTTAATCAGGAGTCCTGCTGGGATTGCGCCTCCGTACCCTACGCGCCCGGAGACTTGTCGCCGGGAACCGGAACAGCCGCACCGGGATCCGCTAGCTTCGCGCGCCAGTATAGCCTACGGCTGCGTTCGCGCCAATCCCGCGTGTCATAGCGAAGCAGTTCGCGTATGGGGCAGCGAAGCATGCTGCGCGCTCCGAATGGCTCATAGGTCCCTAGCAGTGCTACAATCACGTTGCTACTTCCGGGACGAGCCGGACGGAGGATGGTCCATGTCAAAGTTCGTCATAGCGCCGCATATGCGTCTTCATGAGTGGGTTGCAGAAGAGAAGGGCTACTTCGCGGCCGAAGGATTGGATTACGAATTTCATGAGGCTCTGCCCTCCTCCGAGGCCAAGGCGCACAACCTGGGCGACAAAGTCGGAGCGTACCAGACGTTCGAGAAGGGCCGCGGTTCCGACATCGGCTGCGCGTGCCACTGGACCGTGAACGTTTCCGCTTCGGCGGGTCACGGTAAGCTCTATGCTGACGCATACTCCGTTTCGCCCGCAGGCATATTCGTTGCGCCCGAATCGGAAATACGCGCCCCCGAACAGCTTGCCGGAGTGCCGATTTCGGTCGGTTATCAATCCGGGAGCCACTATTCGGCGATTCAGGCGCTTGAACAATACATGAAGCGCGACGACATTAAGCTTTCGTTCTCTGACGGAATGCTATTCAGCCGCATGGAGCTATTGATCGACCGCAAGATTCCGGCGGCTTCGCTTTTCAGTGGTCCCTATTATTTTGCGGAGCAGCTCGGATTTCGTAAGGTGATCGATACCACGTTCATGATGGCTACTCTGATCCAGCGCGATCCGGATATGGAAGACGTGAAGAAATATTTCCGCGGATTGCGCAACGCGCAGCGCGACATCGATCTGCGTCCCGACCTCTACACTCATTACTTCAAGAAGGAATTTCCAGTGCGCTTCCACAACATGATGGATACCCGCCGTTGGGGACCGGGCGAGCGCATCGTCTTCGAGCCGTACACCAAGGAAGTGTTCGAGCAATCGTTCGAATGGATCGCCGAGCGCGACATTTTCCCGGAAGGTACGATGGGGTCGGGGAAGTACGAGCAATCGTGCGTTTCTTTGTCATCGAAATAGGATCGCGGCAGCCGGATCGTTCCATACGTCGCATCAGAAGCGGTTCCACCTGTTGGGAGCCTCTGTCTGTCCTCTGCGGATTAAACGCAAGTCCTCCAAACGAGTCACTGATGCATCTAACCAGGTATGTGCTCTGGATGTTGCCAAAGGCAGTCATTTAGCTCAGCAAATATCGCTGGGCATATTTGATTATGCCGACAAACCAAAAGTTATCCGAAAGGTCTCATATGCCGTTTCAGATTCGGCCGGCCGGTGCTGTACTTGCGTTGCTACTGATTCCACCGTGCGCCGGGGCACGGGCTTCGCTCGCGGCGGATTCCGGCACGAATCAGCAATCGAATTCGTCGCAAACATCGCGGAGTTCGGCTGCCGCCGAATCTGAATCCAGCGGCCCGGCGAAGTCGCAGAACTCCGCGAGCTCCGCCAAGTCAACGAGGAATTCGGCGCCTCAGAAAAAAAAGAAAAAGCTGCCGCGGGCGCCGAAGGAAAAACAAAACTCGGAAGGAGCCATCCAAACGAAACGCATGATGTGGATCGTTCCTAACTTCGCCGCAGTCAGCCCGGGCGTGGAATTCCATCCCATGACGCCGAAGCAAAAATTCTGGATGGCGACGGAAGATAGCTTCGATTATTCTTCCTTTGTCTGGACCGGCGTGCTGGCGGCGCAGAGTTACGCGCTGAATCAATATCCGGAGCTTGGTACCGGAGGAGTTGCATACGGCCGCTATTACTGGCGCAGCATGCTGGACGGGATTTCCAACTCGTACTTCAGCGAAGCGATCGTGCCGGTGCTCTCTCACGAAGATGCCCGCTATTTCACCCTGGGGCACGGAGGGTTTTTCCGCCGGCTGGGTTACTCGCTCTCGCGCGTGGTGGTGACGTACTCGGATTCGGGGCGGGCGACGTTCAATCTTTCAGAAGTCGGCGGAGACTTCGCCTCCTCCGCCCTTTCCACCGCGTATTACCCTCCGCAGGAGCGCGGTATCGCGAAAATCAGCGAAGGTTGGGGCACACAGCTCGAATCCGCCGCTCTCAATAATATCGCCAAGGAATTTTGGCCGGACATCCGGAGACGTCTCTTCCACCAGCACTAATCGAGCATTTAGCTACGAGCCATAATAGATTCGCGGCCGGAGCGAAGTGTCGGGAAGCAGTTGCTCCGCAAACGCGATATGCTACGGCTAGCAACCGATGCCCGGCAAAACTGAAATCGAGCGCGAACGGCTGGATGCCGATGTGCTGATCGTGGGCGCAGGCCCCGCGGGGCTAGCGTGCGCACTCCATTTGGCGAATCTGATCGAGCGGCACACGCACGACCAAAAATCCCCGGCGCTTTCCACTGAAAATATTTACGTGCTCGAAAAAGCGCGCGAGATAGGCGCGCATCAACTCTCCGGCGCGATCATGGACCCGTGTGCGCTGCGCGAACTGGTTCCCGATTTCGAGAAGTTCGCGCCGCTCGATACGCCGGTGACCGGCGACGCCGCTTATTACCTCACGAAAGGTAGTTCGTTCAAACTGCCCATCACGCCGCCCCCTCTTCGCAACCATGGGAATTACATCGTCTCGCTCAATAGACTCGTGAAGTGGCTCGGCGGCCTGGTGGAACAGAAGGGCATCAATGTTTTCACCGAGTTTGCGGGACAGGATCTGCTGTTCGAGAAAAACGGCATCGCCGGGGTGATTACCGGCGATAAAGGCGTCGACAAAAACGGCCAGCCAAAATCAAATTTTACGCCGGGGTACGAACTGCACGCGAAAGTGACGGTGCTGGCGGAAGGTCCGCGCGGTTCGCTCACCAAGCAGCTCGTCGAGCGATTGAATCTTGGCGGACTCAATCCGCAAGTCTACGGCCTCGGCATCAAGGAATTGTGGGAAGTTCCCCCTGGCCGCATCGACACGGGATACGTGGCGCATACCCTGGGCTGGCCGCTCACGTCCGACCTTTACGGAGGCGGCTGGATTTACGGCATGCGCGACAATCGCGTCTCTCTCGGATTGGTGGTGGCGCTCGAATACCGCAATCCGCTCTTCGATCCACATGCAGCGTTTCAGAAATTCAAGACGCATCCCTTCGTGCGCCGAATCCTCGCTGGCGGAAAGATGGTGCGCTACGGCGCGAAAACCGTGCCTTATGGCGGCTGGTATTCGATGCCGCGCAATTTCGTAGACGGGGGACTGATCGTCGGAGATTCCGCCAGCTTTCTTAATTCGCAGCGTTTGAAGGGCATTCACACCGCGATCGAAAGCGGCATGCTCGCCGCCGAAACGATTTACGAGGCGCTCTGCGCCGGAGACACTTCGGCCGCGAAGCTATCCGCATACTCCGCGAAAGTAGATCGAAGCTGGCTCAAGAAGGAACTGTGGACCGTGCGCAATTTTCATCAGGGCTTCCACGGCGGCTTGTGGAAAGGGCTGATGCACGCGGGGCTGCAATTTTTCACCGGCGGACGCGGTCTGATCGATCCGATGAAATCGGAGCCCGGCTACAAAGAATATCGCTTGCTGCATCGCGAGCGCACGCTTGTCGATCAATCCACGCGCTTCAAAGGAGACGGCAAGCTCACCTTCGACCGGCTAACGGACGTCTACCATTCCGGCACGCGGCATGAGGAAGATCAGCCGTGCCACTTGGTCGTACTTGATCCGAATATCTGTTCCGATCGCTGCGTGCGCGAGTACGGTAATCCCTGCCAGTATTTTTGTCCCGCGTCTGTCTACGAGATGGTGATCGAGCAAGGAGCGCCGAAGCTCAAGATCAACGCAGCGAATTGCGTCCACTGCAAAACCTGCGACATCGCCGATCCCTATCAGATCATCAATTGGGTGCCACCCGAGGGAGGCGGCGGACCGAATTACGAAGGAATGTGACGATCCGGCGAAATCGTCACTGTAAGCGAGTAGCGCACGTCGAACGATCGCCGGGCGCGCGTAGTAAGAAGCGCCGTTAGTGCACGTCGGTCTCCGAGCCGTCGTCCGCTTCCACTCGTCCGAAGAACAGCCCCTTCAGCGCTGCCCAAAATCCATGCGTTTTCTTATGCGGCTGCGCGTGGCGCACGCTCGATCTTGATTTTGTTGACGCGGCGGGCTCTTCTCCCAGCGAATGCTGCATCGCCTTGACGAAATCGGGCGCATCCACGTGGCCATTGAATTCCCAATCGGGAGACTCGCGCGCTTCGGTGACTAGCAGCATCATCTCCGGCTCAGCTTCGGCAGGAGATGGCGGCGCGGACGCCATGAATTCCAGCGCGGGCGTGACGTTCCCACGCATCGGTTCTCCCACTGATGGAGCTTCGCCCGTCGATTCGTTTTGAGGAGCCGCAATAGGATGCGAATCGTTCGGGTGGACTGGAATCACGAACACCGCGCCCGGTTGCACCGGTTCTTGATCCGCAGGCGAGTCCGAACGCGCTTCTGCCGCTCGCGTGCTCGCAGGGGGCACCTCGGACACTGGTGGCGCTGGTGCCGGCACGGCGCGAGCAAATTCCGGAATCGTCGCCGGAGCGCGCGGCGCCGCGTGCCGCTCCATCGGGGCGCAGCCGCAGCTTCCCGGCTTTCCCGCCACGGGCACTAGAGTCCCACCGTTCAGAAAAAACTCTCCTGCTTGCGGGACGATCAACTTTTCGCCCGTGAACTGGTGCTCCAACTGAATCGCGCCGCTGGTGGCTAGCACGCACAGGGAATCGTTCAGATCGAGTCCCACGGTCACATCGCGTGATCCGCCGTTAATGTCGATCGGCGTGGCGATGACCGTCGGCGAAAAAATACGCAGCGAGGTTTTCGCCGGTAGATGCACGTGCAGGCGTCCAAAGTTGAGCGCCAGCGTGATATCGCTCCCGGACGTAAGCATGGTGAATTTCGCCGGGCCGCAGATATCCATCTCGCCGCCCGCGAAAAGCGTCAGGCGCGCCTTGCCCGAGTGCACGGTCACCACGCTTCCGTTTGAGATGTTTATGCTCGGCAGTTCGTCGGCCGTGGCCACGCTCGCCGGCGTGCCGCCATCGACGGAAACATCAAGGCCTTCGATGCGTCCGATAGGTTGGGCAGGCGAATTTTGCGCCCTCGCCGCTGCGGAAAGCAAACAGGCAAGGATCGCCAGCAGGGAAGCGGCTCTCAGGCTACAGCGTAGTATGCCCGTTGTCGCCAAGGCAGCGGGCCTGATTTGAAAATTTGGACGCATCAGGACCGCCTATACTATACAGCAGTGGCTTCTCTCTCGAAATCCGGCTCGCCCGCCCCAGGCGCGGAACCCGCCGCAAACGCGAAGTCTACCTCCATCTCTGGTTCGGCGATCGCGATGCCGCCGATGTCGCGCTGGCGACGGATGCAAGTTCCCATAGTGGCCTCGATTGTGTACTGGATTTTGCGCGCCCTTGGTCCCACCCTGCGCGTGGAATACGTCGGCGTGCACAACGCCTCGCAGTTTCGCGACGCTGGTGAGCCCGCCATCGGTGTGTTTTGGCATCGCTGTATCTTCCCCGCGGTTTGGATCTGGAAAAAACGCGGAATCGTGGTGCTGAATACCGTGAATTTCGACGGCCAGTGGACGCGCCGCGTAATCGAGCGCCTTGGCTTCGGGACGGCACAAGGAAGCTCCACGCGAGGAGCGATGGAGGGGCTGCATGCGATGGCGAAACACCTCGAAGAAGGCCGCCACGTGGCGCTTACCATTGATGGCCCTCGCGGCCCCCGCTTCGTCGCCAAGCCCGGAGCCGTGATTCTGGCGCGCCGGACCGGACGACCGATTTCCGTGTTTCACATCGCCGTAAAATGGGGCTACACGTTCCCCAAATCCTGGGATCTGTTCCGCGTCCCGTATCCTTTTTCGCGCGTGGTGATGTTCGTGGCCCCGCCGATTCGCATGCCCGCAGACGCCGGTAGCGAGATGGTGAAAGCGAAGCAAGCCGAAGTGCAAGCGGCGCTCGAACGCGTGCGGGACATCGCCGAGTCGTGGTTTTCGAAGACGGGGCGCCAACGCGACGCGATTCGCGACGGATGGCGCGAGCGCTTGCCGGAAGGTTTTGCGTTGCCCGCTGCCGCCGCAAAACAATCGCGGAAGTGACCAGTGAACTCCGCTCAATACCGTGGAGTCCCGCTGTTATTCCGTCATGTAACCACCCCAAGCGCACCTAGTTCTGAGGACGCAGAACGCTCTTGGGTTGGCATTCTAGAGAGCGCAGCCGGACCAAGAATTCCTCTTGTTGTCGTCGTAGGATGGGATGCAGATGTTCGCGCTGGGAAAACGCAACGAGTTTCCGCTGCGTTTATTGCTGGCCGAGTTTCACCTTGACGTTCATCCTTCTGCCGTTGCGCACGATCGTCAGCGTCACCACATCGCCTGGTTGGGCGCGATCCAGCAGAAGCGTCAAATCGCTCTGGTCGGTCACGGCTTTGCCATTGATGGCCACCAAAATGTCGCCGCCGACCCGCAATTGCTGCAAGCCCGCCAGCACCACGCGATTGCCGCCGCGAATTCCCGCCTGTGCGGCGGGCCCGCCGGGAGTCACGCGTTCGATCAATATCCCTTGATTCACTCCAATATTCAGCGCTTGCGCGAGTCCCGGCCAAATCGCGCGTCCGGAAGCGCCGAGCGTCGCGTGGACCACATGCCCCTGCGTGATCAATTCATGGGCCACACGCTTGGCTGTGTTGATCGGGATGGCGAAGCCGATTCCGGCCGTGGTGCCGCTAGGAGAGAAAATCGCGCTATTGATGCCGATCACCTGCCCATGCGTATTCAGCAGCGGCCCGCCCGAATTGCCGCGATTGATAGCGGCATCCGTTTGGATCGCTTGATCGATGAACGTGTTCTCGTCCGTTTGCACCGTGCGCCCGAGCGAGCTGATCACGCCTGTCGTCAGCGTGCTCTGAAATCCGAAAGGATTCCCAATCGCCAGCACGCGCTGGCCCACCAACAGATTGCGCGAATCGCCCAGCGGCAATGGCGTCACCTTGCGGCCATGCAGATCGATTTTGATCAGCGCGATGTCGTTGCGCTTGTCCGCGCCGATGAACTTCGCCATGTACCGCGATTGATCGCCCAGCGTCACCTGAATCGTCTGCGCGCCGGCCACCACGTGATAATTCGTCAGGATGTGGCCGTCGGTGTCGATCAGAAAACCGGAGCCGGCGCCCTCCACTGGCATCGGGTCCAGAAAGAAATCGTATTGCACGGTGTGCGTGACGATATTCGCCACCGCCGGAGCAGCATCCTTATAAATACGCGCATTTTCCGCTCCAATGGGATCGAGGCCGGGTGTGGCGATCACCGATGTTTCGGAAACTCGTTCAGGTGGTGGCGAAGGCGAAAGCGCGCCGACGGAAGTCGGAGTGTGCTGTCCGTAGTGAGAACCGAACCAATATGCGCCCAGTCCGATGATCAATCCGATGGCAAGCAATCGGATGGCGCGTGCGCGGCTGGAGCCCATCGCTATTTCTCTACCCTCGTTTCAGTTTTTCGAGCACGCCATCGAGTTGCCGCTCGGTTTCTTCCATCGAGCCCGAGCAATCGACTACCTCATCGGCCAATCTTCGCTTTTCGTCGATGGGCATTTGCGCCGCCATGCGGCTCCGGGCGTCTGCTTCCGACATGCCGCGTTCGCGCAACCGCGCCAGTTGCTGCTCGGGCCTGCACCAGCAAACCGCAATGCGGTCCAACGCTCCGCGCCCTCCCGATTCCAGAATCAGCGCCGCGTCCTCGAAAGCCAACTCCGGCCCTCCGGGACGGTCGAGCATGGCGAACCAATTGGCGACCACATCTCGGATGCGCGGATGCAGGATTTGGTTTAGTTTGGCGCGCTGCTGCGCGTCGGAAAATACGATGGCAGCTAGTTTTCGCCGGTCCACCGCGCCGCCCGGCGCTAAAATCCCGCTGCCAAAGTGGGCGACCACCTCTTTATACGCGTCTTGGCCCTGTTCCAGAAGCTCCCGGGCCAGCGCGTCGGCGTCCAGCACCGGATACTCGCGATCGCGCAGCATGGCCGCCACCGTGGATTTTCCGGAAGCGATCCCGCCGGTCAGGCCAACGCGAAGCATCAGCCGCGCGCGGGAGCCGCGACCGGAGCGCGCAAACCGCGGCGCATGCGTGCGGCTTTCACCGTGTTGCTCATCAGCATGGCGATCGTTAGCGGACCCACGCCGCCCGGCACGGGAGTGTACGCGCCCGCCACTTCCACCACTTCCGGATGTACGTCGCCCGCCAGCACCGATCCCTTTTTGCGAAACGATTCCAGCTTGGCGGGGAATTTCTCGAAGATGCGTTCGGCTTCTTTTGCGTCCCGCATCACGATCTGGCCCACGTCGATCACCGTAGCGCCCGGCCGGACGAAATCCGGGGTGACCATCGCCGCTTTCCCAATTGCCGCCACGATTATGTCCGCGCACCGCGCGATTCCCGGTAAATCCTTGCTCTTCGAGTGGGTGATCGTCACTGTCGCGTTCGCATGCAGCAGCAGCAGCGCCATCGGTTTGCCCACGATGTCGCTGCGACCGATCACCACGGCGTTCGCGCCCTCCAGCGGGATCTTGCTGCGCCGCAGAATTTCCATTACGCCCGCGGGCGTGCATGCCACCAGCGCCGGCCTGTTCGCCACCAGATTGCCCACGTTTACCGGATGAAATCCGTCCACATCTTTCGCCGGGATCACCGCATCCAGAATTTTCTTGGAGTCGATCTGCTTCGGCAGCGGCATTTGCACCAGAATGCCGTCCACGTCGTCGCGGTTGTTCAATTCGTTGACGATCTTCAGCAACTCTTCGGTGGTTGTCGAAGCGGGCGGCGTAACGTGAAAGCTCGCTAGGCCCAGTTTTTCGCATGCCGCGATTTTGCTGTTCACGTAGAGCTTCGAAGCCGGATCGTCTCCCACGCGCACCGCGGCCAGTCCCGGACGCACTCCTGCCTTTGCCAGCGCGGCGATTTCGCCCGCTAGCTCGCCGTAAATTTCATCTCGAATGGCGTTTCCGTTCAGAATTCGAGCGCTCAAGTCACAACTCCTTGGAATAATTGGTATTGTTCGTGAACCAACGATCATATCACAAGCGATTTACTGGACGGTTCTTGGGCACGCTTCATCTAGCTCGCTACAAAAGAGGGCGTCGCGACATTGACATGGGAACGCGTGGGGCGTAGCGTCGCACTAGCCACTGCTCCTCAATCGTTAATCGTTGGCTCATAAGCTGCGGAATTCTAGATGACCCTAAAACGTTACTTTATGCTAGCGGCAGTTTCGTCGATTCTCCTGGCCTTTGGCTTCATCATCGACTTGTGGGTAGCTTTGCCGCGATACGGAAACACTGGCACGGCAATAGCAATGGCTGTGCTGGCTGCCCTTCTAGGAGGCGCGTTGCCTTTCTTCGCGCGCGGATCTCACCGGCCGCCGAATCATCCGCGCATTGACCACCTTCGAATCGCGGGAAAGTATTGCGAGGAGGGCTTCTCCCCAAAACGAGGAGACTCTCCGCTGCACCTAGCGTGATGATTTTTCGCCCATCCCTACCGGCAAGCCTCAGCCCCGAGTACGGCAACCCGAAACTGGAGACATAGCGCCCACCAAACGCGCGAAAGCAAGCTCACCGATTTTTGGGCCCTGAAGTAGACGCCGGCAAACCGGATCATGACGAACGCTCCTCGCATCTGATGCTTTGGAGGCGAGAGATGCTGAAGGGATTTGAGCACGTTCAGCATGTGGTCGTGTTGATGCTGGAAAACCGCTCCTTCGATCACCTTTTCGGATTCCTCTACTCGGGCGAGCAGCGCCCCAAGCACTTTTTGCCCCCGCACAGCACTTCCGAATTCAATGGCATGCCGCGGTCATTTTCAAACCCTTCCAATCCAGAGTTCTTCTCCGCGTCACGCTCCGCGGCAGAAGTATCGGCGGATGACGTGAAGGTGCGAATCGGCGCCGAGGATCGTTGTATTCCCCGGCAGAATCCGCAAGAGCGGTTCGAGCACGTCAATCTGCAGTTATTTGGGACCACCCAGCCCGCCGCGGGACAACAACCTTCCATGAACGGGTTCGTGATTAGCTATGCCGATAAGCACCCCGAGCGCGGCGCGGAAATCATGCAATGCTACGCGCCGGAGCAGTTACCTACTTTCAGCGCGCTGGCCTACAACTTTGCCATCTGTGATGAGTGGTACTCGTCGGCGCCAACGCAGACGTGGCCGAACCGGGCGTTCTTTCACACCGGCACGTCGATGGGTCAGGTGGACGATTATCCGTACGATCCGTACGCCTACGACACGCCGACGATCTTCAACGTCCTCACGGAACGAAAGATTCGCTGGGCCGTTTACAATGACTCCCACATCACCTCGAGCACACGCCTGCAATTCCCGCAGCTCTGGGATTTGCTATTGGAGCCACATTTTCAAAACCTCGAGGCATTCGAAGGGGACGCTCGTAGCGGCAATCTTCCCGCGTATGCGTTTCTGGAACCCAGCTTTCTGATTGAACCCAACGACGCTCATCCGCCGCATGACATGCTTTTGGCCGACCAACTCGTCTGGCGCGTGTGGAGGGCCGTCAGCACTGGCGCGCATTGGGATAGCACGCTTCTGCTGATCACCTTCGACGAGCATGGCGGCTGCGTCGATCATCAACCGCCGCCCTATGGCAGCGTTCCGCCCGACGAGCGCCGCGCTGCGAATGGATTCGCCTTCGACCGGTACGGCGTGCGCGTCCCCATGATTGCGGTGTCGCCATGGCTCGAAGCGGGAACCGTCTTTCGATCCCCGGGCGATCGTCCCTACGACCACACGTCTGTGCTGGCAACTCTGCGCGATTGGCTGGAAATCCCGAGCGGGGCGATGCTGAAGAGCCACCGTGTGGAATCAGCCCCAACTCTCGGGCACCTGCTGACGCGCTCCGAGCCGAGGAAGGAAATCCCTGCGATTCCGTTTCCCACAGGCAAAGCGACGAAGCACCATCTCGGGCTAGCAGCGAATGATTTTCAAAAGGGGCTGATGATTTCATTCGCGCACCGCGTGGGTCTGCGCGGTGGCGTGAAGCTGTTGGAGCACGTGCATCACCGGCAGCACATCGCCGATTTCTTTGAATCGCACCGCGAACGCCACCAACGCGACCGTGGCTGAGGAGTCCGCCAATGGCGGGCGACCGGTGTTCAGCCATCGAAAGTCCAGTCGCCCGCCCAGCAGTTGAGTCGCCGTCTTTATTTCCTTGGCGCGGTTTTGGTCCGAGGCCGTTGAGGCAATTTGGGCATTTTGAACCCCGGCGGCAGGTGCGTCAGCGTATGGACGTAACGCAACTTGCCGTGCTGTACGCGAAAGAGGTGGCTATCCGGCACTCCGTTCACCTCGAACGTGCAAAACACCTGCACGGCTCCAATCGTCGGGTCCACGATGAACCTCCGCGCCACAATATTGACGCCGCTGGGCACGCCCACCTGGCACGTGTCTGTCGGGAGACCTTTGCCGGTGCGCATTCCTCCTTCGGTTCGTTCGCACGGGTATCCCCAAGGCACCAGATTGCCCTTCCCCTCCAGGAACGCGTCTAGGTACGCATTTGCTGCCGAAACCAGAGTCGCGCGCGTGTCGCGCTGGTCCGGTGGAATCGTTCCCCAATTCTCCGAGGATGAATATTTTAAGTAATTCTGGGCGTTGAAGAGCCAGTCGCCTTTATGCGTAATCAGCATTTCGATTTCGGCGATCTTCTCGTGGTTGACCCGCAGGCGCGTGCCGATCACATAGGGGTCGGCTTTGTCCGCGTCGATGATTTCAGAAAACGTCTGGCACGTCGCCGTATCGATCAGCGTTCGATGAAAATTGATCTTCAGCGGCTTCTGAATGAGGCCGTCTTTGATATCGACCTCTTTCATGTTTTCGATATAAGCAAGCCCCTTCGCCAATGGCAGGCTGGAAGGATTCCCCTTCCTCTGCGCGGCAAGGTACAGATTGGTCGCATATTTCAGGCCGGCCCGCGTGCAGGCTACCTGCGCGAAACTCGCCGCCGGCGCCAGCAGCGCGACCGAAAGCACGATCCACTTCCAAGCAATCCTTCTCATCGATCTCCTCCCATTGTCGCTCACGGTTCTCGCGCGAGCACCTGGCCGCGAATAAGAATCCCGCATAAGGTACACCAATTTCGCCGCAAATCGAACGGTTCTCATGCGTGTCCTAACCGCCGATCGACGGCCCTACCGGACATTTCCTCGCCGCCCCGGCCGATTCTCCGCTCACCCAGAAAACCGCGAGTTGAGATTATTGGTTTTCGCTGTCCTTGAGTCTAAACTTCCCTAGTACTCCACGACGCGAGGAGAATCTGAGACATGGCCGGAACATACAAAATCACCGAACTAGTAGGAACATCGCCCGTGAGCTTTGCTGAAGCGGCGAAGGCCGCTGTCGCCGAAGCCGCGAAGACAATTCGCCACATGGAGTGGTTTCAGATCGCGGAAGAGAGCGGCAGGATTAAAGGCGGCAAAGTCGAGGAGTTCCAAGTCAGGCTGAAAATCGGCTTTAAGGTCGAGCGGTAAATCGCGGCCCGGAATAAGTCTTCTCTATTTTGGTCGAGTCGAGCCAAATCCCTATAAACGTCCTCACAGGACCAATCAAGCGTTACTTGCATTGGCCGATTGGCTGACCGGTTGGGAGTTGGCGCACAAGAATGCTCGAAAGTAACTTAACGAGCGTGAGGTGCGCAGGCTTATCGACAGGCTGGGATGGAAATGAATTCCGGCAAGGCGGGCTAGGCTGTTCCTGCAGCGCGCGCTTTACGCAGATTCTCTTTGTCTTGCCCAGTGAGCTTCCACGTGTGATGGACATCGCCCTCAAGGTGCATGACTTCGATTTCGTCGCCTTTATTCAACGCCGACCAGAGCTCGTTTTCACCGAGCAATGGTTTCGCTTCCACTGTCTTCTGGCATTTGTCGCAGACTGCTTGTATGGGCTTCATGTAAGTTACGCTACGCTCGCAGTTCGAGCAACGCAAGAGAAACGTACCCCGTCGCAATTGTCGAAAAGCAGCGCCTGGCTTGGGCCATTCCGCTTTCTACAGTCCTACAAATGCTAGGTCCTGTTTACGTCTATCGAATAATTCCATTTAGCTCCGGGGAAGAATCCACAGCGCCAAAACAGCGAGCGCTAGCATTCCTGTTTGGCGGAGTCGTAGCCATCGGCGGGCTGTGCGCCGCGATCTACAACGTTTCGGCCCGCCTCGCTGGCGCTATCGTCATTGAGGTAGAGTAGAGAGAGGCAGACGTCAGGCAATTGCGAAAATTACGTCATTCCGGCGAGTCCACCAGCGGCGGACGACAAGGAATCTGCTTTTGTCGTGCTTCTGCAGGAGAGAACAATTGAGAGTCTGTGGGAGAGTCGCTCGTGTCCTTCGGTGAAACAACGGAGCGCAAGCAACGCGAGCGCGAAATGCGCGACGCCGGCCGTCTGCCTCCCGGCCAGTCGCTGACGCTGAAGTGGCCCGCGCTACACATGGGCGAGGTGCCGGCATTTGATCCGAACGCGTGGGATTTTCGCGTTGGCGGGCTCGTCGAAAAACCGCTACGGCTCACCTGGGAAGAGTTCACCCGCCTGCCCATGAAAGGAATCACTGCGGACATGCATTGCGTCACTCGCTGGAGCCGCTTCGACGTGCGTTGGGAAGGCGTGCCGTTCGCCGAAGTTGCCAAACTGGCCGCGCCCAAGCCCGAGGCCCATTTCGTGATGGTGCTGGCCGAGCAAGGTTACACGTCCAACGTGCCGCTCGCCGACCTGATGCGTCCCACCACGCTTTTCGCATTGAAGCACAACGGCGAACCGCTTCCGCCCGATCATGGCTATCCGTTGCGTCTAGTGGTGCCTCATCTGTATGCCTGGAAAAGCGTCAAATGGGTTCGCGGTCTCGATTTCATGGCGCAAGATGCTCCAGGATTCTGGGAAGAGAACGGGTATCACATGTATGCTGACCCGTTTCGCGAGCAGCGCTTCAGCGACTAACGCAAATCGGCGCGCGTCTAAGTGATTAGGCTGCCGTCAACATTTCCGGCCTGTTGGTAGCGTCAGTTCAGAGCGCTACAAATCTTTCGACATGAGGACGCTGTAGCACGTCGCATCCGTTCTCAGCGGCCGCGACGGGTGAAAATCTTCCGTGCCGCTCTCCGCGTACCCCAGTCGGTGATAGAAGGGCAATAGCTCCGGCCGCAAACTCAGCACGGTAATGTCCATGGCCTTGCATCCGCGCTCGCGGCAGTGGTCCTCGGCCGCTCGCACCATCCGCGCGCCGAATCCTTTGCCCTGATACATCGGGTCCACCGCCAGCATGCCAAAATACCCGCGCGCTCCGCGAAGTTCGATATACACCGAGGCTATGAGTGGCTCGCCGCGACCGGCCGCGACCAGAAAATGTCCCAACTGCATCATTTCCGCCACGCGCCGCGCATCCGTGCGCATGCCTTCTATGAATGTCTCGATGGCAAATGCCGCGTTGGCGATCGACGCGATCGCCGACGCGTCCGCCTCGCTCGCCACGCGCACACGCATCGGCGCATCCGAATTCGCGAATTTATCCTGTGCGCACATTCCGGTGCGAACGGCATCCCCGCCGCCTCTGGTAGCGCACAATTGCAAGGCTATTCCGGCTGCCGATGAAGGCGCGCCACTTCATTCCGCGCACCAGCGCGTGGACATGAGGGACCACGCAAAACGGCCGCGTGCGCGGCGGCATTGATGAGCGCCGCCTGTTAGCTAAAAGATAGTCAGCGTGATGCGCAATCCGGGATGAAAGGGATCGTACATGAAATATCCACCATTCTCATACACCACGTAAACCGGATCGCTGTAAGCCCAAGCTGCTGGCCAGCCACCGACGAACCTGAATGAGTACCCTCCATACCGGAAGGACCGGTGCTGGTAGTCGCTCCGGCTAACGTGAAAGCGATGGCCGTTGCCGAAGCTGGCCCTGTACCGAGTGTCGGAAATGCGGCCGTGCGCGTGCGACTCGTTCGGCCGTGCATGGGCGTTTTCTGCATGATTCATCGTGCGTTGCGTCGGACGCGCAGCGTGTTCGGTATGAGTTGGCGTACGTCGTGTCGGACGCGCGGTGTGTTCGGTATGAGTCGCCGTACGTTGCGCCGGACGTGCGGTGTGTTCCGCACGGTTCTGAGCTGGCTTGGCGCGCTGCCGGGTCTGCTTCGCGCCCTTCTGCTCCGGCTTGCTTTTCTGGCGACTGCCTTCCTGGTGCTGGGCCTGCTGATGGTTGTCCTGTGGCTTGTCCTGCTGTGCATAAACGGAAGCAGTGGTCCCGAGGAGCAAAAACAAAGCGGCTGCGGAGATCATTATCTTCATATGCATCACCTCGAATTTTCAGGTTGCCCAGGCTGGCTATGCGAAACTGCCTCCAACATCCCAACTCTAGCGCGTCTCCCGTCCTGCGCACAACGAATTTGGCGTCCGAGCAGCCCCAGCGGCAATCGCGACGCTTGCGGGCCCCGATCCTCGGCGTCGTTGCTGCGCCGAAAGCCTTTTCGAGGGACGCCACCACATCCCGCGAAACCGCATAAGCGCGCTAATGCGTTCCGTATACAAGCACGCGAAACGTGCCGGGGACCATGCGGAACGGGCGCGTGTGCGGCGCGGGGTGCGGGATGCGCTGGATGTCCGCGGTCACCAGATAGATGTCATGCGTCTTGGGATCGAGCGCCATGGTCCGCGCGCCGAGTTCCGTCTTCACGTCTTCCACCACGTGGAATTTGGCCGGAGAATCCTCATGCACCACGGTTAAGGATGGCGTGAAGCCGTTCGAAGCGAACGCGTAATCCGTACCGGGATCAAAGCGCGTTGCATCCACGCCCACTCCAATCGGCTCGGTCGCCAAAATCTTTCCGTTGTCCGCGTCCATGATCACCATCTTCTGGTTGCGGCATCCGGAAAAAAGAATGTGGTGTTTCGCATCGATGGCCAAGCCGCTCGGATGCTCGCCGGGCGCCAGCGGCCAGCGGTGCGTGATCTTCATGGTGCGCGAATCGATCTCGATGATCTCGCTGGTGGACTCGATATTGGCGTAGACGTGCCCGCGCCCATCGGCCACGGGAAATTCCGGTTGGCCGCCCAGCTTGATGTGGCCGACAACTTTGCCAGTCTTCGCGTCGATGACGGTGGACGTTTGCGAATCGCCGTTCATGGTGAACACGCGCTTCGAAGCCGGATCGTAGACATCGCCGTCCGCGTCCTTATCCGCTGGCGCGCTGCCGATCACTTTCAGCGTCTTCAAATTGAAAATCCAAACCTTGGCCGCGCCGCCGTCGGTGACGAACCCGCGATTGTATCGCGGCGCCAGCACGACTCCGTGAATCACGTCCATTCCGCCCATCGTGCCCACGATTTTTCCCGTGTCCACGTTGAGCACCTGCACCTCATTGCCGTGGGTGATGAATAGGCGGTGCGTGGAAGGCTGAAACTTCAAGTAGTCCCAGAAATCACTGCCGGGAACGCGAATCGTTTTCAGCAAATGATAGCCGGACGGACCGGCGGCCGCCGCGCTACCGCGCGGCGTTGCGGGAGCGGGCGCGGCATTCCGCGCAGCGCAAACCGCGGCGGACGCAAAGAAAAATACAATCAGGACGGTTGCGGCGATCGTGAGCTTGGATTTCCAGGCACCTTTCACTAATTCCTCCTCAGCGACACGAATTTGGAGAGCGGCGCATCCCTTTTAGCCAGTCGCCAGCGGGCAAACGGCAAGCGCGACGCCCACATTGTATACGCATGAACGGCCATTTACTTTCCTGGCATTAAATTTGCGCTGGGAATCACCGGCCGATCCGTCGAACGGTTCACCGAGGCGGAGCCGGCCAATCGCCCCATGGAACGTTGATGGAAACGTTCCGGGTAGAACGGTTGGCCGGCCAATGTTTTCAACGAGTTGCATCGGATTCTACTCGATTGGGTGTTCCGGGTAGAACTGCGCCGGATGGAACATCAATTACGTTCGCCAGCATGGGAGCATCGAGGGAGATTGCGAGCGGACGATGGGCGTTAGGCGCGCCCGATTCGCGGCGGATGCCGCCCTGCACCCCAGCGCGCGGGGGCGCGCTGAGGACCCCGCCGGAAGAGACGATCACGTGCGAAGGTGGCTCGACCCATTGGCCATCGTCATTAATGCGCGCGAAGGCGTGGATGGCGCGAACGATGGAATCGGCGGTCGGTTCGACGTCCTCCGCGCATTCGATGAGGTGAGCGAGGGCCGAGCGGAGCCTGCGATTCCGCTGGGCGATGAGTCCAAGAGCATGGGCGTGGCGATAGATCGCGCTGCGGCTGATTTTGTAGTCGTACGCGATGTGATGGGTGGAGTGCCAATTCACGAATTCGGTTTCAATATCGACGCGATCGCGATGCGAGCAGATGGTGCAGTGGCGGTCGTGATGCGAGACAGCGGGGGCGGCCTGAGCGAGCGGAGCCGCAGTTTTGGGGCGCGGCGCTTTCATTCGCTTGCCGGCGCAGGACCGTCGCGACTTGGCTGACTTAGATTTTGGAGCGGCTTTGCGAGCGGCGGGCTTTGAGTGCACATCGTTCGTGCGAGGAGCGGCGAGCTGGATGGAGATTGCGGATTTGGGGGCGGGCATTAAGGGATGCGCGGCTTCCGCCGGCGCGGCCGGGGCAGAGGCGGATTGGAGAAAGTTTTGAAGCAACTGAAGGCCCTCTGCCGCGATGCTTTTCACAGTCTCTTCACCTTTGCGCGAGTAGGGCTGCGATTCTGGCGGCCTCGCAGGAGGGCGGGCGAATTGAGATTCGAGATTGGCAATTGGGTCCGACGCGGCGAAAAAATGAAAGTCCTGGGGCTGACGGCGCGCTGGGCGCCGCGGATAACGTCCGATCATGTTTGATCTCCTTTAGATTGGAAGGGCGGGTTTCCGACCGAGCGTGCGAAACCGGAGCGCCGAGGAGCCGGTAGGAAAGAGCAGCGGGGGCGCTTCGACTTCGCTGCAAGCTGGGAAGCGCCGCCCTCTTAGAGTGGCGGCGCGAGTACGCGTGGTTTCGCATCGCTGTTGCGGGGCGATCCTGACGGCGGCGAATTGTTGATCAGCGTACATGTCAGTTCGACCGTACCTGAACAGGCTAAGAATTCTCTACTGGCCGGAAGTACAGTTTTAGTACAGGTGGCTCGAACCTGCACTTCGCTGAGGGAAGAGGGCTAAGATCTGGTTCAGGCGGCTTCGCTGTGCAGCAGGTAGAGTACGTGGCGGCGCAACGGGTGACCGGGGGCGATGCGCGGGTGGTCGAAATCGAGTTCCGGCAGATGCGTCATGCCGAGCTTTTGCATCACGCGGCGGGAGCGAATGTTCGCAGGGACGGTAATGGCGACGATTTCATTCAGCGCTAGCGTTTCAAAGGCATAGCGAACAACTGCTTGCGCGCCCTCGGTGGCGAGACCTTTGCTCCAATGCGTGCGTGCGAGCCTCCAGCCAATCTCGACGGCAGGCTGCGCGAGGCCGGGAATGGCGAAGTTCATCGTTTGCAGGCCGATGAAGCCGGTGAATTCGCGGGTGGCGAGAAGCTCCGCGGCGAACATGCCGAAACCGTTTCTCGCAATCGCGGCCTGAAAGGTTCGGGCGCTCGCATCGCTTTGCTCTTTCGTCAGCAGCCCAGGGAAGAATTCGCGCACTTGCGGGTCGGCGTTCATCGCGGCGAAGGGCGCGAAATCGTCGTCTTGCCACGCGCGCAGAATTAAACGCTCGGTTTCGATCAACTTTCCCCGTGCCTTTCCGGGACAGCGGCTGGAAGCCGTCTCCCTAAATAGGGAGTCGCGAGTGAGACCGTTCCTCAGGGGCTAAAGCCCAATGTTTCGGCCCTTATTTGTCGGAGCTGAAGCTCCGCCCCCCAAAAACCATTTATGAGACCAGTAAAAAGTTCTAGGAAGAAAGTCCCGTGATTTCAGGCCGGCCAAAGCGCCAGATTTGCGCGGCCAACTTCGAGGAACGGCCTCAGACGTCAATCACCGGCGGGCTGATGGCCGTCTTCTTTTTCCATTTGCGATAGACGTTGGCTACGGCAAGCGTCCAGAAGGGAACGAAATCGACGCCCGGCACGAGTTCCCCAAAAAATGAGGGCAGAAACTCCCAATGCCAGCCAAGCAGGTACACCAAGACCGCTCCGATGGCAAGGTCGAGCACATCGTCCGCGGGCGACAGCGCTCCCTCCGAAAAAAAAGGAAACACGAGCACCTGAAGCGCGTCCGCCGCGACCGCTAGAACCATCGCCGTCCGGAAACGCGAGCGATCAGTCAGCGAAATTAAAGCATTGGCCATTCGCAGCGTCCTTACCCTATTGTGCTCCAAAAACCGGGGAATTTTGGCTGCGAACGGCGCGGGATCGGCGTTTTCCAAGCGGGGAGAATGAGGCCCTCGGTCGCGCCACAAAGAGCCGATGTGTGAACACACATGACCATAGCGGCCACGCCAAGAAACAAGCAAGAGCAGATCCCTCACCTTCATCCCCGACTGAACCCGTCGGGCTGGGTTCGGGATGACAAAGTGTTGGGGGCGTAGCAGCGCGGGAGATTCGGGGGGGCGGGAGGTGGACTCTTTCGCTTGCGTGGTGCAGAATCTCGGCCCGGCGGGCTCCGCTGTTCGACAATGCGTGGCGGTGCGCTTTGTCGCTATAAGCCTTCGAGCCATCCGCCGGACTGCTCGGGGTGAACTCTTCGAATCGTCCACCGGGCGGTTCTCACGTGATAGGGAGATTGGCTCCATGAAAAAAATTCTGGCTGGTGTTGTGGTGCTTTTGTTTGTGGCAGTGCTGGGCTATCGCGGCGCGCGCGCCGCGGCGGCGGGCAACGATACGCAGGCGCGACCGCAAGACCGCGCGCAAATTGAAAAGCTGATGTGGACCTACGTGCGCGCGTTGGACACTTTCAATCCGAATGCGTACGCGGCGACCTACACGCCGGATGGACAGTTCGGCACCGGCAAGAACGCGGTGAAGGGACGCGCCGCGCTCGAGAAATTGATCGAGGGCTTTCGTGAGCAAGCCGCCAAAGCCGCAGCCAAGGGGCAAAAGCAGCCGCCTATGTACCACATGCTCCTTAATAGCTACGTGTCTTTTCCGGACCGCGATCACGCGCACATGGAGGCGTACTGGCTGACGGTTTTCGGCGGGGATGGCGCGAAGGTTCCAGTGCGCGTGGCTGCCGCCGGAAGGGAAGTGGATGAGCTAGTGAAAGTAAACGGACGGTGGCTGATCCAGCTGCGCGACGTGACGCCGAAAGACTGAATCGTGGCGAGTGGCACTTTCCCGCGGAAATAGCGTGCGAGCGACGAGGGCGTGGTCGCTGATTGCGTCAGCGCCGGCCGCGTGCTGCGCTAAAGCGCAACGCTACAAAGGCGCGCGGTGATTATCGCGGCGGCGATAGTAGTTAGCAATCAAAAGCAGATCCCTCACACCGTTCGCGAACGGGTTCGGGATGACAAGTCATTAATAGATGTCGTACTGCTCCCAGTGCAGAGCGGCGTCGGCCTGGATGATGGCGCTCTTCTTGGTCACACTTTCGAGCTCCTCGATCAGCCCGGACTCGCGGGTCTTGAGCGCCTTGGCGATTTCCGGGTGGACGCGGAGGGTAATGCTGCCGGACTCGATATCCGGGGCCATCTTGCGCGCCTCGGTCTGGATATCGTAGCAGAGCGTGGGAATCGACTTGACCATGCCGGAGCCGGTGCAGTAGGGGCAGGGCTGGCAGAGGGTGCGTTCGAGAGCCTGCTTGGTGCGCTTGCGGGTGATGGCGATGAGGCCGAATTCGTTGAAGCGCAGCATTTTTGAAGGAGCGCGGTCGGTGCGCAGCGCGTCTTCGAGCGCGGCCATCACTTTCTCGCGGTTGCGGCGGTCCTCCATGTCGATGAAATCGATCACGATGATGCCGCCCAAATCGCGCAGCCGCATCTGGCGGACGATTTCCTTGGCCGCTTCGAGGTTGGTGCGGACGATGGTATCTTCCAGGCGATTCGAGCCTTTTCCGACGAATTTGCCGGTGTTCACGTCGATGGCGACGAGAGCTTCGGTGTGGTTGATGACGATGTAGCCGCCGGATTTCAGCCACACTTTCGGTCGCAGACCCTTTTCGATTTCCTGCTGGATGCCAAACTCCTCGAAGATCGGCGTCTCTTTGGTGTAGAGCTTCACTCGGTTCGCGAGGCTGGACTGGAACCGGCTGATGAACTCCGTGACCTTGGTGTACGATTCCTCGGAATCCACCCAGATCGCCGTGTAGTCGGAATTCATGTGATCGCGGAGGATGCGCTCGACCAAATTCAGGTCGCGGTGCAGGAGGGAAGGCGCCTTGCGCTGCTCGGAGCGCGATTTGATTTCCGACCACGAGTGCGTGAGGAATTGCACGTCCGCGCGGACTTCCTCCGGAGCGGCCGCGGCGGCGGCAGTGCGCACGATGAAGCCGCCCGGCGCGTTGCCCTTGGCTTCGTTGACCAGATGGCGCAGGCGCGAGCGCTCCTCCGCAGACGCGATTTTGCGCGATACGCCGCTGTGGTCGAGCGTGGGCATGTACACCAAATAGCGGCCGGGAAGCGCCACGTGACTGGTGATGCGCGCGCCCTTCTTGCCTAGCGGCTCCTTGGCGATTTGGACGATGATTTCCTGGCCCTGCTTCAGCAGATCTGCGATCAGCTGCGGGCGGCGGTTTTGCGGGCGGTGATGCCCGTATCCACCGCGTCCATGCTGCGGGCGGCGTCCGCGATCGCGGTCTCGATCACGCCCACGTCGCGAGGGATGCTGCATGTGGGCGCGGAAATCGTCGCGAACGCGCGCAGCGGACGGCTGGCGCTCTTGCTCTGGCTGCGAAACTCCTTCGCCTGCGTGTTCGCCGATATGCTCGCCAACAATCTCGCCGATGCCTTCGCCGGCGTTGCCGGAGGCACCTTCCGCGGCGATGCGTTCGGATTCTTCGCCATGCTCAGACTCTTGCTCGGAATCCGAAGATGTTGCTTCGTCGGATTCGGTTTCGAACCGTTCGCCCGAGGGTTCCGCATCGTACCGTTCGGCAGGGCCCTCTTCGCCGGCGGCGAGATGCTCTTCGTGACCTTCGTCTTCCGCGTCTTCTCCGTGCTCGTCGTGAGCACCCTCGGAAGCGGCCATGTCCGTGCGTTCCTGCTGGCGCTCGGCCTCTTCGCTTTGAGCCTCGGCAACCTGCTCGGCGATTGCGGCAGCCTCATCTTCGCTCAGGTCCGAATGCTCGTCGTGTAAATGGTGTTCAATGTTCTCGTGGGCCGGCTCATGGCGCTCTTCGCGGACTTCTTCGCGATGCTCCACGGGAAGCGCGGCCGGCTCCGTGTGCTGCTCCTCGCGCGGTTGTGCGGGCGGTTCGTGGCGCCATTTGGAGATGTTTTCGCCGGGCAGAGGTTCCAGGCCAGACGACAGCGGAGCGCTGTGTTCGTGGCGCTCAAAACGCGGCGAAGCATGATGCGTCCGCGTCTCGGGCGGAGGCGGAGGAGCCGACGCCTCGGTAACCGGTTGCGCGGGTTCGCTCGGCTGGCGCGGCTCGTTTGAAACCGGCGCTTCGGGCGTCGTTGCGGCTTCGGGCGCTGGCGAGAGATTCGATGAGGTTTCCTCTGCTGGACTTACCAGCTGGGCAGGAGCCGCTGATTCGGAAGCGGACACGGGCTTGTCCTTGTATTGCGCGAGCGATTCGCCGGGAAGTATGACCGGAACGTATCCCTCGGCGGGAGCGGGTCCATCCGCTTGATCCTCATGATGATGGTGCGGCGACGCGTACTTCGAAGGCGGCAATTCGCGCCCGTAGCGCCGATCTCCGCTGCGTCCGCCACCACGACGGCCAAAGCGTCCGCCACGTCCTCCGCGACGGCCGAAGTCGCGCCCTGGGCGATTGCGGCCTTCAAAGCGGCCGCGATTTTCGCCGCCGGGTTCCTGCCGTGACGTTGATGGCGCAGGCGCAGTCCAGGAGTTTCCGGGCTGCAGAGGTTCGGCGGCGGTTTCCGGAGCGGCTTCGGCATGCGCCGCTAGTGTTTCGGAGGGAGCGGATCCGACGTCCGGCGGCTCGACGGCACTCGTGGCGCCGCCGTTCGCGGGGAACACCTGTCCGCCCTGCTCTTGCATTTTCTGGGACTTGTCTTCGACAGTGGCGACGATCGGCTCGAACTCCTCGATGCCCTCCAAAAAGTCCGTGACGTACAGGAAGGCGTCGCTATCGAGCCCGATCTCCACGAACGCCGATTGCATGCCGGGAAGCACGCGCGTCACGCGGCCCTTGTAGATGCTGCCGACTAGAGCGAATTCTTTTTCGCGCTCGACGTAATACTCACAAAGCTGTCCTTCTTCCAAGATGGCGACCCGGGTTTCGTGCGGGTTCGCCGAAATAACCATTTCCTTCGGCATAAAAACTCCTAAAGGGAGCAGCGGAATGCGGCGTCGCGAGGGGGCGGTAAACTCGCCCCGCGAACATTGAGCGAGGCGCCAAGTGTGCCTGCCCCGAGCCGTTCAGGAAAGACTTGCGTTCGGAATTCGCTTTCCTCATCCTTGCGTCCCTAAAATCGAATCTGAAAAGCTCAAACATAAAACTCAAAACACTTCCGGCTGGAATCACTTCGACCAGCGCGGTATAGCTCGTCGCGCTCCAAAACGCAAAGCGTTTTGAGGCCCCGCTGCGCATGCCGGAAAACTTCGTTCAATTGACGAAGCGCCGCATGCGAACGCTCATCACCAACCCTAAAGCCAAAAATACGAAGGCGGTGGAGGAGCCGCCATAACTCATCAGCGGCAGGGGGATTCCGGTGACCGGCATGTAACCGATAACCATCGAAGTATTCACGAGAACGTGAAAACCCAGGATCGCCGCGACCCCCATAACAAGATACATGCCGGCGCGATCCTTGGACTTCTGCGCGTTGTCCACGAGCCTTAAGATCAGGCCGAGGTACAAGAGCAGAACCAAGCAAACACCGATGAAGCCTTGCTCTTCAGCGAGGGCGGCTAGGATGAAATCCGAATACCGCACGGGCACGAAGCCTAGCTGATTCTGGCTGCCTTTACCGAATCCCTTGCCCCAGAACCCCCCGGAACCGACGGCGATCTCCGATTGCAGGATCTGGTAGCCGGCCCCCCGGGGATTATCCTCGGGATGGAGGAAAGTCTGAATGCGCTGCTGCTGATATGGCTTCAGGTAGTGGCGCATGTTCCAGGCCATCGGAACGAGCAGCGCGATTAGCACCACGCCGATAGCCATGTGCTTCCACTGGACCCCAGCGAGAAAAATTCCGACCACGGCGACGGGAACGAGAACCATCGCAGTTCCCAGATCGGGTTGCTTCAATATCAAGCCTACCGGAATCAGGGTCAAAGCGCCAACCTTCGCTAGATCCGCCAACGTGAGACGATCGGTGCGCACGTCGGTGAAGTAGCGCGCCAGCACAATGATTATAATCAACTTCATGATCTCTGACACTTGCAAATTAACTAGGCCGCCAAGTGAGATCCAGCGTCTGGCACCTAAACGCGAATAACCGAGAATCAACACGACAAGCAAACTGGCGATTCCGACGACGTAAAGCGCAGGCGCCTGATCGAGCAGAGTGTGGTAATCGATCATCGAGATGAGGCACATGGCTACAACTCCGACGCCGATCCATACGAGCTGTTTCCATTGCATTCCGGCCAAAGCGCTCGCATGAGTGGAGGAGTAGATTTCCAGCAGGCCAACGACGCTGATAGCGCCAACGATGGCCAGCAGAATCCAATCGAAATCCTGGAGCCGAGGACGGTCTTTCACTGGTGCTGCACTCCCACGGAGGCGACCAGGGAGTGCGAAGCGCCCGATTTCGAGGTGATTTGCGCGGTACTGACTTGTGGAGTTTGGCCGTTCTTTTCGTCGTAGTAGGCTTTCACCACGTCGCGGACGATCGGAGCAACATTGCTGCCCCAGACGCCCTTCTGGACCAGCGCAGCTACGACGATCTCCGGATTCTCGCGCGGCGCGTAACCGACGAACCAGCCGTTTTCCTTCAAATGGATTCCTAGGCGACGTTGCAAACCGTAGCTCTCTGTCTGCGCCGTGCCCGTCTTGCCGCAGAACTCGATACCCTTCAACTTCACCGATTCGTAGGTGGTGCCGTCAGGCTCGTTCACCACGCCGTACATGCCCGAAGTGACTTGGTCGACAGTGTTTTGGGAAAGCGGGAAGCGAGTGGCTTTGACGTTGGGATCGTCCTTCAGCAGATGCGGCTGGACGAGAGTCCCACCGCTGGCGACTGCCGCGACCATGCGCGCGAGCTGAATGGGCGTGGCCTCGACGGATCCCTGCCCGATGGCGACAGAAATCGTGGAGCCGGGATACCACTTGTGATGGTAGACCCGCTCGACCCAAGCTTCGGAGGGAACCAAGCCCGGCTCCTCGCCCGGCAGATCGATACCCGTCAGGTGGCCGAGGCCCAGAGCGTTGGCGTAATAGCTGATGCGATCGATGCCCAGAAGCTTGCCGACGTTGTAGAAGTAAACGTCGCACGAAGCGACAATCGCTTTGTGAAGGTCAACCAGGCCGTGCGCGTGGTCGCAGTGAAACGTGCGTCCATAAAAGACGGCGTAGCCAGGACAGAACACAGTGTAATTCGCGGGAATCGCCTTTGATTCCAGCATTGCCGTGGCCATCACGATTTTGAAGACCGAGCCGGGGGCGAGCTGCGCCTGAATGGCGCGGTTCAGCAGCGGAGTTTCAGGGTCGGTGTTGAGGTTCTTCCACTCTTTCGGAGAGATCCGCACGGCAAAATCATTGGGATTGAACGTTGGGCGGCTGACCATGGCGAGCACCGCGCCGGTGCGCGCGTCCATGGCTACGACCGCACCTTCCTTGCCTTCCATATCGTGCTCGGCGACCTGCTGGAGGTTGAGGTCGATAGTCAGCTGAATTGGTTTGCCGGGAATGGCTTCGACGTTGTCGAGCGTGCGCACGACTTTGCCGACGCTATTCACGACGACGCGCCGCATGCCGTCGGTGCCTTCCAGCTGATCGTTGTATTCCTTTTCCAGTCCGGCTTTTCCGACGATATCGCCGGGGCGGTAACGGCCGTTGCTATCCTCAAGATCCTTCGATGAAACCTCGCCTACATATCCAATCGCACTGGCGAGCATTTCGCCATACGGGTAGCGGCGCCGCTGTACCATCATCAAATCGAGCACGGGAATATCGATGCGGTGCGATTCGACAAAGGCGAGGTCGGCCTCGCTAGCCTCCGGTTTGATGATCACGGGCATGAAGCGCGGCTCGGTTTTCGCGGCGTCGATCTGCTCCTTCATATCTTGCGGACTGATGTTCAGGCCGGTCTCGATTTGCGGCAGATACTTTTCAATCAGTTTCGGGTTGTCGCGCAGCAGCAGGATGCTGAACGACGGATAGCTATCAACGAGGACGCGCCCGTTACGGTCGAGCATCGCCCCGCGGGGTGCGATGATGGGAATCGAGCGAATGCCGTTCTTTTCTGCAAGGTCGGCGTAATGGTCCGACTGGATGACTTGCAGCTTCCAAAAGCCAATCAGGAGAAAGATGACGAAGGCGACGGACACGTACGAGAACAGCGTCAGACGACCCTGGGGAATCCTTCCATCATTAACATTCCACGAAGACAACGGAACTCCTGTGCGCACGAGCGCAGTGGGACTGCCCAAATTCCCGGGGAAAACGCCCTACTGAGCTCGAATCGCTACGCTACCACCCGGTACGCGCTGCCCGCAAGGTCTGTATGTCCATTCGGTCAACTAGACTTTATTTTCTTTACCGCGAAGGTTGGAGCATGGGCGATTGCGAGCGGCTCGCAGATGACAGCCGGGATCGGCGGCCCGTGCACTGCAAAACTAGAAGCCGAGAGGCTTTTTCAGGTAATCGATCCAGAATCGCAGTTGGGCGGTCGAAGCGAGCGGGATGGGCTCCATCCGAGCGCCGAGCTGCATCACGCTCTCGTTCCTGGGCCTGAATGCAGGCCACTTGGGTAGGCCGCTGGCATTCGGACTCCCGGTCTTGGCAAAATTTGTCCAATAGGAGGACATCTCATCAGCGATACGCTGGTCCACCGGCTGCCAAGGCCGGCGAAGGAGGCGGAGATTATCGAAGACGTACGGTAGCTCCGACGAGTGGAACACGCCGTACTCGGGATGCTGAGGCCAAGGAATTTTGCGGTTGAAGTAATAGATGTAAACCTGCGGGCTATCTTGCGCCTGCTGCACAGCCCATTTGTAGAGAGAAACCCGGGCGCGGTCCTGCAACGCGGTCAGCCGCATTTGGGCGGCCTGGCGGTTGTTGTCTGCCGGATAAAGCTTCTGGCAGGTTGCGAGCTCACTTCCGCAGGCATCCTTAAGAGTGCTGCGGAGCGCCCCGAGCGTGACAGGTGACGGTGGAGAATTGCCGTAATAGCCGATTCCCATGTCGTCGGCCACCATGCCGCTAATCACACACACCTCATGCGGGGGATGCCAATCGGCGCGAAGCACCCAACCATCGAAGATCGGCATCCACGAAATCCTTCCCGAAGCCTGCACGATCCTATCGGCCGGCGCGCCACGCAATCGCGCAACGGAACGCGCGCCAAGTTTCGCTGCAAACTGCTGCCCTTCCTTCTCGGCCTCAGCGAGCGATCGATGTGCAATGGAGGACGGGATGGGAATCACACCTTCACCGCTCATGGTGATGGCTCGCGCAAACAGCCCGCGAGCCAAAGGCGACTGCATCAATGCCCAGACGCTCATTCCTCCCGCAGACTGGCCGAAGATCGTGACCTTATGAGGGGCTCCGCCAAATGCCGCGATATTGCGCTGAACCCATTGCAACGCAGCGATCTGATCGAGCAAGCCGTAATTGCCCGAGGAATGATGCGAGGATTCGTCCGTCAGTCCGGGATAGGCAAGAAACCCGAAGGCCCCGAGGCGATAGTTAAAGTTGACCACCACGACGTTCTTGAGTGCGAGCTCAGCGCCGTCGTAGATAGCCACGCTACCCGCGCCGCCGGTAAATGCGCCACCATAAATCCACACCATCACCGGGCGCAGAGCTGTTGGTCGTTTCGCCGTCGTCCAGATGTTCAGGTAGAGGCAGTCTTCACTTGGCCGGAGCTGCGACTCAAAAACCTGCGTCCACGGTCCCTGCCGCCGGGGCGAGGACGACTGCATGCACGGAGGCCCGAAGTGGTCGGCTTGCCGGACGCCCCGCCAAGGCAAGGCGGGTTGGGGCGGCCGCCAGCGTAGGTTGCCTACAGGGGGCGCGGCAAAGGGAATGCCTTTGAAAACCTCGATACCGTGGCTTAGCGCCACTCCCGAAACGCGCCCACTGGTTGTGTGGATAGGGGCGCCCGCGACGAGCACGGGAGCCCAAACGAGCAGCACGAAAAACGCAAAGCCGACTATCACGCTGCGCATGCGTGGTATTGATTCGCCCACTACACACTCCCTCCATTCGGCTCGTTATAATAATACGCGAGGCTGGCTAATCGTAATGCTTTTCGGGCTTACGACTGGCGGCGGAGGCGATCGAGGAGCGAGAAGAGAATCACGGCGATGGCGGCGCTGACCAGCGAGACAATCAGCAGATGAACGGTGAAAAACGGAGTGGGGCGATTCAGCAGAACTCGCTCGGTAAAAGCGAGCACGGCCTGGCGGATGTGGAAGAGCACGAACACTAGCGCAAACCGGCTGGCCGGATGCTCGGTATCGATGCGCGCGCCGACGGATGAGGCGATGAAGCCGACGATGGTTTCCGCGATTCCGTACAGGCCGATGGGACTGTCGTGGCTCAGCGCGTCTTGCGCGATGCCGATGATGGCTCCGAGCAGCATGCCGGAGACAGGATTGCGGCGGCTAACACCGAAATAAATAGTAACCAGCAGCGGGAGGTCGGCAAATTCCGACCAGCGGCCGTAACGATGAAGAAATGCCTGGGTGACGATGGCAAGGAAGGCCACAACGGTGACCACGCCACCGTAATACTTGTGGACCTCGATATTGGACTCAGACTGCACTCCGGAATTGAACGCGTACGACATTAGTGGCTACCCGTGGAGGGAGATGCGGATTTTTCGGCGTGAGAATCGATCCCGGCAGATGAGGAAACGTCCGCAGTTGCGGGGCTCGCCGGTGTGGTCTTCACGGGCGCCACCGCCGGCTCGGGCGGGAGTCCAACAACCACCGATCCCGCTGCGTCGTGTCCTCCGGGGTGAAGTTCCTTCTGGGACAGCAATACGAGGACGTCCTCGAGGCGATCGAGGCGTGCGGCCGATTGGACATCAATCGTCTGGAATGGATTACCAGGTTTGAAACCGGAGACGGTGCCGATCAAAAGCCCTTTGGGAAAGATGCGATCCTCGCCGGACGTGAGGATCACTTGGCCCTGATGCACCTTCTCATCGTTGGTGACGTAATCCATCACCGGCTCGGGATCTCCAGTGCCTTTCAGAATGCCCTGCGTGCGCGTGTCGGCGAAAAGGGCGCCCACGCCGCTATCGCGATCGTTGATCAACAAAACTTGCGCCGTGCCGGGAGAAACCTCGACGATTTTTCCGACGATTCCGTGGGGAGTGATCACCGCCTGATTGCGGCGAATGCCGGCGCGTTCGCCCTTGTTGATGAACAACGTATGCGACGAGAGGTCGGCGCTTCCGCCGATGACCTGGGCGGCGAGCATCGGAGCCTCGCGGTGGGCTTCGCGAAAATCGAAAAGCGCGCTCAGGCGATTCGCCTCGGCAGACTGGTTTTCAAGTTCCTGATTGCGAAGCTCCAGTTGACCGACTTCCTGATGCAAGCGCAGATTTTCCGCGTGGGCTCCGCGGAGAGCGATGTACCCATCCCAGATGTCGCCGATCCCCGAAAAGGTCCAACTGGCAGCTCTTTCGCCGGGCGTGACGATTTCGGAGGCCCAATAGCGGATCAGCCTGACGTTGCTATTGCGCTTGATCTGAAATGCGAGCAACAGGATTTGCGCGACCAAAACGGTGGCCAGAAGTGTAAGCGGCCGATGACGCGTGAGAATTTCAGGCATATCGAGCACCCATCCAAACGCAACGCGCGCCGGCGGAGCGGAACAGCGGCAGACCGGCGGGTTGCGTTCGCAGCGCCGGAAATTGGATTGGCGGTTTCAACGGCACACTCATACTACGAAATCCAACTCAATCGATCGAAACGAGGCGCAGCAGCCGGAAGTCGCTGAGCATTTTGCCGGTGCCGAGCACGACGGACGCGAGCGGGTCGTCCGCGATGGAAACGGGAAGCCCGGTTTCCTCGCGGATGCGCTTGTCGAGATTCTTGATGAGGGCTCCGCCGCCGGTGAGCACGATTCCACGGTCGCTGATATCAGCGGAAAGCTCCGGAGGGGTGCGTTCGAGCGCTACGCGAATGGCGTTGATGATCGTGGAGATGTTCTCCGAGAGCGCTTCGCGAATTTCGCTGTCGTCGATGGTGACCGTGCGCGGAACGCCTTCGATCAAGTTGCGGCCTTTTACTTCCAGCGTCAAAGGCTTTTCGAGCGGGTAGGCCGAGCCGATTTCCATCTTGATTTGTTCCGCGGTGCGTTCGCCGACCAGCAGATTGTATTTGCGCTTCAGGTAGTGCATCACGGATTCGTCCATTTCGTTGCCGGCCACGCGGACCGAGCGCGAGTAGACGATGCCGCTCATCGAAATCACGGCAATATCGGTGGTGCCGCCGCCGATATCGACGACCATGTTGCCGGAGGGTTCTTCGATGGGCAGACCGGCGCCGATGGCGGCAGCCATGGCTTGCTCAACGAGATAGACTTCGCTGGCGCGGGCGCGATACGCGGAGTCCTGCACGGCGCGCTTTTCCACCGGTGTGATTTCGCTGGGAACGCCAATGACGATGCGCGGATGGACCAGGACGCGGCGATTGTGAGCCTTCTGGATGAAGTAGGTGAGCATCTTTTCGGTGACCTTGAAGTCGGCGATAACGCCGTCCTTCATCGGTTTGATAGCCACCACGTTGCCGGGCGTGCGGCCGAGCATCTCCTTGGCTTCACGGCCGACTGCCACGACTTCACCGTTATTTTTATTGATGGCGACAATGGAAGGCTCATTGACGACAATGCCCTTTGTTTTCGCGAAAACCAGCGTATTTGCGGTCCCTAGATCGATCGCCAGGTCGGATGAAAACAGGCTGAAGACCGACCGCATGTTATAGCCGTTCTTATTCACTTAGTGCTTCCCCCTCGGAGCCCTTGGAACGCCGCTGCGGCGGCCGCGTGCTTGTGAAACTTAGCAGAGCTACGGGATCAAGACATCCACGCGCTTAATCGCGGTTCCACCTCTTCGATTTTGCCCGGTAATTACGATCGTATGGCTGCCGCGCGTCATCGGCGCGGTGAAAAAGCGGAACTGACCGTTGGGCTGGATGTCAGCCACTTGTTGACCATTGATGATCAGCGCCGCGCCGGGCTCGGTGCGGCCGACCACCTCTACTACGTTGCCCTCCAACTCAGGCGGGCCCACGTCGAGCAGCATTTGCTGTTCTTTTCCTTGAGCCGCGAGGATGAATTTATAGGAATCGCTGGGGTCGCTGACGTTGCCTTTGTCGTCGATTGCGCGCACGCGCCAGAAGTAGTCGCCCGGAACCAATCCTGTGGCATCCGCGAAAGTATCGGACGTCTTCCGGTCGACGACGACATGATTGAACATCGTGGTGGTGTCCACCTGAAACTCGTAGCTGGTGGCCGTCGGAGAAGGCTTCCACGCGAAGTGCACCGAGGCGTGCTTGGGATCGGCGACGATGATCGGCTGTAGATCGAGCGGTTCGGACAGTTCGGGGGGGGCGAGAACCTGCGTTTTCACGATTTCGCCGCCCTTATTGGGAAACGTGGCGCGTTCGTACTGGCCAATATCGACGTGCTGATCGCCGCGATTCAGCACGGCGCTGCCGGAATCGATGGTGATCTGCTGCTCGTTTGTTTTCGGATCGCTGACCACCGCGGCGCGGCTATTGGCGTTGACGGACGCCACGGCGTTCTCAAACGAAACCTGCGCCTTGGAGCCGGGCACGAGCCAGTTACCGGTGAGCAAGTCCACCTGGCCGGAGGTGATGTGCACGCCGACCTGCGTGGCGCGGTTTCGGTTGACGATGTTTTCCTCGACGGTGACGAGCGTATTTCCCTTGACGGTGTAGGTGGTACCGTCCGCGAATACGATGCGAGCGACGCCCTCGGGGCCCGTTTGAACCAGGTCGCCCTTGTCGAGGGTGATTTGATAATCCGCATTGACCCATTGCACGGAATTCGCTTTTTTGACCTGCACTCTACCATCCAGATTGATGAACCGCGCCTGGCGGCTGCCCGATTGCGTGGCGACGTCCGAGGTTGGAGGCGAAACGGCATGGTCGATCGCCAGCATGACCTTGGAAGAGACTTCCGGAAAAACCAAATACGTCAGCGACAAAATAATCGCGGCGATCACAACGATGTATAGCACAACGGTGCGATATTTGACCGTGTGCCAGTACACTTCCACACGCGAGACGTTCGGCCGGTTGGCCGCGCTGATTTTTTGGTTTGTCATTTACGTTTCGCGCCGAACCGTCAATTTAGCATAGGGGTATAGGCCGTTCAACACGGCGGAGCCGCGGTTGCGAATCCGCTAATACCCGTTAGCGACGGAAATGTCGGGTTTTCAGAAGGCGGAGGCAACGCCGAAAAAAAGATTCGCGTGCGTAAAGATCGTTCGCGTGCTCACGAGAATCCATTTTGGAAGTTGACCGCGATGCGCGATTTGGGGAGACTAGTAGTTCCGATAGCTTTCACTTCAACCCGCAAATGCCCGCCGCGAGGTTTTTCACGCGGTCCGCGAACCCGGGAAGAAAATTTTTAGACACGAGGAAGAACGATGAGCGAAGAGATCGGCGAGCTTTTGCCGCCGGAGCGATTGATGTTGACGCCGGGGCCGTCTTGCGTGGACCCGCGCGTATACCGAGCCATGGCCGCGCCGATCGCGGGGCACATGGATCCCTGGTTCACGTCGATGATGGACGAAGTGCAGGTTCTGATGCGGCGGGTGTTTCAGACGCACAACCGCATTACGTTTCCGATTTCGGCGTCGGGGTCGGGCGGTATCGAGGCGGCTGTCGCCAACGTGCTGGAATCGGGCGACGAGTGCATCGTGTGCGTGAATGGCGCGTTTTCGGAGCGCATGGCGGTGATCGCCGAGCGCATTCCGGCGAAAGTGATTCGCGTGGAGGCGCCGTACGGGCGCACCGTGGATCCCCAGGACGTGATTCGCGCGGGCAAAGGAAAGAAAATTAAATTTGTGGGACTGACGCACGGCGAGACGTCGTCGGGCATCGTCCAACGCATCGAGGATTACCGGAAGGCGGCGGATGAGTTGGGAGCGCTGCTGGTGGTGGACACAGTTGCCACCATGGCGGGAGTGCCGCTGGACGTGGACCGGCAGGGCATCGACATCTGCTTCAGCGGGGCGCAGAAAGCGATCAGCGCGCCTCCGGGAATGGCGCCGATTACCGTGAACGAGCGCGTTGAAAAATTGATGCAAGCGCGCAAGGAACCAGTGCGCAGCTGGTATTTCGATTTGACTCCGGCGATGACGTATTGGGGCAAGGAACGCTTGTACCACCACACCCCGCCAATTACCCTGATTTACGGGATGCGCGAGGCGCTGCGGCTGGTGCTGGAGGAGGGCCTCGAAGCGCGCTGGGAGCGGCACGCGCTGTGCCAGCAAGCTCTGGTGGCTGGCCTGGAAGCGATGGGGATGGAGATCTTCGTGAAAAACGCCGCGGAACGGCTGATTACCGTGACGGCGGTGAACATTCCGGGCGGAATCAATGACAAGGCCGCACGGAAACAACTGCTCGACGAGTTCAACATCGAAATCGCCGGCGGGTTGGGACCATTGGGCGGGAAAATCTGGCGCATTGGATTGATGGGCTATTCATGCCAGACGTGGAACGTGATGCGTTTTCTGGGATCGCTTGAGAAAACGTTGCTGGATCAGGGCCTGCGCGTGCCCGCGGGAGCGGGCGTGGCGGCAGCGATTGGCGTTTTGCGCGAAGTTACGCAGCCGGCAACGGCGGGCGCGCGAAAATAGTCAGCGCGTCGCCGCCAAACAGCGGCGATGGCAATAGGAGGCTCCGTGGCGAAGGGCGTTGCGTATCCTACGATCCCGAATGCAGGGGCGATGAGCGAATTCATTGGCGCGTTCGACGTTCCGTCGAAGGTGACGGATTTCGTCTATCACTGCCGTTTTTCACACTGCTGGAACGCCATTGCGACGCGCCACAGCGACACGATGGACTGCAAGTTCTTCGTCGATGGCAAGGGCGTGATCCTCGGGCTGGCGCATCCGGGCTTCGTGAAGTTCCGGGAGAAAACCAGGCGCAACCTGACGGACCGGGAAGCGAGTTACATCGCGGCGCAGTATCTGCGCGGGAGGCTGGAGCAGGAAGACGAGCACTCGCTCTACGATGTCTCCGCAGCCGACGTTCTTCGCATTATCGACCAGCTCGGAATCCACTAGCTTTGGCGTTCCTTAGTGAAAAGCGGCGCAAGGCGCCGCGCTTCAATTGACGGAATCGCCCGGGAGGGCGATGACGCTTGTGATGCGCGGTAGTGCGCTACTCCAAAAAGAGCGGCGGCAAGCCGCCGCACCCCACATGTGATTCGGACAAAGGGCGTTGAACGGCTGGCGATGTGGCGCAGCGGGCCCGCGGCTCGGCCCCTAGCGGCCGGCGGCGCGCTGTAGCTGGCGTCCGAAACCGAAGCGCTCGAGCATGGCGCGATTGAAGGCGGGAATATCGTCCGGTTTGCGCGCGGAAACGAGATTCCCATCCACGACGGCTTCAGAGTCGACCCATTCCGCGCCCGCGTTGCGAAGGTCGGTTTTAATGGACGGCCATGACGCGATTTTCCGCCCTCTAGCAGCGCCTGCCTCGACGATCATCCATGGGCCATGGCAGATTGCGGCTACGGGCTTTCGGGCGTCGAAAAATGCTTTTACGAAGGCAACGGCCTTGGTCTCCATGCGGAGTTTATCCGGGTTCATCACGCCGCCGGGCAGGAGCAGCGCGTCGAAATCGTCAGGCCGGGCTTCATCCAGAGAGACGTCGACCTTTACTCGATCGCCCCACTCCTTGAATTTCCAGCCGCGAATTTCATCGCCCTTCGACTTCGCAGAGACGACGCTTGTTTGGGCTCCGGCATCATCGAGCGCTTTGCGCGGTTCGGTAAGCTCCACCTGCTCGAAACCATCCGTGGCAAGGATCGCGATCCTCAGCGGATTCACAGCGGGCATAAAGAACCCCCTTTAGCAAAACGTCCACCGCGCGACCGTGCCTCGGGCGGGCGGAAATGGTCGCGCGTTTGATCTCACCATCTCCTGCGACCCGCCGCAATCGGGTCATAGCCGTACGCCTATGCCCGGCGGGTGCAGTCTTCCGGAGTGCCCAGATGCCCGTTTGGCCGAAATGGTCTCAGGACGTGCTTTACACGGAATGACGCGGGCCGTATCCTAGGGGCAAATCACGGCAGGCCAAGTCTTTCAAGGCGTACCTGGAGGAGTCTTGTCACCTCTATCGCTAGCGCTGATTTGTGTGGTGGTCATAGCGCTGATCGTGATGTTCACGATCTCCATATACAACCGGCTGGTTAGCCTGCGCGTGCAGTGCGACAACGCATGGTCAGATATCGACGTGCAGCTGAAGCGCCGCCACGACCTGATCCCGAACCTAGTGGAAACGGTCAAAGGCTACGCGGCGCACGAGAAGACGACACTCGAAGGCGTGGTGCAAGCGCGCAATCAGGCGATGGCCGCGCAGGGGCCAGCCGCGAAAGCAGGCGCGGAAACCGGGCTGACCGCCGCGCTGCGCCAGGTGTTTGCCCTGGCCGAGGCGTATCCGCAATTGCGCGCCGTCGAGAGCTTCAACCAGCTGCAGCAAACGCTGAACACGATTGAAGACACGATTCAAAACGCGCGGCGCTACTACAACGCCGTGGTGCGCGACTTCAACACGAAAATCGCGCAGTTCCCATCGAATATCCTGGCCAATATGTTCAATTTCAAGTCGCGCGAATTTTTCGAGATCAGCGCGCCGGCGGAACGCGAAGTGCCGAAGGTGCAGTTTGACGGCACGCCGGGCGGACCTTCGAGCGGCGCAGCCGGCAGCGCCACCGGAGGCGCCGCATCGGCAGACTAGCCTAATGCTCCGCCAGCGGCATTTCCTCATTTCGTTTTGTTTGCTTTTCGCCCTCGCGCTGCCCGCCGCGGCGCGCCAGTTGGTAATCCGCCATTTTGATGAACGCGTCAAGATCGATGCGAACGCGTCGATCGAAGTGGCGGAGATGATCGAAGTGCAGTTCATCGGCGGGCCGTGGCACGGCATCTATCGCACGATCCCGGTCGATTACACATCTGCCACCGGTCTGAATTATTCGCTGTTTCTGAGGCCGCTCTCGGTTACGAACGACAATGGCCAGCCGCTGCGGTACGAAACCAGCCATCAGGGCCGCTACCTGCGATTCAAGATTTACGTTCCTAGCGCGGACGATTCGACGCAAACCGTGGTGATCCGCTATCGCGTGCGCAATGCGCTGCGCTTTTTCAGCGACCACGACGAACTCTACTGGAATGTGACCGGTGACCAATCGGACGCACCGATCGAAGCGGCTTCGGCGCATATCGAATTGCCCGCGGGAGTGACGGGGCTCCGCGCCACCGCGTATACAGGCGTCTACGGTTCACGTGAGCAGCAGGCGCAGGTGAACGTTCACGGGAACGCCGTGGATATCCAGACAACCGAGCCGTTGGGCTACCGCGCCGGGCTGACGGCCGTGGTGGGCTGGGACAAGGGCTTTGTGTTTCCGCCGAGCGGCTGGGAGAAAACTTGGCTCTTCATACGCAGCAACTGGCCATTTTTTATCCCCATCGTTGTGTTCTTCCTGATGCTGTGGCTCTGGTGGACGCGCGGACGCGATCCGGAGCGCGACTCGATCACCGTACAGTACGATCCGCCGGATAAACTTTCGCCTGCCGAATGCGGAACGCTCGTGGACGACGAAGCCGGAATGCGCGACATCACCGCGACGCTGGTAGATTTGGCCGTTCACGGGTACATGACCATCGAGCAGAAGCAGAACGGCGGCGCGCTCGGATTCATTCACCACCGTGATTACGTTTTTCATCTGAAGAAGCCGCCCGCGGAATGGACTGCGGCGAAGCCGCACGAACAGGAAATGCTTGGGGCGATTTTCGAATCGGGCGCGGCCGCGGACGTGCCGCTTGCAGATTTACAAAACCGCTTCTACACGCACATTTCGGCAATTAAGGATGAGATTTTCGACGGGCTCGTCGAGGATGGCTACTATTTGCATCGCCCGGACGTGGTGCGGCAATCGTATCTCGGCGTCGGGCTGCTTGTTGGCTTCTTGCTAGCGGCCGGTTCCGGATGGCTCGAAGGTGCCACGGGCGTGGCATCGTTCACGTGGATTGCGACAGGCATTGTGACGGCGGCGATTATTTGCCTCTTCGGATGGTTCATGCCGGCGCGGACAATCACCGGCGCGAAAACGTACGCGAAGGTGCTTGGCTTCGAGGATTTTCTAGGGCGCGTGGAAAAGGACCGCATCGAGCGGCTGGAAAAGACGCCTGATCTTTTCGAGAAATATCTTCCGTACGCGATGGCGCTACACGTGGAAAAAGGATGGGTCCAGCAGTTTTCGGGCATCGCGATGCAGCCGCCAACGTGGTTTCAAGGTTACTACGGCGCAGGATTCATGCCCTATCTTTTGGTCAGCGATTTAAGTGCAATGTCGATGCAGGCGGGAACGATGATGGCGTCGGCGCCGCGGAGCATGGGAGGCGGCTCGGGGTTTGGCGGCGGAGGAATGGCCGGCGGCGGATTCGGCGGCGGCGGAGTCGGCGGGTTTTAGGTGCCGAAGATGCGGCTTGGTCCCCACAAAGACTTGACGTTACCATCACGAAAAGCCTGCTCGACGCTCGGGCCCGTTTGGGCGGGAGTTCCGCTATTGTTGAGGTTGCCGCACAGAAGCCGTCATTGGGGAGACGACCTTGAGCCGCGTATGGGAAGCTCTTAAGCAAGCCGAACGTCAGCGCTCAAGCTCCAATGGCGCCACCGATAAGAACGGCGCGTCAGTGAATGTTTGGGAACGCCGTGACAAGTCGCGCCACTCACATAACGTGGCGCTGTTGGTCTACGGTTCCGACGCCGAAAAGCAGCCCTTTCATGAAGAAGCCACCACCATCGACGTCAACGAGCGCGGCTGCCTGATCGTCCTGGAGTCCACTGTTTCGCGTGGCCAGCGCCTGTTTCTAACAAACACCCTTAATCAGGCTGAGCAGGAGTGCCGGGTGGTCCACGTCGGGCGCCGGTCGCAGGGCAAAGCCCGGATTGGCGTGGAGTTCGTGCGGCCCTGTCCTCATTTCTGGCGCCCCGCGTAACCTCACTCCATCCGAGATTCAAGGAGCGATCTTCTTCGTCAGCTGGCTGGGTTCTTGAACGAGGCTGCGGACATTGCCGGGGTCGAAACATTGAGGGTTCCGCCGAAACAATCGGGATGCTCCTCGCCGCGCCGCCAGCGGCCTGCCACCACGTAACTGCCCACGAGCGGCACCCATGCGCGGTATGTAGTTATCACGCCGCACGGCTCAAAACCCCTCGTGAGGATAGCCCTGCGAGACGCCACGTTGTTCGCGCGCGTGTCGATGTAAATTTTGGTGGTAATCTCTTGCTGCCGAATCAGCGCCATCAATCGGGAGAGCATCTGCTTGTAAAATCCCCGCTGGCGGAAACTTGGGTGTGTATGACAACCGAAAATCCAAGGCGCGCAGGATTTGCCGATCCATCGCGGCAAGTGCGGCGGACCCGCGCTTTGAGGATGGCTGCACCAGCCGTACGAAATCCACTGCCCGTCGCGGATGAGGATAAGCCCCCAGTATTTGGCCTTCAGGTAAAAGTGGAACCTCCTATGTCGTTGCGGGTCGTCGCGGAATGCCGCCTGCACCGCGCGGGGAGTGGCCAGTTGCCATTCCGCGCCATCAGAGCCGCCTGTGCTCCAGTCAGCCGCCGCAGGACGACCTGTACCGACGTACGCTACCGTTCTCGTAATGAATCTCAATTCCATTTCTAAGGTACATGCACAGAGTGGAACACCGCGACGTCGCAACGGCTGCAACCACGCCTGGCTGCGGAGTTGTCTGACGGCCAATCACTCACCCGACTGCTGTAGAAAACCTCAACGATCATCTTGCTCGTCGCCGCAACTTCCAATCCAGAATTTTCCCGCTTTGTAGGTAGGAATTCTGCTCACAGGCCCTGGGGTGATCACTGAGGGAGCGTATTGCCGGAAGAGGTATCGTGCGAAACGGGGACGCAGCCGACACCATGCACGCCTCCTCATGATGACGTATTTGGGTGGCCACACGACGTGCCCCGCGCCCCGTGCTTTTGCCATTAGTGCTTCCGCTGTTACAATATTCGACTTGCGTAACTCCCATTTTCGGTTCGAGGCTCCATGGCAGATATTCAACCGTTTCGCGCTTTTCGCTTCGATCCCGATCGCGTCGAGCTAAAGGACGTCCTCACGCAGCCGTACGACAAAATCACTCCCGCGATGCAGGATCGCTACTACAACTCCAGCCCTTACAACTTGGTCGCCATCGAAAAGGGGCGCGTGACGGCGGGCGATACCGCGGAAAACAGCGTCTACACGCGCGCGGCGGAAATGCTGCACCGATGGATTGCGGAGAAAATCGTGGTGCAGGACTTGGCGCCCTCGATTTACATCTACTCGCAGGAATTCTTGGTTCCGGGCTCGAAGACGCGTCGCTCTCGCATCGGTTTTATCGCGCTCGCGCGGCTGCAGGATTACAAGGACGGAGTTGTTTTCCGCCACGAGCACACGCTTTCCGGGCCCAAAGCCGATCGCATCGAACTGCTGCGCCAGATGCGCGCGCAAACCGGCCAACTGTTTTTCCTTTACGAAGACGCTGCCCTCCAAATCGATCGCTGGCTCGAAGCAGCCTCTCGCGCCGCCACGCCCCTGGAAATGACCGACGAGTACGGCGTAACTCATCGCCTCTGGCCCGTTTCCGACGCCAAGTTCATCGGGCGCATTCGCGCCGCCATGGCCGACAAAAAACTCATAATCGCGGATGGCCACCATCGCTACGAAACCGCACTGCACTTGCGCAACGAGTTCCGCGAGAGCGCCGGGAAAATCGATCCGCTCGCGGCGTCCGAGTTCGCAATGGCCACGTTCGTCAACACCCATTCCGCGGGACTGGTAATCCTTCCCACGCACCGCCTGGTTTCCAACCTGGCGAATTTCGATTTCGGGCGCTTCCGCAAGGATTTGCAGCCCTACTTCGACTGGTATTCCTATCCATTTGGAAACGACGCGACTCGCGCCTCGGCGCATGCCGAATTTGCGAAGGATCTTACGGGACATCATCACGGACGGCGCGCGATCGGCGTCTACCCAGTGGCCGCGAAAGGCGCGCAGGCGTTTTACGCGTTCATGCTGCGGCGCGATGCCGACCTCGAATCGCTGCTGCCGGATGTGAGTGAAGCGCAGCGCGGGCTGGACGTGGTCCTGCTGCACCGCCTGATTCTGGAGAAAGGTTTGGGAATTAACGCGGAAGCAGTGGCGTCCGAAAAGAACATCACCTACGAACGCGAGGCGGACGCCGCTCTCGCCGCCGTCGATCGCGGGCAGGCGCAGATGGCCTTTTTGCTCAATCCCGTGCGCGTCGGGCAGGTCGCCGAGATTGCTCTGGGCGGCGACGTGATGCCCCAGAAATCCACGGACTTCTACCCGAAACTCTTGAGCGGAATGGCGATCTTTCGCTTGGAAGGACGCGTCGAAGCGCCTGCGGCCGAAGCGGCCACGGCTTTGAAGTAACGGCGGACGGCTAGCTTGGAAGAAAAAACGCGGCCAGGAGTCTGCACAGCCGCGCTCTCGCTCGAATCCGGCTTGTCGGCGCTCGAATCCGAAAAATTAATTTCCGAAGCTCTGAACCGCCGCCGCTTCGTTCTCATAGGTATCAAAGACGGTCATGAGCTTGGTTACTTGCAGCACTTCCTTGAATTTCTGCCCAAGGTTCGCGAGCTTCAGCATGGCTCCTTGCGAGCGCGCGCTATGGAACGTGGCTACCAGCGTGCCCAGCCCCGCGCTATCGATGTAGGTGACGTTGGCAAGGTTCAGCACGATCTTCTTCTTGCCCGCGGCCAGCAGGCTTTTTACTTTCTCGCGGAACGCATTGCTTTCCTCGCCAAGCACGATGCGGCCTTCGATGTCGATCACGCTCACTCCGTTCATTTCCCGGTCGGTCATTCGCAGTGCCACGTTCACTCCTCCTCAAAGAATCCGTTCAAGATGCCTTTGTGCCGCCGCTTGCCGAAGCCCGATGCAACCAGCGGGATTCGCCACGCCCAATCACGCCCCACCTGTACAAATCAGTAAAAATCCGAGCAGGACATATAATAGCCGCACGACGGGCAGATCAGCTTGCAGCTCCGCGACGAAAGTCGCGCCGAGCATCGCGGGCAATAGTTCAAAGCAAATTCCCCTTGGACTGCGCCGCCCGCCGGAGCCGCTTCCAATCTCTCGACGGCCGCTTCGGCGGGCCAGCCAACCTCATCCTGCTCCGCCATTTCCGGCCTCCTCAGGAGCGTCGTTTATAGCACATCCGACGACTCGGGCAAAGCATGACGCTGGGAGCCCTTTATGTCGATAGTTGGTTGATGGCAGAGTCAATCCGAAAGCCCGAGCCCGGGAGAGAAGGTATCGCCATAAATGAAATCGTGGCATACCCGGCTCAAAAGCCCCGACGCCAATTGTGCGGATATGCAACCGTGATCCAACCCGTGGCGTCTTATACTTATTGAAGAGAGGCGGCCATGAGAATTTATGGCAGAGTCGTCTCGGTCACGGCGGTTTTTTCCGCGCTTCTTTTGCTTGCGCCGCTTTCCGCACGCGCGCAGTTCCACATGGCGGGCAGAGCGCATCCGGTGATGCACTCAATTCGAGTGCGTCGAAGCGCGATCCATGGAGTCGCCGCCGGTCGCGCGCGCATTGCAACCGCCGCGCCCCGGCAGTTCCATCCTACAAGGTCGTTCAGCGCTCCCGCCGCTAGTTTCGGCAACGCCTTCGAAGGCGGTTCGGGCGAGACGCTGCAACAGTTGCTCGACCCCGTCCCCGGACTCGGCTTCGATTATTCGTACCTGAACGCCGTCAACAGCGACTTGGCGATCAAAGCGGTGATCGACCCGGAAACGGAATGGCGCCTTGCCGTTGCGGAACGCGTCGCGCGCGACACTGGCGGGTTCGCCTCGCCGGGCTACTATCTGCTCGATGGCGGCGGTGAATACATCACACCCGCTGAACCAGCCACGGACCAGCAGCCACCGCAGCCGACTGTGATCGTTCTTCAGGAACCGGCCAAGCAGCAAGTTGCCTCTGAGACGACGCCCACCGTGGCGCCACAACCTGCCACCCCTCTTCCGGACGTAAGCAACTTCACTCTCGTGCTGCAAGGTGGGAAGAAAATCCAGGCCATTGCGTTTACGCGCGCGGGCAATCAGATCGTTTACATCACTGCCGACGGCGCGCGCCACTCGATCGCCGCAACCGAACTTGATTCCGGCGCCACCCAGAGTATCAACGAATCGAGCGGCACCCAGCTGCGGTTTTAATCGGCCCTGGCGCGCGAAATCGTTCCTTCGCCGCGTAGCCAAAAAACCAAAACCGCTCCCAGCGCGGTGAATACGGCCGCATAAGCAAATCCCGCCGCCGGGCTAACCGCCGACCACAGCGCTCCTACCACGATGCTGGAAACCACATCGCCCAGCCCGTTCGTTGCAGCCAGCACTCCGAATCCCGACCCGCGATTCGCACGAGGTAAAACTTCCGCCGCCACAGATTTTTCCAGCGACGCTTGAAATCCTCCGTGAACTCCCGCCAGCGCAAATAGCACGGCGAGCGCGGGCAGACTCGGCCGCTCAAAAATAAAACCCGCGTAGGCGACCGCCGCTACCAGATAGCCGACGGCCAGCAATCCGCGCTTGCCGAGTTTGTCTCCCAGCGCCCCGGCCGGATAGGATGCGGCTGAATTGACTAGGTTGTGCAACGTGTACAGCGCGATGGCAATGGTCGTGGCGCGCGCGAGCCCGAATCGTGGTATCAAAATTTGCGTGGCCCGCAAAATCAGCAGCGTCGGCGCAAAATCTCCCACGCCGTGCACAAACACTCCGGCCAGAAAATACCAGAATGTTGCCGGGAGCTGCCCAAAACTGGCGCGAATGCCAGGCGCGCGGTGGCCATCGAGCTTTTTGCCCATCGGTGCGAGGAATGCGAAGCACGCGGCGGCAATCAGACCGGGCAGCAGTGTCCAACGCAGCACGCCGCGCGCTCCGATCGCGCCGATCAAAAAAATCGAGCAGAGCGGTCCGAAAACCGCGCCTAGCGAGTCCATTGCGCGCTCGAATCCGAAGGCTCGCCCCGCCTGGCTCGCGTCCACCGAATCCGCTAGTAACGAATCGCGCGATGGGCCGCGGTTGCCTCGCCCGATCCAGCCGAGCCCGCGCAGAAGCAGCACGAAAGGCCAGCTCCTCGCGAACGAGTAGGCGAACGTGCTGAGGGCCGTCGCGCAATATCCGACGATACCGGTCGGTTTCCGCCACTCCGGGCGATCGGCGATCCAGCCGCCAGCCAGTTTCGAAAAACTGGAAAGCCCGTCCGCGACGCCTTCGATAACGCCCAGCGCGAACGCGGGCGCGCCGAGCGTGATCAAAAACGTGGGAAGAATCGCGGTGGCGGCCTCGTGGCCCCAGTCCGAAAACAAACTGGCCAGACCGATGCCGAGCACGCCGCGGGTAAACCAGCGCTTCGGTGGCTGGGACGAAACCGGGGGATCGCTCATAAGCGGATTCAGATTCTGCGGTCATGTGCCACATTGCGTCAATTGCCGCGAACACCGGGCGGAGTAGAATCCAGGATCGCTTTCGCGCAGCCGGAGAAACTTCAGCGCGTCGCAACGGGAGATATACGACGACATGCGAGCTGTAATTCAGCGTGTGAGCCAGGCGCGTGTCGTAATCGAAGGACGCGTTACGGGCGAAATTGGCAAGGGCCTCGTCGCGCTCATCGCGGTCGGACGCAACGACTCCGCGGAAAGCGCCGCTTCGATGGCAGAAAAAATATTGAAGCTGCGCATTTTTGATGACCCGCAGGGGAAAATGAACCTTTCGCTGCTGGATATCGGTGGCGCGGTTTTAGCCGTCTCGCAATTCACTCTCTATGGCGATGCGCGGGGCCAAAGGCGCCCGAGCTTCATGCAAGCCGCGCCTCCTGAACAAGGCAAACTCCTCTACGAAAATTTCGTCGAAGCGCTGAAAGAGCTCGGCGTGCTGGTTGGAACGGGAGTTTTTCAGGCGCACATGTCGCTCGAACTGACCAACGACGGCCCGGTGACCATCCTGCTCGATTCCGAAAAACTCTTTTAGCGCTCGCGAAATGCCGCGCCGCAAACTCCCACTCAGTTGTCCCCCCGATAGGCCTCTTGCATTTGTTGGTTCCATTCGCAGCGGCGGGTGAGTTAGTATGCCTGCGGCAAATTTTCACGGAATCGACCATAGGGCTAGGACGATGTAACCGCGGGGTGATGGCGCGGGTCTTACCAAAGGGGAGGAAATCGATCCATGCGATTTCGATGGTTTTCTGTTTTGGCTGCCGGTGTGATCTGCGCGTCGCTCGCCGCGCCCGCGAGCAGCGCTAAGGACAAGTACAAGGCCGGCGACTGGCCGATGTACCGGCGCAGTCTGGCCAGCGACGGATTTTCGCCGCTCACGCAAATTAACACTACGAACGTCGCGAATCTCAAGGAAGCTTGGACCTACGATTTGGCGCCGCGCGGACGTTTTGAGGTCACGCCCATCGTGGTGAACGGCGTGATGTACGTGCCCGCCGGCCGCAACGTTGTGGCCTTGGACGCGGACACCGGAAAGGTAATTTGGTCCCACGACTGCAACACCATGGTGGCTTTTCGCGGCGTGGCTTACTGGCCCGGCGACAAAAATGATCCGCCGCGAATCGTCTTCGATACGCTGAACAAAAAGATCGAAGAACTCGACGCCGCAACCGGAAAGCTGGTGCCCAGCTTTGCCGACGGTGGAATTCTCACCCTCACTGTCGCCTACGGCGGCATTCCGACCATCTTCAAGGACATGATGTATATCGGCGCCGACGACCCCGCTACGCCCACTGGGCCCCCGGGAGACTCCCGCGCGTTCAACGTCAAGACCGGCAAAAAGCTGTGGGTCTTTCACACCGTTCCGCGGCCCGGCGAAGTGGGCAACAACACCTGGCTCAACGGCAGTTGGAAGGACCGCTCCGGAGACAACGTCTGGAATTGGGTGCTGTCCGTCGATCCGAAAACCAACACCCTCTATATTCCCGTACCAGGCGGGAATCCCAATTACTATGGCGGCGGCCGGCCCGGAGACAATCTCTTCGGCAATTCTCTCGTCGCTCTCAATGCCTCGACCGGAAAGCTGAAGTGGTATTTCCAGACCATCCATCACCCTCTTTGGGACCAGGATATGGACGTCGGTCCGTCGCTTTTCACCATCAAGCGCCATGGCAAGTCGGTGCCCGTGGTGATCGGCATGAACAAGACCGCCTACATGTTTATCTTCAACCGCAAAAGCGGAAAGCCGGTGTTCGGAGTGAAAGAGCAACCCGTCGCCGCAGGTGACGTACCCGGCGAATGGTATTCTCCGACGCAACCGATTCCGCTGAAGCCTCCGCCGCTCGCGCGCGTCAGCTACAAACCTTCCGACATCGTCACCGCGGAAGACACCACGCCTCAGCATGCTGCGGCTTGCCGCGAGCTGGAGAAAAAGTCGGGCGGTCTCCGCAACGAGGGTCCGTTTACCGGATGGAATTTCCACAAGGAAGGCACACCGGTGCATAGCACCATTCAGTTTCCCGGCGGCACGGGCGGCGTGAACTGGGGCGGCGTTGCCGTGGATCCCACTGACGGCTACGTCTTCGTGCATACACACGATAACTCCCTGATGGGTTATCTTGAGAAGAAGAAACCCGGATTGAATTACGGTCGCGGCACCCAAGGTTCCACTCAGCCTTACGACCGCGCAAGCGTTCTCGGACCCGGACCCTACGCCGGCTTCGCAGCGCCCGCCAAGAACGCCGAAGGGAAAGTCATCGGCAGCTGGCCCTGCCAGAAACCGCCCTGGGGCAAGCTCATCGCCGTCAACGCCAACACCGGAGAAATCGCCTGGTCGGATGTTGCCGGCATCACCAAGGGCCTTCCGCCGGGTAAGCAAGACACCGGCAATGGCAGCAGCGCCGGACCAATGGCCACCGCAGGCGGGTTGGTCTTCGACGGCGCCACCACCGACGGAATGTTCCGCGCCTACGATTCGCACACCGGCAAAATGTTATGGGTTACGGATCTCGGCGGCAACGGCAACGATCCCATGAGCTACGAAGGCAAGGACGGCAAGCAGTACGTGGCCATCAGCGAAGGCTCTGTAGTCCACGTCTACGCGCTGCCATAACCGATCACTGCATCAGAAAATGCTCGCGCGGCCGGCTCAAGACACCGGCTTCGCGAGTATTTTTTTGTATGCGCCCCTTCGAAGTGCAAAAAGCACTCTTGACCGCCTCAAGGCATAGCCGTGTGAAGCTTCACAAGGCGCTCAGAGGTGCTCAAGCATTGGTTGACGGAACGATCCGAAGGGTCGGCCGCCGCAAGCTGATTCACCGTGTGAGTTTCAGAGCTTCGGTCCTCCAACCACTCTGATCGTCACGCGAGGCTGAAAGGCACTGCAGTAAACAAGTGTCTCTTGACAACGCCTTCGTTCTTATCGACGGCACCCGACTCAGAGCCCATGGCGCGCGCCACGAAGCCTGTATCGGCTACAATGAAGGATTCCGATACACGGGACGGGCGCATGGATGCAAAAGACAATCGCGGGAAGACGGCGAATCACAATGGCAAGTTCGCCGCCGTGCGCGTGCTTATGTTCGATCTGGATGGCACGCTGATCGATTCGAGGCTCGACTTGGCGCACTCCGTAAATGCGACCCTACGCCACATGGGGCGCCCAGAACTCCCTCACGAAGCCATCTACAAGCTGGTGGGCAGCGGCGCGGCGATATTGGTGCAGCGCGCGCTTGGTCAAGGCGCTTCGGAGGAAGAATCGCAGCGCGGGCTGGAATATTTCCTCAGCTACTACCGCGAACACATGCTGGACAACACGGTCACGTACCCAGGCGTGCGCGAGGGCTTGGAGTTGCTGAACGATAGGCCGATGGCGCTGCTGACGAACAAGCCTGTGAAATTCAGCCAGGCGATTCTTCAGGGATTGGGCCTGGCGCGGTATTTTCAGGTGGTGTACGGAGGAAATAGCTTTGGAACGAAGAAACCGGATCCCGAGGGCGCATGCGCGGTCCTGCGCGATTTCCGCGCCTCGCCCGCGGAAGCGATGCTGGTGGGAGACTCCGAAGTGGATGTTCGCACCGCACGCAACGCCGGTATCTGGTCCTGCGGCGTGAGCTACGGCTTGGGTCCGCAGGGTTTTCGCGCGCACCCGCCCGATTTGTTGCTGGATAGCTTGACAGAACTACCAGAACGTCTCGATCACGTGAGCGATTAATTTGTTATGCGCGCGGGTCGCGAAGCGCTCTCTGAATTGCGGTCTTGGCGCAAATTATTTCTCCGCTGATGCCGCTCCATGCCTCCATTCACTTGGCAAATCCGCTGCTCGCTCTCGCGTAAGTTGTAACTTCACCGCAAACATCCGAGAGAATTGAGGTAACCTGTTGCGCGCGTTTGAATTGACCTGGATGCGAAGGCGCGAATCGCGCGAACTGTGTTCTTCGGGAAAGGCGCGTTGATGAAATTACGCTGGAAGATATTGATCCTGGTAGTGCTGGCAGTGGCGGGCGGAGTGGCGGCATGGATTGTGAGGATGGACAGGATTCCGTCGAACGTGGCGTACGTGACGGACGAAGACGATGGCATCGAAATCATAGATCTGACCACGATGGAAGTGGTGAAACGAGTTCACCCGGCAAATGTGGCGCCGCGTGGGCTGGGGCTGACGTTTGACGGTAAATATCTATTCACGGCCGACAAAAATACGGCGTCGGCGACGGTGTTCGACACGCGCGGCATGCGCATGAAGCTGGTGAAGCGCATTCACGTGGGCGACAATCCTGAATTCGTGAAGATCAATCCGAGCGGCACGTCCATGTTCACCTCGTACGAGCCGGGGTCCACGGGAGGCCCGCCCACGCCCGGCCAGGAAGAAGAGGAAGAGCAAGGCCCGCCTTCGCAGATCGTGTCGTTCAGCACGAAAGACTGGTCGCGCGAGAAAGACTTTATGGCCGGAATTTCGACCGAAGGGCTGGAATTTTCGGCGGACGGTTCGAAATTGATCGTCGCCAACGAGGCGCAAAATTCGCTCGGCATCTACGACACATCTACCGGAAAGATGATCGAGGACGTGGACCTTTCGAAGATCGGGCGCCGGCCACGCGGCGTGAAGCGTTCGCCGCTCGGCAATGGCTACGCGGTGACGATGGAAGGATCTGGCACATTGGTGATGCTCGACCCGAACTTCAAAGTGGAGCGTTGGATTCAGACCGATGCGAAGCCATATGGCGTGGCGTTCGATAAAAGCGGCAAGCGAATTTTCGTGGCCGCGGCGGCCGCGCAAACGCTGCAAGTGTTCGATGCCGATACGCTGAAACCGATCGGTCAAACGCCGATCGGCAAGCGGTGCTGGCATTTCACGTTTACTCCCGATGGATCGAAGCTGCTGATGGCCTGCGGCCGGTCCAACAACGTCTACGTGATCGATGCGAATACCTACAAGACCTTGAAAATCCTCACCGGGTTCCACACGCCCTGGGGAATTCTCGCGTACCCACGCTCGTACGGAAGCCTCGGCTTGCCCTGAGCGTACCGCAATTCTTGATCTAGCGGAGCGCCTGCGCCGCTCGTTCGCGTGGCCGGAAGATTCCTTGGCACTTTTTGCGGAGCTGCGATATTTCGCGAGGCACGCGCTGACGATTGAATCGGGGTGGACATGAACGCGATGCGCCGACGCGGTGTAGGTGTCCTGCCGATTTTGGTATGGGGCTTGGCGGGCGGCTCGGCGAAGGCCGCGCCAAACCCGGCCCCAGATCCCGAGCCAAGGCCGCAGCGATTTTGTCCACAGGTCCCGATCGTGGCCAAAACTTCCCCCGCCGTGGGTGGGCACGCTTGCGACCGCAGGCAATTTGGTTTTCTCCGGCAGCGACGAAGGGAACTTCTTTGCGCTGAATGTGGAGACCGGGAAACCGCTCTGGGAGATCGTTCTGGGAGCGTCGCTGCGTTCGAATCCGGTCACCTACGAGGCGGGAGGAAAGCAGTACGTGTTCGTGACCGCAGGAACGACGTATTTTGCGTTTAGCCTGTCGTAGCAAACTTTGAGTTCGTTAAGTATTACGGGCCGGTGAAAAGCCCGGAGAGAAATCGGCGTGCGTAGCTAAGCGCGCGCATAGGGGAGCGATCAAATGATGCGCAGAGTTCTCAACATTAAGTTTGCAATAGTAGTGGCGTTTGCGATTGCGTTAGGCGTGGGTGCAGCGCCGATTGCCGCAGCGGCGAAACGCCCGGCGCCAGATATGCTGGCGCGGGTCGCGGCGCAAGCTGGGTCCGAGAAATTGTGCGGGCGCGCGTGCCTCGATGGATTCGTCAATAACTATCTCAGCGCGCTCGTCGCGCACAAGCCCACGGACGTGGCCTTCGCGCACGACGTGAAATTCACCGAAAATACTGCAGTGCTGAAGATTGGCCATGGCACGTGGGGCACGTTCAACGGCATTGGCAATTTCAAGCTGCATTTCGACGACGTCGCGCGCGGCGAAGCCGGGTACATCGGTACCATGAGGGAATGGGGCTATCCGGTGATTTTTTGCCTGCGCCTGAAAGTGACCGGCGGAAAAATCACGGAGGTGGAAGATTTCGTGGCCCGCGATGCAGACGCGGCCAAAAAGCTTGACGCGATGCAACCCAATCCGCTCTTCACCGAAGACGTTCCTCCAGGACAGCGCGAAAGCCGTGCGGAGCTGGTGAAGATCGCGAACATGTACTTTTCCGGCTTGCAACAAAACACCGGCAAAGGCGACTATCCCTTTGCGCCTAATTGCAACCGCATCGAAAACGCGACCCAGACGACGAACAACCCGCAAGCCGCTCATTCGCAGGTTTATAATCCCGGATTGGCGATCATGAGGCTGGGTTGCCTGGCGCAATTCAAGACCGGTTTCTTCAAGATAGTCACCAAAATCAGCGACCGACGCTTTGTGATCGTCGATCCCCAGCGCGGGCTAGCGTTTGCATTCGCTTTTTTCAACCACGCCGGCAGGCTCAAGACTCTCAGCCTGACGAACGGCGAAGTCTTTCCCGCCACGCTTCGGCATCCCTTCACGTGGGAAATCGGTGAGCTCTTCAAAATCGAGAAGGGCAAGATCCGGCAGATTCAAGCGGTGCTCACAGAGGAGCCTTACGGAATCCGATCCGGATGGGGACCGGAAGGTTTTGCTCCGCCCGCGCCGAAGCCGCTGCCGCTCGAAGCGGACGCCGCCTCGAAGTGCGACGGGAAATGCTTGGACGAGATGATGGACCGATTCCGGGCTGCGCTGATCGCTCACGATCCCTCGCTGCTGCCGATGGCAAGCCAGGTCCGCTATACCGAAAATGGCCAGGTTCTAAAGATCGGCGATGGGCTGTGGGGGACGCTCACCGGCTGGGGCAGCTACAAGCTCTATATCGATGATCCGGAAGATGGCGAGGTCGGTTTCGTCGGCGAAACATTTGAGGCGGGCATGCCGGGTTTGCTGTGCGCCCGCTTGCGCGTGGTGAACAACAAAGTCAGCCAGATCGAAGTGCTGGATACGCGCAAGGAGACGGCGACCGGCTTTACGCAACCGGCTGGATTGACGAATCCGAAAGTGGCGCCCAAACTCGCGTCATTCTATGAAGAAATTCCCGAAGCGGAGCGCGAATCGGCGAAAGACCTGATCGCGCAGACCGATCTCTATTTCGACGGGATAGAGAAGAGCAATGGGAATATCGTTCCCTGGGCTCCCGGCGTGATTCGCGTGGAGAACGGCACGCAGACTTGCCCGTCTTCCTTCGGCGCGGCAGCGAAAAACGGTCCGCTCAGCTGCTCCAAGCAATTGGATACGCACCTGTTCGAATACATTTTCCCGATTTCGCCGCGCCGCTACACGGTGGTGGACCGCGCGCACGGAATCGTAATGGGCTCCTTCATGTTTAATACGCCGGGCACGGTCGAATACGTCAACGTACCAGGCGTCGGAAAAGTGAAGGAATCGCGCGCAGCTCTGCGCCCGTTCAGCGAAGAGGTGGACGAAATCTTCAAAATCAAGGATGGCAAAATTCAAGCGATCATCGCGGTGATGACCAGCCTGCCTTTCGGCGACACTTCCGGCTGGACTCAATCGCTGCGCTAAGAGCACCGGCGTAGGCGCAGAGAGCAGCCAACCGTGCGGCATTGACCGGCTTGATGATGCGGATTACGATAAGCTCCCGTGCCCGCATCCGATCCTTTCGTTGGCCGCACTGTTTCTCACTACCGCATCCTGAAAATGCTCGGCGGTGGAGGCATGGGTGTGGTGTACGAAGCCGAGGACACCATGCTCGGCCGGACTATCGCGCTGAAGTTTCTTCCCGGTGAGGTTTCGAGCGACAAGCAAGCTCTCGAACGCTTCCTGCGCGAAGCGCGTGCTGCCGCGGCGTTAAATCATCCCAACATCTGCACGATCCATGAAATCGGTGAGCACGAGGGCCAGCGCTTCATCGCCATGGAACTGCTCGAAGGCCAGACGCTGAAGCGGCGCATCGGCGGTAAGCCGCTGCCTCTGGATTTGTTGCTGGAATTTACCACGCAGATCGCGGACGCGCTGGGCGCGGCGCACGCAAAGGGCATCGTTCATCGCGATATCAAGCCAGCCAACATATTCATCACCGAGCGGGGTCAGGCGAAGATCCTGGACTTTGGACTCGCCAAGCAGATACCCCAGGACCGTTCACTCGCGGCGACGACCGAAGGAACGACCGAGGACGAAGGCCCGAATCTGACGAGTCCCGGAGTCGCGCTGGGCACGGTCGTGTACATGTCTCCCGAGCAGGCGCGAGGGGAAGAGATGGACGCACGAACCGATCTCTTTAGCTTCGGGGCAGTGCTCTACGAGATGGCCACCGGCCGCCAGGCTTTCGACGGCAGCACCTCGGCCGTAATCTTCCACGCCATCCTGGCGAAGGAGCCGGCTTCGCCGTCGAAATTGAATCCGCAGTTGCCGAAAGGGATCGAAGAGATCATCCGCAAGTCGCTCGAAAAGGATCGCGACTTTCGATATCCCAGCGCCTCGGCGATTCTGGCGGACCTGAAACGGGTGAGGCGCGACCTGGAAACGTCGCGTCCCGCGCCTGTTCACGCAACGGTTCCGGATGCCGTGCAACCCTCCTCGAAGCGGCCGTCGAAGACGGAAAGGTCCTCCTCCGGAAAACACGCAAGCGCCATCGATTCGCTGGCGATCCTGCCGCTGGAAAACCGTGATCCCGAGACCGAATATCTGAGTGACGGTATTGCGGAGTCCTTAATCAACACACTCGCGCAGCTTCGCAAGATACGCGTGGTTCCGCGAGCAGTGGCGTTTCGGCACCGCGGTTCAGATGTTGACCCTCTGGTCGCAGGCCGCGAATTGGGTGTGAGGGCAGTAATGGCAGGGCGAATGCTGCAGCGCGGCGACGATTTGATTGTGTCGGTCGAATTGGTCGATGTCGAGCGCCAGGCGCAACTCTGGGGAGGACGTTACAACCGCAAGATGGCGGGCCTGCTCGCTCTACAAGAAGAATTGAGCGGCGAGATTTCGGAAAAACTGCGGTTGCAGCTCAGCGGCGAGGAAAAGAAAAAGCTCCGCAAGCGTCCCACGCAAAATAACGAAGCGTTCCGGCTCGTGCTCGAAGCCCGGCACTCGGCACACAAGACGTATGCGACGGCGGTTAGCAGAGCGATCACGCTTTGCGAGCGCGCCATCGATATCGATTCGCAGTACGCTCCAGCCTACGCAGAGTTAGCCAATGCGTGCATGTTTCAAGACGTCCTGGGCTATGCGCCTTCTTCTGATGTTCGACCTCGAGCGCAGTGGGCCGCGCAGAAAGCTCTTGCTCTGGACGACAGTTTGGCCGAAGCGCACCTTGGCTTGGGCGTGATGCGCTTTTACTTTTGGGATTTCATCGGCGGGGAACGGGAAATGCGGCGTGCCGTGGAGCTAAATCCAGACTCGGCGTCGGCATGGGGCCAGCTTCATTTTGTGTACTCATCCCTCGGCCGGTTCGACGAAGCAATCGCGGTTGCAAAACGGGGTGTGGAATTGGATCCATTTTCCGATTCCACGCACTTTTACATGGGCATCGCATACGGCGTCGCGAGACGTTTCGATTCAGCCATTTTACATTTCACAAAGAGCCTGGAATTCGATCCGCGTAACACGACGTGCCTCGTTGCGCTCGCGCTTGCATACGCCTGGGCTGGCCAGACCGAAGAAACGCTCCGGTTGTGCCAGGAGACCATTACTCAGGCTCGTGGGGTGACTGTAGTGCTCGGGCACCTGGGCGCGGCCTATGCGAAGATCGGCAAAACGGAGGAAGCGCGCGAAATTCTTCGACAAATCGAAGAAGCTTGGAGTCCGGATGGTCGCTCGTCCATTTGGGTTGCCGCGATTTATGCGGGACTCGGAGAAAAGGACGTGGCATTCGAGTGGCTCGAAAAGGCGTTTCACGAACGCACGTCTTTTCTGGCCTATTTCAAGTTCCATCCGACATTTGACAATCTCCACGGCGACCCGCGCTTCGACGCGTTGGTGAAGCGCATCGGCATCCCGGATTGATTGGACCAGGGGAACCCTCCTAATGATCGGCGAGACCATTTCGCATTACCGAATCGTCGAGAAGCTCGGCGGCGGCGGGATGGGTGTGGTTTACAAGGCCGAAGACACGCGGCTCGGCCGCTTTGTAGCGCTGAAGTTTCTGCCCGAGGAGCTTTCGCGCGATCCGCAAGCCCTCGAACGTTTCCGACGCGAAGCCAAAGCAGCCTCCGCGCTAAATCATCCGAACATCTGCACGATCCACGACATTGGCGAGGAGAACGGCCGTGCGTTCATCGCCATGG
>JBOGMX010000032.1:0-21579 GCA_050746725.1 Candidatus Acidiferrales bacterium | reverse complement strand
ACCATGCGCGATATCGACGAGCGCGGCATGCGCGAAGTGATGGCCGAAGCGCTCCGCTTCACCACCGACGACACCGCCGGCGTTGCCGTCAGCCTCGACATGGACTTCGTCGATCCCACGGATGCTCCCGGCGTCGGAACTCCGGTTCGCGGCGGCGTCACCTATCGCGAAGCGCACCTCGCCCTGGAAATGATTGCCGACAGCAAGAGCATGGTTTCCTTCGAGCTCGTCGAAATAAATCCCGTCATCGACGTCCACAACACTACCGCGCTTCTCGGCGTCGAACTGGTCCTATCGGGCCTGGGGAAAAAAATTCTCTGATGCTCACGATTAAGACAACGAGCGCCAATCGATGACGAGCGTGAAAAAGCGGCTGCGCATCGGCGTCGTCTTCGGCGGCCGCTCCGGCGAGCATGAAGTCTCCGTCGCTTCCGCCGCCTCCGTAATTCGCGCGCTCGATCCTGAAAAATACGAAGCGGTTCCCATCGGCATCACCAAGGACGGCCGCTGGCTCGTCGGCTCCGGCGCAGTGAAAATGCTTGGCGACGTTTTGAAGTCCGGCGACCGCGTCATGCTCCCGGCTGATCCCACCGCCGCTCAGCTCGTTCCCGTCGGCCCTTCCACCGGCCAGCCAAGCGTCATCGTGGATGTCGTCTTTCCCGTTCTGCACGGCACATTCGGAGAGGACGGCACCGTGCAAGGTCTCCTCGAGCTCGCCGGACTTCCCTACGTCGGCGCCGGTGTTCTCGCTTCCGCGGTCGGCATGGACAAAGACGTCCAGAAGCGCCTTTTCGAGCAAGCCCGCTTGCCCATCGTTCCCTTCCTCGCCTTTCACCGCTGGGAATGGGAACGCGATCGCGTGAAAGTGCTGCGCGAGATCAAGAAAAAGTTCCGCTTCCCGATATTCGTCAAGCCCGCCACCCTCGGCTCCTCCGTGGGCATGACGCGGGTGAAAGCCCTCCACGAGCTGCAAGCTGCGATGGATCTCGCCGCCGAATTCGGGCTCAAAATCATCGTTGAGCGCGGCGTCAACGGCCGCGAAATTGAAGTCTCGGTCCTCGGCAACGACGACATTCGTGCGTCGATTCCGGGTGAAATCGTTCCGCATCGCGAATATTACGACTACGCCGCAAAGTATCTGGAAGGCGGCACGCAGCTGGTGATTCCGGCGCAGCTGACGAAGAAACAGGTCGCCACCTTTCAGGAGTATGCGGTCAGGGCCTTTCGAGCGATCGACGGCACCGGCATGGCGCGCTGCGATTTCTTCCTCGACCGCAAGAATGGAAAAATATTCCTCAACGAGCTCAACACCATCCCCGGTTTCACCTCCATCAGCATGTATCCCAAGCTGTGGGAAGCTTCGGGCCTGCCCTACACAACACTGATCGACCGCCTGATTGAACTCGCCCTCGAACTCCATCGCGAAAAGGCCCGAACCAAATACTCCATCGAGCTCCCCGCGGGAGCCGGCGGCGCCCTCGAAGGCTAAGAGCCGTGTCATATGCGAATTGCGTCAGGGCACTGCTTTTTACCCTGAGATACGAAGGGCAGCCGTGCCGACAAAGTCGGCGCAAGTCAGGGGTTTTAACCCCTGAGGTTCTCCGTACCCGGCACACCAGCATTTGCGAGATAGCTTTTCGTAATAAATCCCCAATCAATTCGTAATATCAAGAGAAGGCCGGCGAGAGAGGCTTGACCTCAAGCGCCGAATCGATTAAACTAACCAGTTAGTTAAATAATTGCGCCGTGGAGAAGACTGTGGAATACCGCCGTCTGGGGAAAAGCTCACTCGTAGTCTCCGCCGTAGGACTCGGCTGCATGGGCATGTCCGAATTCTACGGCCCCACGAACGACCGGGAATCGATCGGCACGATTCTCCAGGCCATCGACCGCGGCGTTACCCTGCTCGACACCGCGGACATGTACGGCGTCGGCCGCAATGAAGAGCTCGTCGCGAAAGCCGTCGAAAAGCACCGCCACGAAGTAATCGTCGCCACAAAATTCGGCAACGTGCGCGGCGCCGATGGCTCGTTTCAAGGCGTCAGCGGGCGCCCCGAATACGTGCGGCTGGCCTGCGAAGCTAGCCTGCGCCGGCTGCGCATTGGGACGATCGATCTTTACTACCAGCATCGAGTGGACAACACGGTTCCCATCGAAGAAACCGTTGGTGCGATGGCCCGTCTCGTCGAACAAGGAAAGGTTCGCTATCTCGGTCTTTCCGAAGCAGGCGCAAACACGATTCGCCGCGCCCATGCCACCCATCCGATCGCCGCACTGCAGATGGAGTATTCGCTCTGGACGCGCGACGCGGAAGACGATCTGCTTGCGCTCTGCCGCTCGCTCGGCATCGGCTTCGTTCCTTATAGCCCGCTGGGCCGTGGCTTCCTCACCGGACAAATCAAAACGCTCGACGATCTCGCGTCCGACGACTACCGCCGCAACACCCCGCGATTTCAGGGCGCCAACTTCCAAAAGAATTTTGAGATCGTCGGAGGGATCAAACAGATGGCGGCGGAGAAAGGCTGCACGCCCGCGCAACTTGCGCTCGCCTGGGTGCTCGCGCAGGGCGGCGATATCGTGCCGATCCCCGGCACCCGGCGAATCAAATATCTCGACGACAATCTCGACGCGCTCAACGTGACTCTCACCAACGCTGATCTCGCGCGCATCGACAAAATCGCGCCGAAGGGCGCTGCCGCCGGCATGCGGTATCACGAAGCGGGAATGAAGCGATTGGGGCTATGAGGCGCGCACGATGAAACTCGGCCGCAGAAAAGTGGAAAATCCCGCCACGGCGCGGCGAATTCTGGCCGCCGCCGAGCGGCATTTCGCCGCGCAGGGTATGGCCGGAGCGCGCACGGACGAAATCGCAGCCGAAGCGCACGCGAACAAGGCCATGCTCTACTACTATTTCGGCAACAAGCGCCGCCTGCATCGCGCCGTCCTTGAAAATCTATTCCGCCAGCTCCGGAAAGTCGTGTACGCGCCCACCGCTCCGGATGCCACGGCGCGCGAGCGGCTTCGCGCCTGGGTGAACGGATATTTCGCTTTTCTCGAGAGCCATCCGAACTATCCCCGCCTGGTGCAGCGCGAGGCGATGGACGCGACTCCGAAAATCGAATGGATCGCGAAGGAATACTTCCGCCCCTTCCTTAAGCAACTCAGCGGCCTGATCGACGACGGTATCTCCGCCGGAGAATTTCGAAAGGTAGATTCGCAGCACGCCGCATTCACCCTGCTCGGCGCATCGGCCTTCTACTTCGCCGCCGCGCCGGTGATGAGGCACGTCGTCGGCCACGAACTGCTCACTCCGCAAGCCATCGAATCCAGGCGGCTCGCCCTCCTCGATTTTCTCGAGCACGGTTTGTGCAGCTCTCATCCGCATCGCAGCAAAACGAAACGCATTCCAGCGAGGTCCCGATGACCGGGCGAAAATTCATAATCGTAATCGGAATTGTATTTCTCGTGGCGCTCATCGTCTATTTCACCACCACGCCGCGAGGCAGCGATATTCCCTTGATCGGAATCGTGGACGGCAACGAAGTGATCGTAAGCCCTCAAATCATGGGGCGCATCGTCAGTCTCACGGTTGACGAAGGCTCCTTCGTAAAAAAGGGCGACTTGATCGCGGAGCTCGATCGCACCGAGCTCGAAGCGAGCCTGGCTGCCGCGAAAGCAAATGTCGCAACGCTGGAAAATTCTGTGCACGAAGCCGAGCACAACTATTCCTGGACCAGCGAGCAAACCACCGCCTCCCTCGATCAAGCCCAGGCCATGACCACCTCTTCCGACGCGCAACTCCAGCAGGCGCGCGCGCAACTCTGGCGCGATCAAACGGACTTGAAGCGCATGCAGCAGCTCTATGACAAGCGTGAAATCTCCGCACAAGACCGCGATCACGCCGACGCAGCCGTGAAAATGTCCGAGGCCAACGTCAAAGCTCTCGAAGACGCCCTCAAAGCTCAGAAAGCGTCCATCGCCGTCGCGCAGGCGAATCGAAAGCAGGTGGACGTGCGCAAAAGCGCCGTCGCCGGCACAATCGCCCAACTCGAGCAGGCCCGCGCGACCCAGGCTCAAGTCACCGCCCAGCTGAGTTACACGAAAATCTACGCGCCCATCGACGGCATCGTCTCCGTCCGCGTGGCAAAGCAAGGTGAGGTCGTCTCGCAGGGTTCTCCGATCGTCGTCGTCGTGGATGTGGATCACCTCTGGGTCCGCGCCGACGTGGAGGAAAGCTACATCGATTCGATTCAGTTCGGCCAAAAGATGCGCGTGCGGCTCCCCTCCGGAACGATTCTCGAAGGCCCGGTGATTTTCAAAGGAGTCGAGAGCGATTTCGCCACGCAGCGCGACGTGAGCCGCACCAAGCGCGACATCAAGACATTTGCCATCAAAGTCTCTCTGCCGAGGGACGACGGGCGGCTCTTTACCGGGATGACGGCGACGGTGCTGCTGCCCCCGCCGCACAAGACCAGTTGGTTCGCAAAGTTGTAAACACAGAAGGATAAGCATGAACGCTATTGAAGTGGATCATCTGGTGAAGAAATTCGGCGATCTCGTCGCGGTGAACGACATCAACTTTTCCGTGGCCGCTCGCGAGATTTTTGGACTATTGGGGCCGAACGGAGCGGGGAAAACCACGCTGATTCGCATGATGACCACGCTGACGCCGCCGACCTCCGGGACGGCGCGAATCGATGGCCATGATATTCGCGCCGATGCCGATGGCGTGCGCCACGCGTTGGGAGTGATTCCGCAGGCGTTCACTTCCGATCCCGAGCTTACGGCAATAGAGAACATGCTGATTCACGCGAAGCTCTACGGCGTGCCGGCAGAAACGCGCAGCGATCTGATCATGCATTTGCTGGAATCCGTAGATCTGATGAAGTTCAAGGATGCGCTGGTCGGTACGTTTTCAGGCGGCATGCGCAGGCGCCTGGAAATCGCGCGCGGGTTGGTCCATTCGCCTCGCATCTTGTTTCTCGACGAGCCCACCACCGGACTCGATCCCGTTTCTCGCACGAACGTTTGGGAAATGATCCGCAATTTGCGCGACAAATCCGAGCTGACGATTTTGCTGACGACGCATTACATGGATGAAGCAGATAAACTCTGCGACCGGATCGCGATTGTGGACCACGGCAAACTCGCGGTGCTCGACACGCCGGCGCGGCTGAAGGACAGCATTCCAGGAACGGACGTGGTGGAGGCGGAATTCGACAATGCGCCGCCAAACTGGACGGATCAGCTAAATGTTTTGGCTGCGGTGAAAGCCGTCACCCAGCACGAAAATATGACGCATATCGCTTCGCTGGATGGGCCGAAGACGGTAGCAGCCCTGATGGATGCGGCGCGAGCGGAGCATGTAACGGTGCGGAAGGTGTCCGTGCAGAGCACCACGCTGGACGACGTGTTCCTGCATTACACGGGAAGCGATTTGCGCGACGCGACGCATACAGCCACGTATGACGTCAGCCGTTTTTACCGGTAGCGGACGGCGCACGTCGAGGTTCGCTGCGGAGGGACAGCTTTACAGTGATGAATTTCGAGCGGGTCTCGGCCCTGATCGAGCGCGATATGCGCAAATTCTTCCGCTCGCCCGCGCTTATGGTGAGCTCACTCATCTTTCCATTGGTGCAGCTGATCGTGCTGGGCTATGCGTTTGGCGGAAAAATCAAGGGCGCGAAAGTCGCCTTCGTGGATCAGGACCATTCGGTCTTGTCGCGCCAGGTGCGCGAAATGTTTGACGGCGTTGCTGCTGGGCCGGACACTTTCCGCGTCGTTGACTATCCATCGCAGCAAGCCGCCATCGACGATTTGCACGCGGGGTTCGTGCGGGGCGTGATCGAGCTGCCGCAGCATTTCTCTCAAAAATTCTACGACCACGATCGCCCGCAGATCGCCTTCAGCGAAGACAATACCGACCTAGTGATGGCCAGCTCTCTGGAGGCCGAACTCCAGAATATCGTCACGACGCTAAATGCGCCGGCCACGCAGTCGCGATTGGACGGCCAGGTGCAGCTCGATGTTGTGGAAGTATATCCATACGTCGAATACGCGAAATATTTGCTCGCGGGTTCCACGGCGATGGCGATTTTTATTGTGGCAATGATCGGCGGGGGCATCACGTTTATCGACGACAAATCACGGGGACTGCACGAAGGTTATTTACTTACGCCGATCAAAAAGTCGGAGCTGGTGGCGGGCCTGATCGGCGCGGGAGCGCTGAAAGGTCTGATGGCCGGTATGTCAATCGTGATCATTGGCGGGATGATCGTGGGAATACCGGGATTATGGGACCCAGTGCGGCTGTTTTACTTGTGTCTGGTGACGCTGGTCGCCTCCGTGGCCATGATCAGTTTCATGTTTGTGGCCATGGTGCGCGTGAGCGATCCCTTGGTGCCGCGCGCGATATTCGGTGTTCTGAACATGCTGCTTTTCTTTCCGTCCGGAGCGATCTCGCCCATCGAGGGATTTCCGAAATGGCTTCGCTGGATGTCCGTGGTGGATCCGTTCACATACACGGTCCACGCTCTGCGGAATCTGACCGTGAAGAATACCGGGATTGAAGGCATTTATTCAGACGTGCTACTGTTAAGCGCGTTCTCGGCGCTGATGATCGGAATCAGCATCGCGCTCTTCAAACGCCAAATTTGAACCAGGAGCATCGCGGTTGCTTTTCGACACTCCTCAGAAAGAACAACGCGGGTCCAAGATCCGGCGCTACGTGATCATGATTGTGATTTTCGTGGTGCTTGTGATCGGCGCCAGTTGGTACATGCTCCGCTATTACAAACAAAAGGATACGGTTCGGCACTTTCTGAACGAAGTCGCGGCCGGCAACATGCAGGAAGCATATAAAATCTGGAAGCCATCCTCGTCGTATTCCTTCAAGGACTTCTTAGAGGACTGGGGTTCGAACGGCTACTATGGCCCGGTTCGCAGCTATCACATCGAGCGAACCGTTCGGCGAAACGATTCGAATGGGGTTGATGTGATTGTCGAAGTAAGCCCCTATAAGCCGTTTCCATCCGACGGCGATGCGGCTGAACAAAGCGGCACCAAAGAAATTGACCTCGGCGTTCGTTTCAGCGACGAGTCCATCAGCTTTCCTCCGCCGGCACTCTGAGGCGTGCTTCGAATAAACACATCACAGGGCATTCCAAGGGAGGCGTGTTGCGCCCGAAGAATCTCTCCTCGAAACTTCCTCGCGCCGCGGCCGAGGACGTCTTGGCGGACGTTGTTCTCGCGCCCTTTCGGGTAAGGTGTTTCTTTATTCCGCGTCGACGCGCGCTTCCTCGATCAGCATGATGGGAATGTCGCCGCGGATGGGATAGACCCGCCGGCAAGTCTCGCACTTCAATCCCTCTCCATCGGCCGTTAACTTCACCGGAGTTTTGCAGAGTGGGCAGACTAAAATATCCAGCAGTTCCTTCGATACAGGCATTTCGTTTCTCCGATGACCGCCGTGTTAATCGATTTGGGTCCGTTAGGTTGCAGCGGCCGTAGCGATTTTATCCAATTCTATCTGTCGATTTCCGTAACAGTGAAGTGGAGTCGTCCACGCCACTCGCCGCTTTCCGGCAGTTCGGCCGGCCAGACTGCGATTACCTGTGAGCCTTGATACACACGTTCGAATCCGTCTTCCGATTCCGATACGGTGTCGATCGGCGAGACCCAGAATTCGCGCGCGGATGGCGCCTCTAAGTCCACGCTGACCTTCTGCCATTCGTCCGCAACTCGAAGTTCCGCGTGCGGAACGATCGCGGCCCAGCGGAGAGGGAAGCGGCGTCCATCGGATTCGAAGTATCGATCCGGCGTGGCCGGCGCGAGAAAGTTAATTACGACTTCGATTCCGATGTTCACGGAGGCGGCGCCTGGTGCGTGGCGGCGCACGGCGGCTTCGCAGACGATCGCAAAACCTCTGGCAATCGGTTCGAATTCGAAGGATTTCTCCGCGGACCAATTTCCGCAATCCGGAGAAGCCAGCGCGACGCGGATGGGCGAGAGTTCGGTCGCGCGGTACCGTCCTCCCGCGAGCGCGGCGTCTTCATCAAGTTGAACGGTCGTGCAATCCTCAAAAGTCTTTTCGCGGCCGAAAACTAGCAGGCGGAAAGCGGTTCGCGGCCAACGGTCGTAATGGAGCCATCGATCAAGGCCGTCCTCCTTGGTGTGCATCTGCTCGTGAATCGATTGCACGCCTTGCGCACGGTTCTCCTTCAAAGTGCGCAGCTTCTCGTGATAGGCTTCGGGCCGTCGCTGCAGGGAATTGATCAGCGTTACGTTGCGCGGCCGGAAGTCGATGGCGCTGATGGTGCCGCCGTCGTCAGGTGAGATCAGCGTGGCGTATCGGTCGGACGTGAGATAGATCTCATCACGCCCGTCGCCATCGAAATCGAGCGTAGCTGCGTCCGCGTATTGGCGCGTTCGGTGCGACAGGCGATCGGCGACCGTTTCGGCAGCGGCGAGCGCCTGCCACGCCGCCGTCCGCAAGTGGGGTGAGTAGATGCCGCCAAAGACTCCGTGCCAGTAGGAATCGTTGCACTGCCCGCGCAGCAAGCATGTTTCTGCGGACTCTCGTTCCGCTTTTGATTTCGGGCGCAGGTTGCGATTTTGAGAGAGGCCGTTGACCTTCCGCGATACGTGCAGCATTTTTTTGTGCAGCAGGTTCGCTTCGCGGTACTTGCTGAAAAAGCCGCGCCAAATACCGCCGCGAAAAAAGGACAGAACGTCCTCGCGCGAGGCAAATTCGCGCAGGAGGTCGTGGTATCGGACGCGCGCCGGGGTTGGCAGCGACCACTCGGACATTTCGTTGTAGGAAGCCGCGGGAAGATCGGCGCGACCAAGCGGCGCGTGAGACGATATCGCCTCTCCTGGCGTGCTCAGCGCCAACCAGTCCGCATTCTGTTCGAGAGCGGTAAAAAAACGCTCCAGCCAGCCATCGCGGAAGCAAAGCTCGTGAGTGCCAGGCCAGATGCCGAACTTCTCCATGTCGTCGCCCATGGTTGCGAATCCGTCGGGACGCAGCGTCGAGGCGTGGCGTAAGTATTCGATGGTCTCGCCAACTTCGTGGAAGGGAATCAGGTAACGCAAGAGCTTCTGACCGGGCAACACGCGGACGATATGGCCTAGGTCTTCGGCGATGTAGTGGCCGTAAAGCTCTTCCGGATCGAAGCCCGCGCCGATGAAGTGATTATCGTCCACCAGCGTGTATTCCACACCGGCGGCGTTCAGCGACGACGGAAGTTGGGGTTCCCAGACGCGTTCGGCGAGCCATGCGCCGCGCGGGCGACCGTCGAAATGTTTTTCCACGTAATCTGCGAGCCTCGTGATTTGCATATGGCGGTCCTTCGGCGGGATAGCGATTAGGATTGGCTCGTAAAATCCGCCGCCCACGATTTCGATTTGCCCCCGCGCGGCAAGTTCGCGTAGCTGATCGAAATATTCAGGATGGTTCTGTTCGATCCACTCAAGCAACGGCCCAGAATAATGAACGCCTATGCGAATTTGGGGGTGGCGCGCAAGGAGTTCGACGAACGGGAGGTACGATTTGGCGTAGGCACGCTCAAAAACATCGCTGAAATTCCCGACCGGCTGGTGGGCGTGGATCAAGAGAACGAGTTCAAATTTCCGCACGGTCTGGCCTCAGTGCCACGAAACAGAATAACCCGGATTAGCGAAAACAGCCGGGCGTATTTGGCTGTCTTGGCTCCGTAGTTCCGCCGCCCCTTGATGGGGCAATGCGAAAATACCGTCCTTGGAGAGTACTGAAAACACACATCCAACGCGTAGATCCACAGTTCTGATTATCCGAGCGCCCGGAGCCGTCATTCGAATCACCGTTCTAAATCGTACTATCGTGGCGGGTCAGAGATTAGCATTAGCGAGAAAAGTGGAGCGAATCGCGCCAGACGCCGCAAAGCGCATGAGCCGTTCAGTAAGTAGAGAAAGTGAGTTCCGAACCCAGGGTTCCGGCGCCGCTTCGGGCGCATAAATAACGGCCAAAACGGCGTTTGTCGATCGCGTCACGATGGTGCGCGTGGAGTCGCTGATGGGGCTGCCCAAAGGTCCAAGCGCATCGGCCAGCACCGGGCGTCCCTCCAGATGCCACATGCGCTTGCCGATGTTTTCATACATTTCGCCTACCGAGCCGTGGCGAAACGTGATGGGCGGCACCATGCGAGTACTATCGTACAGTCCAAACGGCCAGCCACTTTCGATTGAGCCCAAATTCCCTATATCGACAGCGTTTGAAACTCGGTAAAGCCCCTTGCCCTGCACTACGCGCCGCAGGAGCGCTTCGGACGACGGGCGGTATTTCGAAGGATCGATCCCCCAGCCGCGGAACATGGCGCGTACGGAACGGCTGGTCTCGGATTCCGCCAGAGTTTCGAGCGAGAACTTGTGCCGGATCGCCTCCGACACATTGTCCATGAGACGAACGAGTTTCGGCCCGGCAGGTTCGACTCGGATTTCGTTTGCTTCCAATACTCCAAGCACTACACCAGGCAATTCCACCTTTATGTTGGCCATCAACGCTTCGCTCATCGCCTGATATGATTCTGCGCACGCAACAGAGCTTGCGGTACGGGTGAAAGTCTATCGGAAGTTGTTTTCGAGCGCGATACGGATGATGCACGAGGAAAAATTTCAGCGCGGCATCGAGCTTTTCAATTCACGCGAGTTTTTCCTCGCGCACGAGGTCTGGGAAGAGATTTGGATGAACGAGCGAGAGCCCGAGAAGACGTTCTTGCAGGGCCTGATTCAGCTCGCTGCGGCCTTCCATCATCACATGCGGGGGAATTCCAGCGGCGCGCAATCGCTTCTAGCTGCGGCAGCCGTCAAGCTGCAGAGATTTGTGCCCAAGCATCGCGGGATCGACGTCGCGGAACTGCGGAGGGAAGCGGTTACATGGGCGAAGCGATTGGGGGAGGAAAACGATCCTGGAAACGAGAATCTGCCGCGAATCGGCCCGAGTTAGCATGCAGCGCCTTACCAACCCGCAGGGATGGAGTCGCTAGGCAACCGTCCAGCCATTTCGCCGGGTGCTTTCCTCCGAGAGTTATTTCTTAAAATATTCGGTGTTGATCTGGGCATAGTTGGCCCACTTTTCAGGTAGGTCTTCCATCGCGAAGATCGCCGTCACGGGGCAGACGGGAACGCACGCGCCGCAGTCGATGCATTCATCGGGATGGATAAAAAGCTGCTTGGCACCCTCGAAATCCGCCTCGTCTTTGCGTGGGTGGATGCAATCCACCGGGCAGACGTCAACGCAAGCAGAATCCTTGGTACCAATGCAAGGCTCGGCAATCACGTAAGCCATTCACAATCTCCCTGGAAAATAGCGCAACGATTTCCACTGCGCCGTACCGGCGCGGTGGCCCAAAGAATTTTTATATCATCATTCTCCAGCCGGTACAAGCACGTCGCCCGTTTTCGCAACTGGCTAAGTCTCGTGTTTCTGGCGTCACAAAGCTGGTGCGCTCATGTTTCCGGAACGAAGGCTCGAAACAACGATTTGGGCTGGCCAGAGCGCAGCGCATCTAGCGCGACCAAGCTCGTAGGGCTGTTCCGAGGATTGAGCGTCTCTAATCGCCTTGTAAAGCGTCACACGGCCATTCTGAGAAGCGGCCCAAACCCGGGAATGATCTTTTGGGTGGTCTCGGCTCAGAAATGCGCCGAAAAACCTCGACCGAAGCTCAATTTTTTATTGGGCAGCCGATAGGGTCTCGCGCAAGTGGAAAAGGGTCCGAACTGTGCGCTAGCGGCGGATGCCGAGGCGCTCGAATTCGTTCATCGAGCGCTCCATTTCCTCGCGGGCGGCGTCGGCCGAGGAGCGAACGCCCTGAACGCGCAGACGGAAATCATCCGGGTTGGACGCGCGCATGAGGGCTTCTTCCAGGCTGATCAGATTGCGCGAGTAGAGGTCGAAGAGCGACTGGTCGAAGGTCTGCATGCCATACTGGCTGGTTCCCGCGGCGATGGCATCGCGAATCATGCGGGTCTTGTCGGGATTCATGACGCAATCGCGAATGTAGCCGGTCGAAACCATCACTTCGACGGCCGGAACGCGGCCCAGGCCGTCGCTTTTGCGCACCAGGCGCTGGCTGACGATTGCTTTCAGCGTGGAAGCCAGCTGCAATCGAATCTGTTTTTGCTCCGGTGGCGGAAACACAGCGATGATGCGCTGAATCGTCTCAGTCGCGTCGAGTGTGTGCAATGTGGAGACCACCAAGTGGCCCGTTTCGGCGGCCAGCAGGGCGGTAGAAATGGTTTCCAGGTCGCGCATTTCGCCGACCAGGATCACGTCCGGGTCCTGGCGAAGCGCGGCGCGCAGAGCGCTGGAGAACGACGCGGTATCGACTTCCACTTCGCGCTGGTTAATAAAACCTTTTTTGTCGCGATGCAGGTATTCGATCGGGTCTTCGATGGTAATGATGTGCTCGGGACGCAGAGAATTGATGCGATCGATCATCGCGGCCAGCGTGGTGGACTTGCCGGAGCCAGTGGTGCCGGTGCAGAGGATCAGCCCGCGCTGCTCTTCGCAGATTTGCGCGACCACCCGCGGAAGTTCCAGTTCCTCAATGGTGCGGATTTTCGTCGGAATCACGCGCAGAACCATGCCCACGTTGCCGCGCTGCTGGAAGACGTTCACGCGGAACCGGCCCAAACCGGCCACGCCGTAAGCCATATCCAGCTCGGCAGTCTCCTTGAATTTCTGTTTTTGCCGGTTGGTCATCATGCTGAAAGCCATGGAGAGCATTTCTTCCGGAGTAATTCGCGGCACGTCCGCGACGGCGGAAAGCACGCCGTCAACGCGAAGGTACGGGTGATTACCTACTTTGAGGTGCAAGTCGGAGGATCGGTTCTCAACCGCGCGGCGCAGCAGGTCGTCTATGACGATGGCCATTTAAAGCCCTCAGTTCGATTTCGTTGGATTCAAGCCAAACTAGCATGCGGACTGGGGCGCGACAAGAACTCCGGCGCCGGCGATTTCTAGAGGCGCAACCGGAGGCTAATCTCGACGTCCGGTCGAATTGGAAGTTTCCGTCTCGCGGGCGTACGGAGACGCGAGAGCGCTTCCGGGCGGCTGATCGCGGAGGAAAAGGCGGTCGTAAAGCACGGCGGCAGCGATGGCTCCCAGCAGAGGGCCCACCCAATAGACGCCGTGGTTTTCCCAATGGTGGGTAGCCATCGCGGGCCCTAGCGTGCGTGCGGGATTCATTGATGCACCTGTGAACGGATCAGCCACGAGCACTCCGATCGAAAGTGCGAGGCCGGAGGCAACGCCGGAGAACCGCTGCAGCCCGCGCTTGGCATCAATAGCCGTGGCGAAAATGACGAAGACGAACAGAAACGTGAGAACCGCTTCGAGCGCTATGCCCTGGCCACGCGTGATGTCCGGAGAAAGATCCGGAGTGATCGACCCCAGCGCTCGAGTGCGCCAAGCAGCGTCCGGAATCAAGGAGGCCAGAAGATACGCCGCGGCTATGCTGCCGAGCAACTGAGCGATCCAGAAGCCGATGGCTTGAAAAGTGCCAATGCGCCGTGTTACCCAGTATCCGATGGTGACAGCAGGATTAAAGTGTCCCCCGGAGATGTGTCCTAGAGCCGAGACCATCACGGTATACGCCAAGCCATAAGCCAAAGCGATGCCGAGAATGCCGAGATGGCCCTGGTTGGATGCTGCGAGGTATTGGTCCGAGCAAATCGCGCCGGCGGCCACAAACACGACCCCGAATGTACCGATGAATTCAGCAGCGCATTTCTGCAGAAAATTATGCACGAGTTCCCACGACCGCGATGGATAGAGCGCCAACGTAGCGCGTAAAGGACGCGCGAATTCTACTGGAATCGCATGGGTGAGTCAAAGAAGCCGGGAACGCTGCCTAGACCGTGAGAATGATCGCCTCCCGAGCTAGCTTCGCTCCGTAGGATCGGGATCAGCGGACCGCAGCGCCGCTAGGAACGCCGACCGGCGAAAGCCAGCCGTGCCGATCGTGGCTTTTCCCGCTAATGAGGGCAAAAAATTCGTCCTGGATGCGCTTGGTGACAGGCCCGCGCACGCCCGAGCCAATTTTTATACGATCGACCGACCGCAGCGGCGTGATCTCCGCTGCTGTTCCGCAGAAGAAGACTTCGTCCGCGATATACAACATCTCGCGCGGAATCATCTGCTCTACCACGGGAATGCCGAGATCCTGGCAAAGCGCCATGATCGTGTTGCGGGTAATGCCGGGAAGCGACGAATTGGCGAGTGGCGGAGTGGTGAGCTTGCCATTCATTACCACGAAAATATTTTCGCCGGAGCCCTCGCTGACGTGTCCGTTCACGTCCAGGGCAATGCCCTCGGCATAGCCATTTATCTTGGCTTCCATCTTGATGAGCTGCGAATTCATGTAGTTCGCGGCAGCCTTGGCCATTTGCGGCAGGGTGTTGGGCGCCGGCCGGTTCCAGGAACTGACGCAAACATCGACGCCTTCGCGCAGCGCCTCCGCCCCCAGATATTTTCCCCAGTCCCAGCACGCCAGGTAGACGTCCACGGGACATGTGCGCGGGTCCACGCCTACATCTTCGTAGCCGCGGAGCACGATCGGCCGGATGTAGCACGCATTCAGCTTGTTGGTGCGAACCAAGTCGAGCACTGCCGTGCAAAGCGCATCCACGCTGAACGCAACTTCCATGCGATAAATATGGGCGGAGTTAACCAGCCGCTGCATGTGTTCGGCCAGCCGGAAGACCGCCGGTCCGTTGGTGGTTTCGTAGCAGCGAAGGCCTTCAAAAACCGCGGAGCCGTAGCTTACCACGTGAGAAAGCACGTGGATCTTGGCGTCGTCCCACGCGATAAACTTGCCGTTACACCAAATTTTTTCGGTTTTAGGGAGGCTCATCGTGTGTCTCCAAAGCGTATAAGCGCGCTTTATGGCAGTTGCGACAAAAATTATAGCATAGGGATTTTCGCGGCTGCGTTGTGCACGTGCCAGGAACGCACGCTAGCCTCCGCCCAATTTGGCCCGGATCTGATTTTCAGTCCGAATGGTCGTCGGCCTCGACCGTGGAAGACACCGCGAAACCTGATATTCGCCCCCAGGCGCTGGTGCGCCAATTGTCGTTAATTTCCTTCGCCAAGATCCAAGGGGGCACTTCCATATAAAGGTAGCGAGAGAGCGCCTGCACGTAAGGTTCATACATTTGGCGCAGTTCGGAAAGCTTCCGCTCCGCGGCTTGGCGTTTGCGAATCTGGAAGCCGGTCGATTCCAGCTGGGCGCGCAGGCGGTCGAGCTCCGCGGCGGGCAGACGTTCAACCGGGAGGCTGTGCGGCGGAGTGCGAAAAAGCTGGGCCAAATCCACGACCGTGTGGCGGCACATCGCGAACGTCAGCCGTGCCTGCCGCAATTCTCCTTCCGTGGTGGATGAGAGCAGGAGCGCCGTCAAGTCCAGCATGGCGGCGAGCGCGGTAAGCCACGATTCGTTGTTATGCTGCGAACGGAAATAGGCGACGGCCGGGTAAGAGATGTGGCTTTCGAGAATTTCGGCGGACGAGCGCTCCCAATCGCGCAGAAGTTGCGTGAGGGACTCGATGCCATTAGGCCCGGAATGGCGGCGTAAAAGTTCTCCTGCCGTTGGGGGCGATCCGGCGCGGGCGTCCAGCAGAACGATATTCACCTCTCGCCGCGAGAACGCCTGATAAATCACCGGCAAATAGCTGAGCACCAAAGCGAGAAATCCGAAGCCGAGTCCGCTCTCCGCGACCACCAAGAAACGTCCCAGCGCCGTATGGGGCACAACGTCGCCGATGCCCAGCGTAAAGAGGGTGGTACCACTCAGATACAGGGCGCTGCCCAGCGTTGACGTAGCCGAATCCACGTGCGCCTCGCTGTAATACAGGAGCCCGAATCCGACGATTAATCCTATGCCCCAAAAAGTAAAGAGAAACAGGAGCGACAGCGGACCGTAGAAGCTTAGAAAAGTTTCGCGGCGAGAGATTTTGCGTATGTGGCGCGCGATGAATTTCCAAGGAGCCCAGGTGGTACGATAGAAAACGACAGTCAAACGAAAACGGCGGGTGACGCGGCGCGGCAACACGACAGTCTCGAACGCTTCCCAGAGCACCACCAGAATTATCAGCGCGCCGACGACGACCGCCCAAATCATGAGGATGCCTCCAGGCGTGCCGACATGGTGATTTCCGCCTTGAGCAATCGCGATACGGGACAATTCGCCTTGGCGCTGGCGGCCGCTGATTCAAACGCGCCCGCGGAGATGTTCGGGAAGCGCCCGATCACGTCGAGGCGCACGCGCGAGATCGTCCAGCCCGCGTCCAAATGTTCCAATGAGACTGTAGCCATTGTGCGAATGCTTTCCGGCTCGAGTTTCATCGTCCCCAGCTGTGCGGAAAGAGCCATGCTAAAGCATGCGGCGTGGGCCGCCGCGACCAGCTCTTCGGGATTCGTGCCGGCGCTATCTTCAAAGCGTGTAACGAACGAGTATGGCGCATCGGCCAACGCGCGGCTTTGCGTGGAAATCGTTCCCCTGCCGTTGCGCAATGCGCCATTCCAGACCGCAGTGGCCGATCGTTGCATGGATACCTCGCTTCGGAAGGCGCCGCCGGAATTCTTCCGGCGGGAGCTTCATGGAATTAAGACAATCTTCCCATACGCGCCTGGCTCCGTCACGGCCACGTGGGCGCGCGCCGCGTCCGCCAGAGGAATCTCTTGGCCGATCACCGGTCGAAGAGTCTTGTTTTCGAGTCCAGCGACCAGAGCCGAATGAATGCTGAAAAGGTCGTCGGGAGAGGCATTCCATAGGCTCATTCCCAGGATGGAGCCGTCGCGCGTCATGGCGTCGCGGGGGTTGATTTCGATCGTTCCGCGATTGCCGATTACCACGACCCGTCCAGCCGGAGCAAGAATGCCCAGGTCGCGCCCGAGGTTGACGTTCGCGAGCATTTCCAAAATCACATCAAATCCGCGTCCGCCGGTGAGCGTCAGTGCCTGGTCGAAGTGGCTGGGAGACTTGTGATCGAGCACTTCCTGCGCGCCTTCGGCGAGAGCGAGTTTCTTGCCGCGATCGGTGCCGGCCGTGCCTATTACTCTAAGCCCGGCCGCGCGCGCGAGCTGTACGCCAGCTATTCCCACTCCCCCGGTTGCCCCATGGATCAACACAGTTTCGCCCGCGCGCGCCTTTGCGCGATGAAATAACCCTCGGAAAGCAGTTGCGTACGGAACGTGCATGGCCGCGCCTTGGGCAAATGAGGCGTTCGCCGGAAGATGGAACACGCTGTTCTGGTCGCAGAGCGCCTGCTCGGCATACGTGCCGGTCAGACTGCCCGCAGTGTAAATGCGTTCGCCGATAGCGAAGCGCTTCACCCCCTCACCGACCGCTTCCACAGTGCCGGCGCCATCAGTTCCCGGTGTATAGGGCAGGGAAGGTTTTCTGGGATAGACCCCGGCCCGAATGTAGGTGTCGACAGGGTTCACGCCGGCAGCATGGATTCGCACGGCCACTTGACCTGGGCCTGGCTTTAGGCCCTCGACCTCCCGAAGGCGGAGATTTTCCGGCCCGCCGAATTCCTCTATGCAAATCGCTTTCATCGAAACCTCCGTCTGGGCCAACAGAAAACCGCGCCACCGCGTCAGCGTGCATTCTGCGCGTAATTCCAGTTCGATGTAAATGGGGTGGGATCGGATTCAGCGAGTGCGGACCGTCCAAACTGCTACTTCGATTTGAGTAACTCGAACTGCGTTGCCTGCTTGCTTAGAGCCCGAAAGTTCTGGTTAATTTCCTTCAGACGGGTTCCAGTGCTGTTTTCCCATATACCGAAGATGATGAAGGGTACCAGAGCAGCCACAGCCCAAAGCTTGGCGCGCCGCGGAGCTTTGGCCTCCGGCTCCCAGCGAAAAAGCTGGCGCGAAACCTCGAAGGCCACCCACAGGCCGAGCGCCAACGCGATGATATCCGTCACAATCTCTCCCAAACTGGCCAGGTTGGTGGCGGATGATTCCAGGCCCGTGGCCAGATACGTGGCGGGAATGAACAACGCGACTCGTTGTAGCCAGCCGGGAAATATTGCGAGTGGGATAGTAGCGCCTGAAAGAAAGAGGAAGCCCATCCAGATGAGGTTATTGATCATCTGTGTTTCCTGCATCGTGTTCGTCACGCTTGCCACGATCAGGCCGAATGCCGCAAACGCCGCCGATCCAAGCGTCACCAAAACGAAAAGCGCCCACAGATTGCCCCACGAGCGCAGATGAAAGGCGTAGCGGCACACCACGACTTCGATTACCACGATCGGCAGCGTCAGAAAATAATTCGAAATGATGGTCGACGTTAGCATCGCGCTTGCGTTGACCGGTGCGAGCCGGAAGCGGCGCAGCACTCCCTGTTCTCGAAATGTGACCAGCTGAACGCTAAGCCCCCAGAAGCTGCCCATGACGGTAAGCGTGAGGATTGCGCCAAGCACGTAAGCGACCCAGCTGCCCGAGCCCTTTGCAAAAAATGTAACGGCGCCGAAAAGAAATAGCAGCGGCATCAAGAAACTGAAGAAAAAGAAGGCGCGATTACGCAGCGCCAGGTGAATCCGCATTTTCGTGAGTGTCCAAGTGGTGCTCAAGCGATTTCTCCCAATTTCAAGTTGGCGGTCATTCTCGAAGCCGTCGGCCGGTCAGCTCGATGAACACATCCTCGAGCGATGGCGAAAACATTTCCAAGCTTTGCAGCTCATTGTTTTCGAGCTGAAGCTGCTTCACCAAGGCGACGATCGTCTGCGGCGGCTGCGCGGAGTGCAGCACGTAGGTGCCGTCAAACTCGCGGCTATCGGCCACTCCTTCCAGTCGCCCCAGAACGCCGTCGATCATGGGCCGCGCGAGGCGCACTTCGATGCGCGTAGTACCTGCCGCGCCATGCTTCAATTCGCGCGGCGAGCCGGTGGCAATCACCTTGCCGTGGTCGACGATAGCCACGCGGTCGCAAAGTCGCTCTGCTTCCTCGATATAATGCGTCGTTATCAGGACGGTTTTGTTGTCGCGGCGCAATTGCTCGATGATGTCGTAAATCTCGCGGCGCACTTGCGGATCGAGGCCGGCCGTCGGCTCGTCCAGGAACACCACCTGAGGGTCGTTGACCAAAGCCATGGCCAGCGCAAGGCGCTGTTTTTGGCCTCCGGATAGGTGGCTGTAATATGCCGAGCTTTTTTCCTCGAGCTGAAATCGCCTTAGCAGCCCGTCCGTGTCTGCGCGGCGCTTGTAAAAATTGGCGAAGAGTTCGATGGCTTCCTTGACCTTCAATTTGTCGGGCAGGGAAGTGGATTGCAAGACAGCGCCTACATTCTGCTTGAAGTCATCCCCACTTTTCGCTGGATCGAGCCCGCACACGCGAACCGTACCGCTGTCGGGGGTGCGAAGCCCCTCCAGAATTTCAACCGTGGATGTTTTCCCCGCGCCATTCGGACCGAGCAGTCCGAACACTTCACCTGCTTCCACCGAAAAACTTACGCCCTGCACCGCCTGAACTGCACCGTAGCTTTTATGCAGATTTTGAACTTCTATGATGGGCTGACCCAAGGATTCAATTCCTTTGTTAGGTGAACTTTCATCTATATCACAATATTTGCGATAGTGCGAATCAACGTTGCCGCCGAATTTTCTCCTTACGTGTCGATTTTCGCTTAGCTGCCCGCGTCCAGCCGTATCGCTGCATGTCGATGCGTCCAAACTCCACATTCACGCCTTCGGTTTCGAGCAGCCGTCGTTGCAGCGACCCGTGCGGCTCCGGAATCAGCAGGCGCCCTCCGGCGCCAACCACGCGGTACCATGGAATCCCTTTGCCGCTGGGGCATGCTGCCATCGCGTAGCCGACGGCGCGGGCTCCGCCTCGCAAGCGAAGTTTTCGCGCCAGTTCTCCGTATGTGGTCACGCGTCCTCGCGGAATTTTCTTAATGAGCCGATACACTGGGTCCCACGACATTGACGGCCTCCTCGCGCCACTTTTCTCGGGGTACGAGCGCTGCAACCTTACCATCATTGTCGGGTCGGAAATCGCCCCTTGCTCGGCGGGCAGCATAAACAGTTGCGACCGCATCATAATTACATTACCGAAATCAGGCGTTCTGCGCCGTTTTTCATGGCCATGAAAACGCGCGCCTTCCCCAGCTCCACTCCGACTCGGGCCAAGTTCGGCGCGAATAATAACCGATACGATGCAGCTCTGTCGCTTTCCGGGCATCGAACTATTGACCGTGTAGTGGAGGGGCTGTACACTACAAATAGATGTCCTGGAACCCGCCCGGAAAAGGAGGCGGTGGTGGCTTTCGTTCGGCGCAAGGGGAAGTCCTACTATCTCGTGCACAACGTCCGCCGCGACGGGAAAGTGCAGCAATTGCATTTGGCCCGGCTCGGCGAGCGTCCACGCATCACTGATGATGTGGTGCGCAAGGTCTCGCGGAATCATCCGTTCCTCGATCTCGACTGGTCTGAACTGCGCGAGCAGGTTAACAGCCGGGTCGAATTGTTCGATATCCAGTCGCCGTACGTGCAGAACTTGATGCATTCACTGCGGAGTCTGAATTTAGATCTGGCCGGTCTTTCGCCGCCGCTTCTGACGGTGACGGACCGAGCCAATTCAAGCCGGGAGCTCGTCACTCAACTTCGATTGTTGCGGTCGACGCTCGACGTGAAACTCGATCAATTCGAGCGCACAGCGCCGCACAACGCTGCGAGTGAACGACAATTCCGGTAGGGGGAGCATGACCATGGGCGCGCAAGCATTGCAACTGGATCCGACGCTGCGAAGCGTGGAGTCGCGGGATTTTGAGGGGGGATTGCGGCGGAAGATCGTGGGGCAGGACGAAGCGGTGCAAGCGGTTGTGGACCTGTACCAGGTCTTTCGCGCGGGGCTGAACTCGCCGGGGCGGCCGGTGGGGAATTTGTTGTTCCTCGGGCCGACCGGTGCGGGAAAGACGCGCGTTGTCGAAGCCACGGCGGAAGTGTTGTTTGGCGACCCGCGCGCGGTGATCAAGGTGGACTGCGCGGAATTCCAGCACTCGCACGAGATCGCCAAGTTGATCGGGTCACCTCCAGGATACCTGGGGCACCGCGAGACCCATCCGCTGGTCACGCAGGAGGCGCTGGCGCAGTTTCACACCGACAAGCTGAAGATCAGCTTTTTGCTGTTTGACGAAATTGAGAAAGCCAGCGATGCGCTGTGGCAGTTGCTGCTGGGCATTCTGGACCAGGCCACGCTGACATTGGGAGACAACCGACGAGTGGATTTGTCGCAGACCATGATTTTCATGACCTCGAATCTGGGAGGAGGAGAAATCACCGAGCTGATGACCGGAGGGATGGGGTTTGCGCCGGAAGTACCGGCGGAGATGCGCCCGCGGCTGGACGAGAAAGTGGGGCGAACGGCGACGGAAGCCGCGAAGCGAAAGTTCGCGCCGGAGTTCATGAACCGGATCGACAAGGTGGTGGTGTTCCATCCGCTGCGGTCGGAGCAGTTGGAGCAGATTTTGGAGATCGAGTTGGGGATGGTGCAGCAGCGGGTGCTGGAAACGGCCAAGGGACGGTTTCTGTTCCGGGT
>JBOGMX010000031.1:0-12321 GCA_050746725.1 Candidatus Acidiferrales bacterium | reverse complement strand
CAATTCGGATTCGAAACGTCCAACTCCACTGGCATCGTTCTGGTCTTCGAATCCAAGGAGTCGGACACTCGAGCCACTGTGCCCGAGAAGTTTTGGTTTGGGAAAGCCGACACGGAGAAATTGACTTCGCAACCACCGTCACTTCGACGGGAATACGCGCCCAAACTCCGCAGGAGCCGGCCGTAACCGCCGTACGGCCGAGGCGGTTTCCGGTTACAACGCCCGAGCGGTCGATCAGAACGGTCAGCTGATCGTGGGCATCATGCAGCCATTCCAGTAACACATTCGTCGAGCGGCGCCCTTCGTCGTCCGTCACTTCAGCAGTGATCTGCTCCTGTTTTCCAAGTGGAATATCGAGCGTCCGCGGTGTGAGCAGGATGTGGTCCACGGCCCAGACCCGGACTGGAACGCGCGGTCCCTCGATTTTCGTGCCCTTGATGCGCGCCCACACGTCGCAAGTTCCCTTTGCATGCGCCGCAAGCGTACCCTTCGAGAAGCTCGCAACTTGCGAGTCGCTCGTCAGCCACTCGGTGGCCGCGTGAACAGGGCGCCCCTTGCGGTCGCGAACAGCCGGGTTCAACATCGCGCTGACTCCAACCGAGATTTCCTTGCCAATATGAAGACCTTCCTCGGGAACACGATAATCCAACACTTCGGGATCAGCGCCCCACTTCACTGGTGAGCGCGGAGGCTTGGGACCAGGCTCACGCGGTCCCTTTCCCTTGCCGTCTCCGTCGCCAAAACTCGGCAGGAACTGGTTTTTGAATTCATCAAGCCGCCGGTTTTCCTCACGTACCTCATCAAGGGCTTTGTCGTCCAGTTCACGGCGGCGCCGCGCGTTGATCTCATGAGCAAGCAGGCGAATCTTCTCGGTGATAAAGAGGTCGAGCGCTTCAACCAGCGGGCCACCTTTCGGGCGGCGCCGGCCATGCTCGACGTACGCCGGCTCCAACGCCGGAAGCTCGACAGTGCCGTAGATGAATGCTGCGCCCGGCGTCGCGGGAGCGATTTCGGAAATAGACTTGGAGCCGATCATCTGGTGCTGGGTGCGGTACACGATCTGCCATCGAGGACGCAGATTCCTGTAGGCGTTCGGCATATTTTCCAGGGATGTATGGAGGACCAAGCGCCCCTTGTGCTTTGTTCCCCCTTCGGTCGTTGAAACCGTCTGGCCGTTGTCGAGTTGCAGCTGATCGGGAATTTCGTGCACGAGCGGCGAATCGATTCCGGGATATGGAAGAATGGGGGGCAGTTCCAGCTTCTTGCCGTCGTTCATGACCCGGCCATTGTGAATCGCGAAGACATCGACTTGCTCGAAGCAGAGCGTCGATTGCTCATGCCGCACGACCTTCGCAAGGAATTCGTCGGAGTCGATCATTCCCTTATAGAGACCTACTGGCGCCTCGCCTTCGACGAGCGTGAAACTCTTGCGCGCCGTGATGGCGGCCCGCACCGCACTGGGAAGGCTCGCGATTGAAACACCGTAAGGTTCAAGAGCGTGACGAAGTTCGGCTTCAAACGAGCTGATTTCCACATCTCGGCCTGCCGCCACAGTGGGCATCCAGCCTGGCGTTCCACGCTCGACGGTTCCGGGTTCGCCGTCGAAACCCTTGCAGTTGCGCCGCCGATCACGGATTCCAAGGATGCGCGCCGTCCCGCCGAACAAACGATACATGTACGCCTTTCCGCCGTTCCCCTGGGTCTCTTCTTCCTGGAGTCCAGACCCGCGATGTGATGCCGACGTATCTTGCCAAGTGCTCCACGCTGTCACGTCCTCCAGAGCCGCGCCGCCCACGTCGAGCACGCCGATGCGGGCGGGCTCATCCTCCCGCGCATCCTGTAGCAGCAACGCGGCCACGCGATGAGTCTCCGCCACATTCGCGCGATCCACCTGGTATTGCCGCCGAACATTCTTCAACCACTCGGCGATGCCGTCGTGGTGACTGGCGATCCACCGCGTGACCGCCTCTAGCGTGCCTTTCTCGTGAAACCGTATCGGTTCGTTCCGTTCGATGCTCATGTTGACTCCTCCTGTATAGCGAGTGTAACGCATTATGCGTTACATTGTCAATATGGAAATGACGCCTCCCCATTTCGTTGACGCTCTGCCCGCCGGTTGACTAGCATCGCTTACAGAGCTGAGGGATTGATGGCAAAAAAAGAAACCTTAAATTTACGCGTATCTGCAGAGTTCAAGCGGAGACTTATAGACGAAGCGAGAAAGGAAAATCGATCAGTGACGAATTATCTAGAAACAGTGCTCACAACGCTGTGGCGAGAACACGAGTCTACGGCTCCGACGATATCTAGTAAGAGTACCAAAAAGCGATAGCGCTTCTTGCCTGGGCCGAGCTGCGGGGATCAAGATTGGTGTTTTTTCGCCCTGCGGATATCAGATTAGACCAACTATTACTCAGGAAATCGAGAGGCGTATTCGATCGGATGTCCGCCAGCATGGCGATTTTCACCGCGTGCATCCCTTGCCGCTATCGAATCAAGAGCTTCCGGACGAAACCGATGCACGATTGGTCGTGCTCAGCATTGAGCACCCGTTCACAAAAGACCCGAAGAGCGCTGCTCTTACTCAAGCGAAATCGATTCTGGAAATGTGCGGCAACATTCCGCGCCTATTCCGCAATACGCTCGTTTTCCTAGCCGTCGATCAAAGCAGGCTTCAGGACCTCGACGAAGCTGTGCGGCGGTACTTGGCGTGGGATTCTATCGTGAGGGAGAGGGAGGCTCTCGATTTGTCTCCGCACCAGGCCAAACAGGCGGAGAACCAGAAAACATCGGCTGAAACTGTGGTGACAGCCCGTTTGCCAGAGGCATATCAATGGCTGCTGGTTCCGGTCCAGACCACGCCGCAAGCAGAAATCGAATGGCAGACTTTCCGACTTTCTGGCCAGGATGGCTTGGCAGTACGCGCAAGCAAGGAGTTGCGAAAACGAGACATGTTGCTGCCCGCCATAGCCGGCACGGTTTTGCGCATGGATCTGGACAAGGTGCCACTTTGGCGCGGAGAACACGTCGCCATCAAACAACTTGTCGATGATTTCGCGCGTTACCTGTATCTGCCCCGTTTGGTGAATTCCCAGGTATTGCTCGATGGAATAGCCGACGGTCTGTCGTTGCTCACGTGGGCGAACGACACGTTTGCTTATGCCGACAGTTACGACGAAGCCCTTGGCCGCTACCGCGGTCTGCGTCCCGGGGCCCACATGACCATGAGCGGCGCGAACGGGCTCCTGGTCAAGCCGGACGCAGCACTGCGCCAGACTGCCGCCGAACAGAAACCAGCCACCACCGTTGATGGCGCCCCGTCTCCGCCAGCAGGCTCAAACGGCGCGGATGGATCAATGTCGGAGCCTGCTGCGCTGGTGGCAGCTGTTGTGGCTCCCTTGCCACGGCGTTTCCATGGAAGTGTCACCCTCGACGCGACTCGCGTGGGACGCGACGCCGGACGCATCGCCGACGAAGTGATTTCACATTTGAGCGGCATGGTTGGTTCTAAAGTTACCGTGACACTCGAAGTCCACGCTGACGTTCAACAAGGTGTGCCCGAGAAGGTCGTGCGGACAGTCACTGAGAATTGCAGAACCTTGAAATTTCGGGACCACGGCTTTGAGGAGAGTTAGCAAAGGCTAAGCGCTGTACCCGCATCGATTGCAGATGAATGACCGATTCCACCTTGCGTACACTCACGGATAGGTAGCGTGAGTGTGCTTCCAAAATCCAACGAAGAGTGCTCCAAAGGCGCGCAATGCCAGAACAATGTAAGCCGATAAAGGAACAGACGAAACGGGCCGCCGACAAGCTGGGCCGCGAAAATCGGCTGGATGGTCGGACTCGGCACCGAGTCCCGTTCCTCGGAAGCTCTTCCAATCTCATTTTTTAATTTAGGTACCTATATGACCGAGTACGCAGCAACGACGAGGAAAACGCGACCTATCTGGCCGCAACGTGGTGCGAGGGGTGCTGGGACACCTTCCGTGCATCAGCAAGCCGACGCTGCTCCGCGCCACCAAGGGCGAGGTGCAGGGCCCCACGCGGCAGTGAGCTTAACCTGAAGAAGGAGAAGTGACGTAGCGCCGCCGCTTGCCCCGCCTTTCAAGTCAATCACCATCCGTGCCTGTCTTTATGATTTTCGGCTTCGGAATTTCGCCGCCAACGTTTGCGAATTTCGCAAACGGAGAGTGAGCCTTTTGCTGGGTCTCCGTTTTTTCGAGTTTGATTTTGGCAGCATAGCGCAGGATGGTGGCCAAGGATTTATGGCCAACCCATGCCATGACATCCTGCGGCGAAACGCCTTCACGCAGCCAGCGGGTAATGGCCGTACTGCGGAACTTATGATCGTCGACACGGATTTCGGTCAAGCCCGCTCGCTTTGCTACTCGTTTCAGAATTCGCAACAAATGGCAATTGACACCGCCCATCGGCGCCGGGAACACAAGATCGGTACGCTTTGCACATCGTGCCTTCATCTGCCGTTCAATCTTCTGATTCAGCCAAGCCGGCACGGTGACATAGCGATAGGAGCTTTGTGTCTTGGCATCCCACTCCGCACTTTCACCATCCTCCTTCATCTCTACACGCCAGATGTTCGTGGCAAAGTTAATGTCTGCGTGGGTGAAGTTCGCAAGTTCCCCAGAACGGAATCCCGAGCAGAGGAATGAACTCAAGAGGAGCCGTTCCTCGTCGTCGGCCTCATGCAGCAGCATTTCAATTTCCTCGTCGGCGTATTCCTCGGGGTCACGCTCGGGCTTCGGCGGCCAATCGCCCTTTTGTACGCCGTGCTCGACCTTCGCCCACTTTAGAAAGATCATCACATTCAAAAAATTGTTGTACACGTACCGCTTGCTGAATCCCTCGCCCTTGAGAAAAATCTTGAAATGCAACATATCCTTGCGGTCCACGCCCTCGGCAGTCGGCTTGCTGCAGGACTGGAGGAAATACTCCGTGGACTTTTTGTAGGCGAGGTAGGTCCTATATTTCTTGTTCGCCTCGGTCTCGTTGCAGAACTCCTCCACGGCATCGGCGAGCGTGCGCCTGGGCATGATCGGCACGACATTTGGGGCTGGCACCGCAGCTGCTGTTCCTCGCAGCCGCTTAAACTCCTCGTAGTCGAGTTGGGCATTCCGTTTACGTTGTGCATCCAATGCATCGGAGCCCACGGGAATCCAGTGGTTCTTGTGATTAAGATAGTAGGCGCCTTCGAGATGTTCTTCTTCCTTGCCGTCGACGAGGCAGCGGTTCGGCTTGATTTTTCCGTTCGAATAGAAAGCAGCTTTTTTATAACGCCAATCGCCATTGTCGAGCTTGACGAACTTGTACAGCGTGAATTTGGACTGAGCCATAGGAATCTCCTGAGGGCTAATACTGAAAAGCCCTGGAATTCGGAGATTTCTTAGGAAAAGATTTTAGGAAGGCTCTAACCCACTGATTCTAAAGGAATGGCGGAGAGGGTGGGATTCGAACCCACGGTAGAGTTTCCCCTACACACGCTTTCCAAGCGTGCTCCTTAAACCGCTCGGACACCTCTCCGCCGCGCGTTGCTTCAGAAGACTAGCAAATTACCCAACGTGCGGCAAACAACGCGGTGTATCTAATCGAGTTCTCTCGGGGGATGGAACAAAACGAGCGGATGTCTGCTACACTTTTGTCCGCTACTCCGGGGTAGTGCAATTGGTAGCACAGCGGCCTTTGGAGCCGTTTATCCTGGTTCGAGTCCAGGCCCCGGAGCCACGCCTCTGCTTTTCCTTCTAGCCGTGCAGCTTGAAATCAATTTTCTAGCTGGATTTCGCGCCAACTAAGCAGCCGAGGCTGCGTGCTTATGAGCGCGTCGGGGCCGCTCGATTACTCGCAATTTGCCCAATCGTTGAAGCTTCTCAGCGCGTTGAAGCAGGCATTCAAACTCTACCGGAGAGAGAGCCCGTTCGGCGGCAATTGCCGGGCGTGCGATGCGCATGGGTGCCTCCCAATGACCCTGCCGAGGGAAGCTCGAAACCGTTCAGCGAGGATATTCCTGAAGAGTTAGCGTGTCAAGCGTTTTACTGATCGTGCTAAACGCCGAATGAAGTCGCGCCCACGGGCTCTAACCAGCGGCGATCCGCGGCTTCTCCGCCGAACCGACCGATACCGTTTTCGCACCCCCTCCAGCCGATTTATGGCACAAATTCGGTCCAATTGGCGTAGTTTACTCCTCGGGTGCATCCTCCGCACCTGTTCCGCTGCGCCAGCGGCACCCCTCACGAAACGAGGGGGTCACACGAAGTGACGTCCAAGCAGTTCCCAGGGCGGCGCTTCGAACTTTCACCCATCGCGAATCGAGAATCCCTTCGCAGGGTGCCTTTGCGGACGCCGATACGCGTCTGCCCGAAGGTCGAGGAGGAGCGAAATGAAGCGATTGTTGGCCATTTGCGCGGCGCTCGCATGCGCGGTCGTTGCGGCGCCGGCGGCGCACGCGCAGGCGCCCCAGTTAATTCCAGGTACGGAAGTACGTTTGAGCTTGCTCAACGGACTCAGCAGTCGCGTGGCGCGGACGGGCGATTCGTTTACCGCAGTAGTTACCGAGCCGGTGTTTTCCGGCTCTAAACTCGTGTTGCCGGCCGGGGCCATCGCTCACGGCAGAATTATGAGCGTTCAGCATCCCCGGTGGTTTTCCGCGTTTCGCGGCGGCGCGTCGATGAATCTCGTGTTCGATTCCGTGCAAGTCGACAGTCGTATTTTCCCTGCTCGAATGAGCATCATTACCATCTACAGCTCCGGCGCGGACGTAAGCCGCCGGAAAGACATAACCACCATCGAAGGCGAGGTAGTCCAGGAACATCAGAGCATCAAGGGCGATGTGATGGACGCGGCTATGGGCACGGCCGGGGGCGCTACGCTAGGCCTCATTTTCAGCCGCGTGATGCGCGGTACCGTGCTCGGTCTGGCGGGTAGTGGCGCCTATATCGCGGCGCGAAAAGGCAAAGACGTCGAGCTTCCCGCCAAGACGGGCATGATCGTCCGTATGGATTCGGCTCTTTCTCTTCCATCGATGCTCCTGAGGAATTCATCCTATGCGTCCGGTCAATAGCGGACGGCACCGCCCCGCTCCCCGGCCCCCGCGCACGCAGACGGTAGGTCGTAGCGGCGCTCCGAGGAGAGTGGCGCGCGGCTCGCTCGGACGAGTCACACGCCACTGAGGGTGGACGGCTGAGGAAATTAGGCTGCTGGCGGTTCGCCGAAAGTTGTATCGGGGGAATCTTCGGGAGAATTGTCGTTGTCTGGTTCCACTGGGAATGCGACGCCCCGAAGTCGACTATGCTGCAATTTAGCCGCGGCAACCATCCAGCCAGCACACGTGTGCTTTACCCAAACGATGCGGAAAAGCACTGGCGGATCGCCCAGCATCAGTCCGTTGTTGCGGCGAATCACTCGAATCGACACGGCGCTGTTCTTCTCAACTTCGGCGCGCAGCTGAAAACGGCAGCCCGATTCGCTTACGTCGCGCGTATCGAAACCTGAAACTTCCACCGGCAAACTGCGCGATTCAATCCAGAGATCCGGTCGGGCAATGTCAATTTCTATCGTTTGTGATTTATCTCTGTTCATTTGTCTGCACTGGGGAAATGCACTCAGAGGGCCAAATTCGAATTTTGCAAACTACTGGAGAAACGGGAGATGCGCTCGCCCGTGCGCGAACGTGGTGCTACGGGATGAAACAGTGTGCGGATGTGAAACTCGAACGCGAGTCGCATATAGCGCCGCACTCTATGGGCGGCAGCTTCTCCCCGGGGCTGTTCGCCCCCTCCCTGCCGAAACGAAATGAAAAAGAGACCAATGCGATATTACAGGTCGCTACTGGCAAACGTGGCGGCGGAGGTGATCTGCGAGGGTGTTACCCGCTACTGTGGGCGGCAATTGCTTGTTTGTTGGTGCGTTTGAGGAACCGGTAAAGGCTGGTGCGTCCAATGCCGAGCATTTGTGCGGCGCGCACCCGGTTGCCTTTGCACATTTCGAGCACGCGCTGGATGTGAACGCCGCGAACCTCGTCGAGCGGCAGCGGGCGCCACGCTTCTCCCGCGGCCAAGGTTCCGCGGCGGCCGGATTTCTGCAGGCTCTCAGGAAGATCGGTCACGTCGATGAAGTCCGTGCTGGCGGTGATCGCCGCGCTGGAAATTACGTTTGCCAACTCGCGAACGTTTCCCGGCCAATCGTGCTGCAGCATGGCAACCTGCGCGCGCCGGGTAAGCCCTTGGAATGGCTTTCCGTACGCATCGCTGTATTTTTTCAGAAAATGTTGCACCAGCAGCGGGATGTCTTCGCGCCGCTCCGAAAGCCCGGGAACGCGAATCTCGATGGCGCTCAATCGATAGAAAAGGTCCTCGCGAAACCGCCCGGCAAGCACTTCGGCGCGAAGGTCGCGGTTAGTGGCGGCGATCAGACGAAGAGTGATCCTGCGAACTTCCGGCGAACCCACACGCTGAATTTCGCGGTTCTCGATCACGCGCAGCAGTTTCGCTTGCATGCTCAGCGACGTCTCGCCGATTTCATCTAGAAACGCCGCGCCGCCATGAGCAAACTCGAATAGCCCTGGGCGCGTTTCGGTGGCGCCCGTGAACGCCCCGCGGACGTGCCCGAAAAGCTGGCTTTCGAGTAGCGTATCCACCAGGGCGGAGCAGTTGCAAACCGCAAACCGTTCTTTCGCCACCGGGCTCAGTTGGTGCAACGCCCGAGCTACCAGCTCCTTGCCTGCGCCGGTCGGCCCGGTGATCAGCACGTTAGAATAGTGGCGCGAAACTTTCTTCACCAGGTCCAGCATGTCCAGCATCGCCGGACTTTTGCCCACGATGCCCTGGAATTGGTGATTTTCGAAAAGCTTGTGCTCCAGCTCGCGAATTTCCGATCGTCGCGACAGCAGATCGGCGATGTCGTCCAGAGTTTTCTCCAGGCGCCGGAAGTCGAGCGGCTTGCTCAGATAATCGTGAGCGCCTTTCTTGATGGCCTCAATCGCTGAATCGACGGCGTAAAAGCCCGTGATCAGGATTACGTACACCCCCGGATCGTGCTGCAGCGCCTTTTCCAGGAATTTCATTCCATCCATTGCGGGCATTTTCAGGTCGGCCAACACGACCCGGCAAGTGCCAAGCCTCACGTTTTGCAGCGCCTCTTCCGGGCTAGTGGTCCCCACCGCCGGGAAGCCGGCCTTTTCCAGCCGTGCGGTCATCAATTCCACTTGGTTGGTGTCGTCGTCCACCACGCAGATGGACAGATTCTTTCGCGCGTTTCCGGTTGTTGCGTGTTCCATGAGAGCTTCCATGCGCGACGTAAAGGCACGAACGATGCCAGAGTGAAGCACCGATGTTGAAGGCCGCGCATCCCGCTGGCAAACCGCGCTCCCGCGGACCAGAAGGCGTAAGCGTTCTACATTGTGAGGCTTAGTCGTGCAGGATAGCGTGAAACGAGCCACGGCTAAAATTCACCCGAGTTGGAAACTGACTTGGCCGCCTTGGTAGCGAGTCCCAAACCGGAACGGCAGTCTCAAACCGAAACTGCGGCGGTGCTTGCTTTCGGTTGCGGCAGATCGATACACGATCCCTGATTTCGCGTCCGGTACTCTACATCAAGCTACTTTGATCGCGGCATAGTTCAACTCGCGCGCCGTATCTTTGAAAAACGCTCGAGGCCGCAGTTGCGTCAATTGAACTGTCGAAAGCCCGTCCGCCGCCTGTTCTTTCACTTTCACCGCCTGGCACGCGATCGGACAACTGTCCGAGCTAGCCACCGGCTGCAACAGACGCACAAAGATCACGCTTCCCTCGCGCACCGAATGCCTCAGGTCGATCTCCTTTATGCCCTCCGCGGCCCACGTCAAATCCGTCTTCTCCACGAAAAAAGTCTCCGTCACGTCCCACCCGGAAACTTCCACCACGTAACTGTCCTGCCGCCGGTCTCCTTCGAAATCCATGGGCTCGCCTCCGCCGTGCGGAGTTGCACCTGAAATGCCACGGTCGTGCGGCGCGCCAACATTCAATTCAAAACAGTTGCGCGCGGATTGAAGGTCGTCGTTCGATCCGCTCCTGTTCCTTACGCGCAAGGTGTTCGTGTTTGAATCACGTTGCAAAAGCGGCCGAGCTCGTCAATACGAGCGATGCGAGTTAGAACGATCCGGGATAGAGCAGAGAAAGACTGAAGCGGAATATATAATCGAACACGCGATCGTACAGCACCCACGCCAGCAGAAGTCCCGCGAATCCCAATCCCATGTTTCGCGACCACGCTAGAAATCGCCGCGCGGTGTCTTCGCTCATCAGGGCGGTGATCCCGCTATGTCCGTCGAGCGGCGGCACGGGCAGCAAATTAAACGTGCCCAGCAGCACGTTGAGCACGAATAGGATGCTTAGGAAAGTCGCGAAAAATTCCGCCGTTCCGGGAATCGCGGCTGCGGTGATGTGCGTGAAGCTGGCCTCGTTTGGCACACGAAAAACTCCGTATGCTATTCCGCCCCGGATCGCCAGTCCCGCGATCAGCGCCAACGTGAAATTCGCCGCCGGACCCGCCAGCGCCATCCACGCCGCGCGATGCGGATGCCGCGCTTCCCATGCCGGATCGTATGGCGCGCTGGCCCAGCCGAGCATGAAGTGCGGCGGCAGAATGTACGTGAGCCACGGCACCACCACCGTGCCGAACGGTTCGCGCTGAATGTGCGGCAGAGGATTCAAGCTCACCTGGCCGCCGTGCATGGCCGTTGGATCGCCGCCCAGATGCGACGCCAGCGCGTGCGCGCCTTCATGGCACGTGGTCGAAAGCAAAAACACGATGTACCAAATAACTCCGAGAACCACGAATTGTGCGTTCATGTGCGCGGACAGAGTAAATCGCACACACCACGTTCGCAAGCCGTGTGCCAGGATTCTTGGCGGTGGCTGCCTGCTTGCGGACAGAAACTCCTCGGCGAAGTCCAATGGGTCTTGAGGTTTGGGAAGATGAACGCCAGGGTGAACCTGCTGAGGTCAGCTCAGGTCGCATCCTAGGGAAAAGCGTAGCGCTGAGCAGACCTCGCGCATTCTTAGATCGCTCAATTGGGCAACTCGCCGTCCCAGCTGTTTTTGCGGAACCGTAACCGCGTTGTGCAAATTCACCGCACACGGCCTCTTCATGCCGTCCTCTTCGTTCAACACGATTTCGGACGGCACTCCACGGATTGTAGACGTGATCGGCGCCACGGTGACGGTCGCCAGATAAGCGATAGCGCTGTCGCGGGTCAGCACCAGGACCGGCCTCTTTTTGTCCGGCCGCGCGAATTGGTAGAGCCGGATGTCGCCTCGGGCTACTCTGCCGGCCACGCCGCCTCCGCCGCCCAGCCGCGCGATTCTTCTCCGGTCTGAGGCCGCCTTGAATAGCCCTCGCGGTCCCGTTCCTCTTTCTCATGGACCTGCAAGGCACGAAGGTGCTCTCGCAGAGCATCGCGCACTAACGCGGAGCGGTTCCGCTTAGTCCGCCGCGCGGCCTGGTCGGTGGCCCGCAAAAGCCTCTCATCGAGCACGATTTGAATGGTTTCCATAACTGTGGGCTTCGCTCCACATTATACTCTACATCCGAGCAACCTGGGGATGAAGATAACCGCCTGAACACTGCCTCTTTATCCTTCGACTTCCTTGCCAGCAGTCGGCCGCAATAAAGTGAACTTAGACGATATGAAACGAGCGGACCAAGCAATCGCCACGTCGGGCTTAGTTGTTGCGGCCTCAACAGCCGGCCTTGCCGCCGTCCGTGGCTACGGGACAGTGTTATTCCAACTTGTCGTTCTCGGCGCCTGGTCGATTGTTGCACACATCACTTCCGGCTTGTTTGCAGACCACCATCAGGGAATCGTTTGGACGATCGCATTCCTGCTGAATGCTCTCGGCTTCGCGATTGTGGGTGTGCCGCTATGGCTCGTCTCTCGAAACCGTTCGACAAGATGGGGGCCGCTTTTCATCATCTGCTGGACAATCACGTATCTGGTGATGCTCTTCATCTTATTTCCGGCCACCGACGGGCCATGATGCGAATCGACTCCCAATCGGCTAATTCGCCTGCTCAAGTTCAATCCGAATAGGCTCGTATGCTCTCGTATTTCCAGGGCTCCGCGCGCCACCGGCTTTCGCGGTCGAATTCCCTGTGCTAGACTCCCGCTAGCGGTTGTGCCGCAGAAAAAACTTTCGGCATGCACTGCCGATCGGTGGAACTTCGGGCTCTGTGCAACGATTCCCCGTGAACCCCGCCAGGCCCGGAAGGGAGCAACGGTAGCGGGACCATTTCGTGTGCCGCGGAATACCCGAAGTTCCTCTTATCGCG
>JBOGMX010000030.1:0-1773 GCA_050746725.1 Candidatus Acidiferrales bacterium | reverse complement strand
CAATTCGGATTCGAAACGTCCAACTCCACTGGCATCGTTCTGGTCTTCGAATCCAAGGAGTCGGACACTCGAGCCACTGTGCCCGAGAAGTTTTGGTTTGGGAAAGCCGACACGGAGAAATTGACTTTGGCTCCCGGGATGACGCCCGCGACGTACGCTTCCGGAACCGCCACGACCAACCGCAAGTGGGAAATCTGCTCAATGCGAAGCATGGCGACTTGGTTTCCGCCGCCTCCGGGGCCTACCAGAGCACCGGGATGAACGTTCCGCTGAGTCACAATACCCGCGAACGGTGCTCGAATTCGAAGATAGCTTTCCATCACTTCCGCCGAATGTAAAGACGCTCGCGCGGCTTCAGCCGTATTGCCGAGTTCAATCTCCTTGGCGCTATCTGCTTCGGCGACCTTCTGCGCGATTTCTAGCTCGTTGTCTGAAATCACTCCGGGCGTTGCGGACGCGTTTTTCAGCCGCTGGTAAGTATCCTGATCGCCGACAAGTTTCGCCTGGGCCTCGATTTGCTGGTTTTGCACGCTTTGCAGCTTTGCTTCCGCAGCGGCCTTTTGCGCTACGATTTCAGGGGCTTCCAATTGCGCCAGTATCTGCCCCTCCTGGACATGTGAGCCGCGATCCACGCCGATCGACTTCACGAAACCGGTCACTTTGGGATAAACAGACACAGCTTCGTATGGCTGCAGTTCTCCAGGCAAGGACACGACGAAATTTACAGGCCGAAGGGCGACCTTCGCGGTATCGACAGAAGGAGCCGCACTGCTAGCGTTCTGCGCCCTCGCGGCTACAGCGGACGCACCAGGCGCCGAGTTGCATCCCACGCCTATCGATACGCAAACGGCAACCGCTATCGCAGCTCCGATTGGAGTTGCTCGCTGCCACCATCGCCCACGCAATTCCATGGCGTCCGGCGACGTGTTAAGTAGTGGCTTGTAAATTGGCTTACGCATGTTCAGCTCCGAGGAACGTAGTACGCGCTGCGAGGATCGGTTGGATCGAGCGACGGCGAATTCACGGTCACTTTTTCTTGCGTTTCGCAAAATACTACGGGTAAAACCAGCAGAGTCGCCAATGTCGAGGCGATCAGACCGCCGATGACCGCACGGCCGAGCGGCGCGCTTTGTTGCGAGCCCTCACCCAACGCAAGCGCCATCGGAATCATTCCAGCGATCATAGCCATGCTAGTCATTAGAATCGGCCGCAATCGAGTGGTGCTCCCGTATGCGGCCGCCTCCATGGCGGTTGCGCCCGCGCGGCGGTGCTCTTCGGCGAAGGTAACCAGCAGGATCGAATTCGCCACCGACACACCAAGCGCCATAATCGCGCCCATAAAAGATTGGAGATTAAGAGTGGTTCCGGAAACCAACAACGCCACGATGACGCCGCAGATTACCGCTGGTGCGGTAGAGATGACTGTGAACGCTAGCCGCATCGACTGGAAGTTCGCCGCCAGAAGCAGAAAAATGACCACGATTGCAAACACCACGCTGAGGCCCAGGTTGCGAAGCGTCTCGCGCATCGGCGCGATCTGTCCGCGCACCTGTACGGTGACGCCGCGCGGCGGAGGGCCCGCCGAGCGTATCGCGACGTCCACCTGGTCGGCTGCACGCCCCAGGTCCTCTCCCTCGATATTTGCCTCGAGCGAGACCATTCTTTGCGAGTCGTACCGGTCGTATTCTCCTACCACATGTCCATAGGAGAGCTGAGCTACATCGCCGAGATTGGGGTGACCCGACGGACCGCCATCCATCAACGGGATCTTCG
>JBOGMX010000029.1:0-5002 GCA_050746725.1 Candidatus Acidiferrales bacterium | reverse complement strand
ACGAGCTCGAGCAGCTCGGGGTCGTCGACCATGTCGGCCTTGTTGAGGAAGACGACGATGTAGGGCACGCCGACCTGACGCGCGAGCAGGATGTGCTCACGGGTCTGGGGCATCGCGCCGTCAGCCGCCGACACGACCAGGATCGCCCCGTCCATCTGGGCGGCACCCGTGACCATGTTCTTGACGTAATCGGCGTGACCGGGACAGTCCACGTGGGCGTAGTGCCGGTTTGCAGTCTCGTACTCGACGTGTGAGGTCGCGATCGTGATCCCGCGGGCCTTCTCCTCCGGTGCGTTGTCGATCGAATCGAACGAACGCACCTCGGTGCCGTCGCCGAACTTGTCGTGGAGCACCTTGGTGATGGCCGCGGTCAGTTGCTTCCCTAATTCAACGACTGAAACTCTTCAATTCCGCCCAATTCAGGAGCGATGGAGCGGGGGACGGGATTCGAACCCGCGACCATCTGCTTGGAAGGCAGAGACTCTACCCCTGAGTTACCCCCGCTCATTCCGCAGTGCCTCCACGCCCTTCAAGCTGGAGCCTGGGACCGGGATTGAACCGGTGACCTCGTCCTTACCAAGGACGCGCTCTACCAACTGAGCTACCCAGGCCCGAACCGGCCTATCTCAATCCCTGCGTCGCGGGATCCGCGCCTGCCCAACCGGGAACCCGCCATTCACTTCCTCAAATCACGTCTTCCGCACTGTGCCGAATCACCGGTCCCAAATCTTTTCGGGACGCTGGTGGACGGGGGAGGATTCGAACCTCCGTAGCCCGCAAGGAGCGGCAGATTTACAGTCTGCTGGTTTTAGCCACTCACCCACCCGTCCCGGAAAATTCGCGCGGCACACAAAAGCTACGACCGTCCTTCCAAACCTGCCAGAGCCGATCCGGACTTCATTTTGGGGCGTTCTTGCAACGCAGACAGGGCTGGTGTCCGAAGACACCAGCCCGAACGTTTCTTTAACGAGGAATCCGTCCCTAAAACCTGTCGACAAAAATCCCGATCCCTCAAAACTCAGCTGGCGGAGGGATTTGAACCCCCGACCCTCTGATTACAAATCAGATGCTCTACCAACTGAGCTACGCCAGCCCGGCGCAAACCGGACAAAATTATCACACCGGCAATCGAATTGCAACAAGCTCCCAGAACGCGGCAATAGGATTGCCAGTAGCCTCATTATTATTTTTGCGTGTTCACTCGCCGGAACAGTTTTGATTATACAGGCACTAAAGAAATTTGGCCACTCCCATATTTTCAAGCCAAACTCTTAGTGGGCGCGGCGACAGAAACAGCCGATAGGAATACCGTGAGACAAGCAGTCAGCGCGCCCGCGTTATGTGGGATGCGCGATAGCACTAAACGGATTCCTTGCTTTTTCCGGTGTGCAATTGTCCAAGCAAGCCGCTAGACTGATTGCAGCATCCTTCTCTCTTGATCGCTTGTGGCGATAACGTCCAAAACCCGCGCGTTTATCTCCGTTGTCGCGCTTCTCTGCGTGGCCGCCATTGCTGCCGCATGGTACCTGCGCGGTGGAAAGCAGCCTGTTTCTCCCGCACCAGCGCATCGGGGCGCCGCCACTCCCAGCATCTTCCGCAAGTTGCCGCCGACCGCGCCCGTGATTGGGTATGCCGACGTGGCAAGTCTTCGCGCGCTCCAAAATACTCCGCTCGCTTCGGTGCTGGGGCTCGCCGCTCCCGGTCCGGCGGAAGACCGCGAATATCGGGAGTTCGTCCGCAGTACTGGATTCGATTACACGCGCGATCTCGACAAAGTCGCCGTGGCATTCTGGCCCGCGAATTTGACGCAGCCCGCTGCGGGAATCGGTCAGAATCGTCTGCTGGCCGTTGCCGACGGCCGGTTCGACAAGAAAAAAATCGAGGCCTACGCGCTGCGCACCGGAAGACTGGTAAAAGACGGCGCACAAACCTTCTACGACGTTCCCGGCAATCCGCCCGTCGCGTTCGAGTTCCTTTCGCCGACGCGAATTGTGATTGCCAGCGGACAAAATCCCGCCAGTCTACTCACCGCAGCGGACGCCCCGTCAACCGATGCGGCGATGCAGGCGCGCATTAGCCGCGTGGCCAGTGCGCCGATTTTCGCCGTCGCCCGCACGGACAGGCTACCGAAAAGCTTCTATTCCAACTTCCAAAATTCTCCGCAACTCGGCCAGCTTGCGCGCAGCATTCAGGAAGTCACGCTCTCCGCGCAGCCTGACGGGCGAAACATTCATACTGTGGTCGACGCGCGGTGCGATTCCCTGAAAAACGCGATTTATATCTCCACTCTCGTCGATACGTTCCGCATTGTGGGACGAGCGGAACTCGCCGACTCGAGCGTTCGAAAGCAAATGACAAAGCAGCAAGATGAATTCTTGACCGGCCTTCTAAGTCACGCGAGGGTCGACCGCGACAGCAATTGGGTTCGCATCACGTTTGAGATCACGCCCACCATGCTCGGGGTCTCGCACCCTGCTCGTTGACGCCTCCGGCTTTGGGCGCGTGATGAGTCTCAGTCCGCGGAAAAAATTTGTTTCTTGGGAGCCTGGAAACACTCGCCGGCGTCATTGCTGTTCCTTCAAGCCCGCTTGCCAGTTCGATACCACAGTGAATGGAGCTTGTGTGGTTTGCTGTGACGGCGCTAGGAACAGAAACTTCTTGCCGTCCGTCGTATAGTCCCCGTCGGTGGTGCTGGGTTGCTGCGGCGCCTGAAAGAGAAGTTTCGGCGTCCCGGCCTGAAAGACCGGATTGGTCGTGACGTCAACTTCCATCACTTTCCAGTCAGTCGTCAAGTAATACAATTCCTTCCCGTCCGCGCTCCATCGTGGCTCCTGGCCCCCGCCATACGACACTTGCCACTTGGCGCCCGCACCGGAGGCGTCCGCCGTGCTCGAACGCGGCGAGAACGGCCGGACGTAAATCTCATCGCGTCCGGATTCATCCGACTCATACGCAACCCAATGCCCATCTGGAGAGAAATGACCATTCGCCTCGTTGAATTGCGTCTGCAGGAATGGGAACGGCTTTCGATTGCCCGCGAGCGGGAGAACCCACAGGTCGGCTTTTGTTTGGAGATCCAGCGACGTGTAGAGCAAGAAGCGCCCGTCGCGGGACACGTCCGATGGGCGCTTAGCCTCGCTCGACTTCAGCAGCAGCTCCTCGCCAGACGCACCGTTGGCTGGCTTCTGATACAGATCGTATTCACCGCTGGGATTGGACTCGAAGATAACGCGGCTTCCATCCAGGGACCAGATGGAGGCGACGGCACTGGAGGAGCCGAATGTGAACCTTGTGCTCGTTTCCCGCGAGAAATCGAACAGCCAGAGGGCTAGGTGGCCCTGGGAACGGAACCGAGCAACGAGGGCTCTGCTTCCATCGGGTGAAAGAGCCGGGAGACGGTAATTACCCGGATCTCCTACGGTGCCAAGAACCTTTCCTTGGCGGTCATACCATGTGAGTTGATAAAGCCCTCCGCCGCCTCCCCTATAAATTAGGGTCCCCGTAGCCGACGCTGAGAAGAAGCCATAGTCGCTGAAGCTTCCTACCTGCTGCGTCACCGGGACGGCCTCGCCAGTGAGTTTCAATCGGCGCGCGTCGAAGGGCTGCGCCATCAACGTGCCATCGCTCGTTAGAAAGAGCAATCGCCCCAGATTCGGGTCCGAAGACGGCACGTACACCGCACCATAGTTTGTCGCCAGCAACCGCTTCGAATCCTGTTTCCCGGGCGAGACGTCGAGAGAGCCAACGTAGATTCCGCTGTCCTTGGCATTACCGGAAGTGTGGTGGTAGAGGAAGTGTTTGCCATCGGGTAAAAACCAAGGCAGCACGTGTTGCGTCTCGCCGCGCGATGGATCGAGAGAAGTCAGCGGAGTTGCGGTCCCGCCGCTCGCCGAGACACGCATGATGACGCCGGGCGCTTGCCCAAAGATGATGACCCCGTCACGATTCCAGGAGCCGCCGATCACAAGCTCCGGGGTGTCACAAACGGTTTCCACCGTACCGCTGGACACGTCGATTGTCTTGAGCTTGCCGCCGGCAGCGGTACCGAAAGCGATGTACCGGCTATCAGGGGACCAGAAAAATGGAATACCCGATTCCGAACCAGGTAAAGGACGCGCTTCGAGCGAATCGATAGGGCGGACCCAGATGCGCGCAACGCCGTCGGCTCCCGCTGCCAGAAAAGCCAACTCGCGCCCGTCGGGCGACAGCGCGAACGAGCCACTCGATGCCAAAATCGCTTTCTCCGGCAAAGGGACTTCGAAACGCATCGACTCGGCCGGCGGGGGCGGCTTTTCGCTGAAGTGCAGGAACCCGAAAAACACCGCGATGATCGCCAGGGCAGCCGTTACACCCCACGGCAATGCGCGGCGCCAGAAAGGCGCGGGAGCTGGCTGCGCGGTGGACGGCGCTCCTGGCTCCAGCGCGCCTGAGAGAACTTCTTCCAGCGAGATCCGCGCATCGCCAATCGCCTGCAATCGCTGCTTCGCGTCTTTCTGCAAGCAGCGCTGTAAGAGAACCCGAACGCGCGTCGGCGTATTCGCCGGAAGCTGCGACCAATCCGGCTCCTCTTTGATGACGGCGGCGAGGGTGTCCGTCACCGTCTCGCCGTGGAACGCCATCCTGCCCGTCAGCATCTCGTACAACACGCAGCCGAATGCCCAAATATCCGCGCGGCGGTCCACCGGCCTGCCCTTGGCCTGCTCCGGCGACATGTACGCCGCTGTGCCAAGGATGACTCCCGCCTGCGTCGCCAAACGGCTGATGGTCGGCGAGTTGGCCATGTCCATCGACGACGCGTCGCCTTCGGTCGCTTTCGCCAGCCCGAAATCGAGGACTTTCACCGCATCGTCGGGGGTGACCTTCACATTGGCAGGCTTCAGGTCGCGATGAACGATACCGCGCTCGTGCGCGTACTCCAGCGCCTCGCAAATCTGCTTGGCAATCCGCAGCGCTTCGTCGATAGGAATCGGCCCCGCTTTGAGGCGGTCGGCGAGCGTCGGCC
>JBOGMX010000028.1:0-121323 GCA_050746725.1 Candidatus Acidiferrales bacterium | reverse complement strand
GTTATGCCGCCGGGAACGTGACCGTCGAGGTCGGCGGAGGCTTCCGGGTTGTCGCTCACCATGGCGTAGAGGTTTAGCGTTTGCGGGTCGGTCAGCTTCGCGTAGGGAACGGCGCTTGGGTCGGAGGCCCAATCGGGCGTCATGAAGCGGCCCATCTGGGAGGAGTAGTAGCGGGCGCCGAAGTTATCCAGATTGGATTCGGAGTCGCGTTCTTTGCCCATGAATTTGTGGCTTGTGTAGCCGGTGGCACCGCAAGAAATCGTCACGCCATACGCGTAGTATTCGTCGCATTCGACGACACTCGGCATCGGATAGCCTGTCAGTAAACGCGTGGAACCGAGATGATCGGACTGCATGAAGAGGACTGTGCCGTCCGTGTATTCGTCCATCATCCCTCGATGTACCTGGTTGCAGGCGCTGAGATTGCCACTCCAGTTGTTGACGTTGGTGCGGCACGACCGTCAGCGAGGATCGTCCATGCTGTCTCGGTCAGCCCATTGGCAAATTTCATCGAACCCGTCGCACCGGCTGGCCAGTCGCCAATGTTGGAGTCGATCGTAACCAACGGTTGCGAGCCCCCGTTGCTCGCAATGGGCCGAGTGTAGCCCGCGCGCTCTCGACTGTACGTGTTCGATACGCCAGCCGCACCGGTGATCGACGTAACGTCGTCGGCCAAGTCATCACCGTTAGCCTCGAAACTATAAAGCTGGCGCAGTCGCTTCCGCCGCTCGGCCTTCCGGAATACGCGCTGGCCCTATTCTAAGTCCAGTTCTAGTCCCTGTACTTCCGACCAGTAGAAACCTGTACCACCACTTTTGCTACCCTCAGTCTGACGTCATGTTTAGGCACGAACAACTCGACGACGCAGCGGACGAAGCCAACCGGCCAACCCACTTCTGTCCCCGCCCGTTTAAGCTGAGGCCAGCAGAAAGGTTTACTCTGTCCGCTGCGGTTGCTCCGCATACGACGGCCGCTGCCTTCCCGAATCCCTGTTTCCTTGCGTCGTCTTGGCTGCTGTTCGCCGAGTCACGGGGTCCCCAACGGGCCCCAGATTCGTGGGGCGCCAAATCGATACACGTTCGGGTAGAAAGCCTCGTAAGTCCTTGCAAACAAAGAACCGAGACCTCGCCAAATCGCTACACTTCCGTTGCGCGATCGAAGGCACTGCTTCGCGCCTCCGTCGAGCCCCGCAGCCTTCAAAAAGAATCGCGATTTTTAGCCTGGGAATATCTGCCAGTGCTTACTGACGCGCAACAACGTTCGCTGCGGATGGCACATCCGAGTCAGCGCACGTTAAGATCGGTCGGTGGGACTATCAAGGACATCAGGCCTGTGGGTTACGCTTCCGGATCTGTCGAAGGATTCGCGCTGCGGGGCATTCCAAACAAAATGAAAAAGACGCGCACATCCGTGTCGGAATCGCAGGCCGAGGCGCGGTGGCCGGCCGCAGTGGCTTTGCTCGCCGCGGGATGTATGTATTTAGGTCTGCCCGAAGAGCTTTCCGTAGGCCCGCGCTGGCTGCTGCTCTCGATCATTTTGGTCCTGCTCGCGCCGCTGGTGATTACGCATCGCAGCGGACATTACCGGTTCAATCACATACTGGCGGTTATCGCCGACGGTATTTTGACCGTCTTCCTGATTGGCTCGCTGTCATTTTTAGTGCAAGGGCTGCCGTCGCATCGAGAGGCGCCACGCGCTCTGCTGCAAGCGGCAGCGGGGTTGTGGCTCACTAATATTCTAGTTTTCGCGCTCTGGTATTGGCGTCTGGATGCCGGCGGCCCGCACGAACGAGACCATGCAACGGGTCCGATCAAGAGCGCATTTTTATTTCCGCAGATGACCCAGGCGGGCGCCGATGAAGGCGGCAGGCAGTGGTCTCCGCACTTCGTCGATTATCTTTTCCTGGCATTCAACACCAGCACCGCCTTTTCACCAACGGATACTTCGGTGCTTTCCCGCAAGGCGAAACTTGCGATGATGGCGCAATCGCTCATTTCTTTGACGATATTGGTGCTACTGGCTGCCCGCGCGGTGAACATTCTCTAACGTAGCGGAGTAATAAGCTCGGAGGTAGCAGGGTATAGAGAACAGAGAATTAGGAACGTCCAAACGTCCGTTAGAGAGCGCGAGGAGCAACGGGAAGATGAGCGGTGCAGCCCAAGGGCTACTTGGAATTATGGGGCCCTCTATGTTTGCCGTTGCTGTTCTTGGGGATCGTTCCTTTTGCATCGGCTTCTATCGTGACGTCGACTTCCGCCCCGGGTTTTAGGCTGACCTTGTTGCCGTTCTCGTCGTGAAGGGAGTTTTCGATGCGCAGCTCGCGGTACATGTGCTCAGCCTCTTCCACTGCGATCTGCGCCTTCTCGGGCAGAGCGGGATGGGGAGAAGGAATCACCTTCTCGACGGTTCCAGCGAGAGTTACCGAAGGTTTCTCCTTCTTCTCGTCTGCGGTTTCGTCCGAATTCTTCATACGTCTTGTCCTCCGCCGATCCATTACGATCGAAGATCGGCCACATCAGCCTCTGCGAGCAAGATGCGAGCCAAAGCTGTCCGATGAAGACTCGCCGGGCGCGATTCGACGATGATGGCTCGCGAGTTTTCTGGCCCTGGTGAAGTCACTCGTCCTGCTCAGGCGATCACCGTAGAACCATTGTCGCTGGCATTGGTCCCGGTCCGAAATTAGGTATTTACCCTAGTGCGAAAGAATTTGGTTGTTGGGCGAAGGCCCCGGCGGGCAAGCGCGACAGCAACCGTCGCTACTTCAGCTAACGAAGGGAAGTGGAAATTTTTACGCGATTTCAGGTTTCAGATTTCAGGAAAAATTATAGTCGTTCAGCGCCTCTCGGCCATGTGTCTTGGGACGTTTTCAGGTAAGATGTTGTAAATCAAGCCAGGGGCGTAGCTCAGTGGTAGAGCAGCGGCCTTTTAAGCCGAAGGTCGTGGGTTCGATCCCCACCGCCCCTACCAATCCCATTCAAATCAAAGTAATTAAGCTGCGGATGCAGTACCGATAGGTACTTCTGTACCGATTGAAGCGTGCTCCATCGCTGTGCGCTGCGTCTCCGGGATTGCGTGCGCGTAAACGGACAGCGTGGTTTTCACATCGGCATGACGCAACTGCTTCTGTAACACGGGCAAGGGAACCGATGCCTCCGCAAGTTCCGTTGCTAATCCATGCCGGAAAGCATGGAGGCCGACGTGTTGGTCCGAAATGCCCAGCCTGCGAAGCAGGGGTTTCAAGCCGTGTTGCACAACGGACCTGCGCTTGCGTGGCCGCGTTCCTTGCCGGTTAGTGAACAACAGGCCCAGCGAGTTCGCCGTCCAGTGCCGCTCAAGGTATGCCCGCAAGGTTGCCGCCAAAGCCGATGGCATGGGCAAAGTTGCGACGGAGTTCCTTGTTTTTGGCTGGCGAATTTCGCGGGTTCTATCGTCCGCTGATTTTTCAACACGGATGGTCTTGCGCGCAAAATCCAAATCGCGGACTTGTAGGGCTAAGAGTTCTCCGGCCCTCATGCCCGTACACCAAGCAACCGCGAAAATGGTTTTGTACGGTTCGCGTGCCGCCTCGATGATCCGAGCCGCTTGCTCCCGCGTAAAGAACGGGGCCACGTTAGCCGCCGTATCCGAACCAAGTTCGAGATCGCGAAAACGAACCGCTGGAACGCGAATACCGCAGCGTCCCGCATAGTCCATGATCGCGAACACCGTTCCGAGGACATTCAAAACGGTTTTCCTCGAAAGCGTTTGCCGTAGATCGGTGGCGAATTGCTGTATTTCCTGCACGCCCATAGATTGCGCGGCGGATTTCCCGAACCGTGGCAATATATGCGCCCGCAAGTAGGACGTTCTCTGCCGCACGGTTGCCGGTGACAGGTTCGGAGCAATTCCGCGCTGCCAGAGTTTCACCGCGTCCGCGAAGTTTTGGCCCCGGCCACCTGGACCCACGCTTCCACGTTTGCGATTTACGTCCTCCATAATGCGAGCATGTTCCCGTAGAGCCGCGCGCTCGGACATATCGCCCAGCTTTCCGATAAACTGCTTTACCCGCCTGGAGCCGCCGTCTGCGTCTACATAAAACATCGAATACATACGCCCATCCGCGTTTTTGACGAAACATCCCTTCTGAAATCGCCGCTTTGCCACTGGTCCTCGTTTCCGGCCCGTGTCTAGCGGCGTTGCGCCCGCGATGGTAGCACACATCGGAATAGCGGCAATCGGCCCCAAACGGCCCGCGTCGCGAGCGCCGGAGTTACCGCGGGTTACGGTAAGGCCGGTTTCGCTGGACGGGGATTCCGCGCCGCCGGGAATGGTGGGTAAGCCTCGATTCGCGCCGCTCGGGGCAAAGGGCGATGGCGCTGGGACGGCAATGTTACAGGATGTAGCGGACAGCCCTGAGGGTACCCAACTCGACCCATCCCTCATTTCAAAATCAGAAAACTTCGCAACATGCAAAACGTCCCTAGATAGATTCCGGATATCATAAAGCATACCTGATATCCTGGTAGGGGCTTTAACTGCTTTTCGATTCGATGGGCACAAAACGTATCTCCGCGCGGGTTCTGCCCGCGTTCGCAATCCGCCAGCTTGTCGCCAGCGGCGCGAAGCCCCGTTTTATGGCTCATCATGCAAGAAACCGGCGTCTAGACCGCGATAGCCGGGAGTGGCCCTTAATGCTTGTGGAAGTTGGCGGCGAGTGCGCCCCGGCGGATTTTCGCGCGGCCCCAGGTCCGCAAAAACTCGCGACGTTCGCGGCGGTAAAGTTCGCGAAAGGCCAGGTTGCGGTAGAGATTATGGATTTCGCGGGGGGTAAGCCGCACGCTGGCGCGAGCGAGCGCAATCTTGAGTGGCGTTCCGTCCGCCATGATTCGCGCGACTTCCTCGTACCAGGGCGCAACCCGCCGATAGCCGCGAATACCGCGCTTGTCGCGTCTCCCCGGCACCATGCCCCACTCAAACGGCTTCCCGTCGCCCGCATCCCCCGGAGCGCGAGTTGCGCTTTCAACTTGCCCGTCGCCGGATTCGGCTCCAACGGCGGGCGTCGAAGGTGAGGGATAAATGGGCGTCGCGTCCCTCGGATCGCTCGCGGCGCTATCGCTTGAAGGGAATCGGCTGTAGTGGGGCGAGTTTGGATCATCGCGAGGATCGGGCGGGGGAAAAAATGGCCGCACGTCCGCAAGGTCGCCGGTTTTGGCCGCGACCCGGCGCATCGTTATCGAGGCCGGAATCCCGGCTTGCTGGGCAGCGCGGATACGCTCCCTGAGCGCGGGATTTGACTCGGCCTGCCTGAGCAAGCTTTCATAGGGATCGAAAACGGGTGTTTTGGGCATCTGGGCCTCCAGGGAAAGTGACAAAAAGTGTCACAGGCACGTTAGGTGGAACGGACCGCCGCGTCCAAGGAATACTTAAAGTTATACTTTAAGTGTATGCGATGGAGCAAGGGCGCGCACCTGTGTGTTTTTGGGGAGTTTTGTTGTTAAGGCCATTGTTATCTAGAGTTTATTTGCTCCCGCGAGGTTGAAAAGGGCCGGGAGCACGGGAGTAAAATGCTCCCACGCTCCCGCTGGTTTTTGAAGGGGCTGTAGTAAATTAAGATATTTATAATCATATACTTATAGACAAAAATACCCCTTTTTTACTGCCGCTCCCGCAGGTGCGCGGGCTACTCCCGCTTACGATAGAGCCGCCCGGCCTTGACGATGAGACCGGCCTCCAGGCAGCTCCGAAGAAACCGCTTCGGCACGCTTCCGCTATCCGTCCCTAGGGCGCGCTGAGCGTCCGTGAACCTGAAACTATGGGGCAACTCGGCAAAAGCCCGTTGGTGCTCCCAGCGCGGAAGGAGCTGGATGCCAGAAAGCCGCTGATAGCCAAGCGGATCGCCCTCCGCGTCCACGGTTCGGATAAGCGAAATCGGGCCAAACTCCCCGTCAATTTTCCGGTACCCGCGCATAATGAGCGGCTCATCTTCTCGACCGCCGTCCAAGCCAATCCGAACGTCGGCCTGATTTACTAGCGCCCTTGAACCTGCCGCTTGCTGGAGCCATTCGAGGACCGGAGTTTCGATCAGCTTCGGGGGTTGGACGTTGCGTTCTTGGCTGGGCTTGCGGGGATGGTGGATGACGAGAAACGCCGTTCCGCTCGCGTCGGCAGCCCATCGCAGCTTGCCGATGAGACTGGCCGCGTCCACGCTGCGCATTTCCGCCGCTGGATCGAACAGCCGCAGCGTGTCGATAATGCACAATCCCGGCCTTGACCGCCGAATTTCTTCCACCAATTCGTCCGGCGAACTGCTGGCAAAGAATTCAACATTTTCGGGATCGGGAATTTTCATGCACGCGAGAACCCGCTCGTTCAATTCGAGCCGCTTCAAGACGCTGTTCTCAAAATCCGCGATGAGGACCGGCGCTTTTCGCGTGTTAAACCCGACAAACGGGACGCCCGCCCCAACCGCGTAAGCCATCTGGTGCACGAGGGGCGTTTTGCCGATGCCCGAATCGCCGACGATGATGTTAACGGAGCCTTGCGGAAGCATCCCTTCGATGACATCCACCGTTTTTGTTGCGGCGGCTTTTCGCAAATCAGGGATGGTTTGCCTGCGCGTGCGGACAACCCGTGCTGTTGCTGGCATCGCCGCGATTTGTTCGAACAGGCGGGCGATTTTAACAGCCAAATCATCGGGCGGAAGATTTGCAATAATTCTATCGTATTCCGCGATGTCCACAACGTAGGGATCGGAAACGGCTTCGGGGCTAGAAAAGTTATTCATTGTTAGCCCCCGCTCGAACCGTCTGGAACATCGCCTTTTTAAGCCCGAAATAACTATTGAAGATGCGGCTGGCGGGAGTGAGAGCGCCATTCTCAAAGTCTAGCGTTGCCGCTATTCCGTCCGCTTCCGTGCCGTCGAAGGTAAACGACGCGCGGCCCTCTTTATCGACTTCAATGCGTGTGCATCTCATCCGTCCGGTAGCGACTAGAAACGCCGCTACAGGCAGATTTTTTGTTATGTACATTCGTTGTGCGCCTTTTCATTGGATTGCCCCGTTGAAAACTTTTAGCTCATCGAAAACCCTTCATGCGTTCCTTTTGGGCCGCCGCTAACTCCGCTCTTGCGCGCTCCTGTCCGCCCTCACTAACTCATACCCGCGCAATTGCGAATTTGTGACGCCTGAAACAAAAAAAGCGCGTTGCGGTTGGGTCCGCTCGCGCCGTTCAAAGCCGCTTGCGTTGTCCGCCCAGCCTAAAAAACCAAATTGCTAAAAAGTTTATGTCTATGGAGAAGGGGATTCGCCTACGATGGCGGTAGCTCGTTGGGCCGCAAGGTCGCGTGCTTCTTGATGAGCACGATGCGCCCTTCCTGATAAACCACCTCGATTGTTCCGAACTTCTTGCGCGCCTGCCATCTCGCGAGCAGCCGAATCACCGCGCGCAATTCCGGGCTAACCGCATCGACGGCGGGCGCATCCCCCGGCGTTGTAGGACCGACTTTCATAGGTTGTCTCCTGGACGCTGCGACCAATTCCCAACTCCCTGTAAGTCCTGCATAATCAATGCCGATTTTCCGCGAATTGCCTATTAGCGGCCCACCACGCATCCGAGCGGCCCGATATGGCCCGATACCCGCCAAAACGCTGGATGGCCCGCAAATCGCCTCTAATCGCGATTCCTCAATCCCGGCCCCTCGCCTACATCCCCTATCCCAACGCCGCTAAAAAGCGTGGTTGGTGGCTGGTAGATGAGCCGTAGAACGGGGCTTCGCGAGCCTGCGAACTTGCAGCCCGCAGCCACGGGAGGGGCCGGGCTATGGCGCGGGCGAAGTTCCGATGACCTGCCATCCCGCCGGTTGCGCGGATGGTTTTGGGCTTCGCAGCTCCATGAGCCGCCCGTATCGAGCCGCCGTGATTTTCTCGCGCAAACGCTTGAGGGCTTCTAGGCGCACAGCGTCCGTCATTTTGGCCCATTGGGGCTGGCCCATCATTCGAGCCGCACCCTGGTAAAACGCTTTTGACTCCGAGGTTTGGAGTTGCTGGGCTTCGCGAGGCGAGATAGGCATGGAGGGCCGGTGTGCTCCCTTTGCGAAGGCTTTTGCTGGAGCCGCGGTTTTCTTGGGGGGATTCGTTTGCGTGACTCCCAGGCGCGCCAGTTCTGCTAGCACCGCGTCGTTACGAGCTGCCCGCGCTGGGAAAGGGTTGAAGCCGCCAAGTTGCGAACTTGGCTGCATGACCGGCTGGCCTGAGAGATCGACTCTCGCTGGCACCCGGTTTGTAAGGCCGGGGATGTTGGCCTCGAATTCCTGACCCGGCGTTTGGGGAATACGGGCGGTTGGGTCCAGCATGTGCGCGGTGTTGCGGACGAAACCGGGTATCAATTCGTAGCTCCCGACGTGCGCCGCTTGTTTCGGGCCTTCCAGAAGTGATGCTAGTTGCGTTGTGCTGGAAAGAAACGGCACGTCCAAAACGTGTTGCGCGGCCATGCCCGCCCCGGAAAAAATCTTGGAAGCTATAGCCGGATCGGATGGACTCGAACGAAGGGCTTCGGCGGTATCGGCTGCGGCCCCTAGCACGAAATTCAAGGGAACCATGCGCCGATAGGAATTGTATTTCCCATTGGCCAGATAGGAATAAGGCTGCCAGCCGGTATTTTCTAGGGCCTGCCGTTTCCTCGGATCGGATGGCCCAGCGCCGGTGATGTGGCCCGCAAGCGCCTTATCGAGCGCATACAAATAAACGGCGGTTCCAAGGGTGTTTTTGGTGAGGCTGTCGGTCAGTTCGCCGCCGCTCAAGCCATCTCCAATCGCGCCTTTCGCGGACCCCAAAAACCCAAGTGGGCTGTAGCGCACGCCTTCCCGCACGATATTCATGGGCGTTCTGACAAACGGGAAAGCCCATCGCGCGATTTTGTTGCTCTTGAGCTTCAGGGCTTCCCGCATGGCCGCGTTGTACCAACCCTCGCCTTGAAAGTTATCCTGAAAGGTTTGGGTGCGGGCAAATTGGAAAGCGCGCTCCTTCATCGCGTCGGTGGGATTCGCGAGAAGCGAGCCAAAGCGCGCGATGCGCTCGCGTCCTTCTAGCCCCTCTTGGCTGGCAATCCTCCAGGCCGTCGCGTGCAATTCGCTGGAATAATTGGCGACGTGAAAGAAATCCGTGATCGCGGCTAGCAATCGCGAAGGCACGCGGACGACGCGGCCCAACTTTCCCTTGATCGCGATTTTGCGCGGCTCGAACTCATTTTCACTGTCAATCGCCCCAACTTCATTCTGGAAAGTCCTCGCGAAAGCGCGAACGGCTGCGGGAAGCCCAAATCGCAACCCCGGAATTAGCTCCGAAGCGAAGCGCGTGCGAGGAGCGCCGGTAAGCGCCGAGCGTATCGCGTCGATGGCTCCGGCAACGGGACGCGAGACGTATTGCGAGCCGAGTTGCAGCGTGTCTCCAAAAGTCTTTGCGACCGCCGCGCCTCCCGACAAAATGGAATTCATCCACGCTTCATAGAGCTTGTCGGCTGTGGAGGACGGCTTGACTTCCCGCGCAAACCGTTCGATAGCGCCCGGATCGCTGGGATCGAGCATCGCGAGTCTGCGGGCCGCTTCTCGCTTTGCATCGGGAGCCATTTGGGACAGTTCCCGCGCGGCCTGATCCAGCGTCCTTCCGGCCCCGCTATCACCGCCATTAAAGGCTTGCAGCGAGCGGCCTGCTTCGCGCGCAACTTGTCCGCGAACGACGCTGGAAATTTCGTTGTGCCGTGCAAGCGCGGTCAAAAAATCATCGAGCTTGCCGGAATCATCCGGGTTTCCACGCGATTCCTGGGCAGCCGCCAAGACATTCGCGCGAGAGTTGGCGAGTAAATCGCGGGCTGCTTGAACGGTTTCGGCGTTTGCGGCTTGTCCGATGGACGTTTGGAGCAATTCATCCTCGGTCATGCCCAGCTCGCGCGCAAGTTGCTGGCGCAAGGGAATGCTAAGCGACTCCAGAATCCGGGGATCGGTGTTTCTCGCGAGCTTCGCGCTGGCGTCCTGAAGCACGCTGGAAACATCGCTGGTGGAGTTGATTTTCGTGGGGTCGGCCAACTCTCTAAGCGCCTGAGCGTTCGCGGCGATACGTTGCCGCACGTCTTGCGGAAGGGCGCTGGCAGAATCCCCCGCCTCAGGGCTTGCCTCATTCGCGGGAGTCATGGCGGGTTGGGACGCGGCTCGATTTGCAATCTGCGCGTCACCGCGAGCCAATATGCTTTGAACTATCGTGGATGGATTGGCGCGAAATTGCGTGAGCTTCGCGTTCATCTGTGCGCGCAACGCATCGGGAGTTGAGAGCTTGCTGGCGTCGAGAGCCATCGTGAGGCCGGGATAGTCCGGGTGCTCGAATTGATGCACGCCCGTGCCTGGGACCACTTCGCCCTTATGGATCAGGCCCGATTGCTCGGCAAGCAGCGATGGAGTGTTGACGCCTTGCGCTCGCGCCCGAAGTTCCTCGGTAGCGGAGATCGCTTGACGAGCATAGGCGCGCTCGTTAGCCGGGGCGTTAGGATTGTCCGCGACTCGCTGCAAGCGTTGCAGGTCGGCTGTGTAGCTAGCGATTTCTTGTTCGCGATTGACCCTTGGAGCCTCGCCCTCCACAAGGGCTACGGCGCTCGTGCCTTCACCTAGCGAATGGGGCGCTAGCGGCTCACTGGAAACGGCGCTTGATGGGGCGATAGGTTCGGGCGGCTTCGCGTTCTCACCCGCGCTAGATTCTGGGATTGCATGGCTAGCGACCCCGTGAAAAGCGGCAAGCGTGCCAAGGGCGGTTTGCCCCAGCATTCCGGTGGCGATGCGCGCGGCTTGCTCGTAATCGTTGGCGGCGACGGCTTGGCGAAATTGCGGAATATCGCGGTAAGCGCCCGCGAAGTTCTGCGCGGAAAATCCCAGGCTCATCAGGCGCGAAGCTAGCGGAATCGCCTTTTGAATGACGGCGGGATCGGCACCCAGCCTTCCAAGCAGCTTTGCGGCTATGGATTCTTCGCCCAGGCCAGTAAGCCCCAATCCCACGCCGACCGGGGAAGTCATACCGGACGCCATATCTCCCATGCCATGTGCGGCACCCGCATACACACCCGCGGCATTTGCGGCGGTCGGATGACCATGACTCCCTAAATAATTCTTGACGGCATTTGCGCCCATCTCGATTAGCCCCAGGCCCGGAACCATTTGCTCACCGGACAGGAGGGGATGGTTTGCCACCGCCCAGGCGCGAGACGCGAGGCTAGCGGGAGGCGTAGGAGTTGCGCTCGATGGCTGCGATTGCGCGATGCGCTGGAGTCCTTCGTGAAGCATGGAGGCTAGATCGGGCGAGACCCCTGGCGTTGCGACGGGCGTTTCTCCAGTTACGGCCCAGCCTCCAGGCGCGGCTTGCGCCGGGGATGTGCCAATGACTTGCCAACTGGGATTTTTGGGAGGAGATGGCATTAGTTCGTCCTGACGGGCTGGCCGTTTTGTAGCATCCAGCTTTGGCCGTTAGCAAAATGAGTTATCACACCGGGCTTAAGCAGGCTGGCAGGGGGAGCGCCCGAAACAGCCGGTGTGCGGCTACCGCGCGCCCGCCTAGATCGCGACGGGACAAACGGCGCGGGAGATGAAGCAGGCGAAGCAGATGAAGCAGGTTGCTGGGTTTGGGGCGCGGCTTCCATCATCGGATGCCCGAATGCGCGCTGCGATGCTTCGTCGCCAAACTCTAGTTCCGCGCCAATTTCTGATTGCCGCTCAGTTTCAAGCTGCGCGATTTCATCGGGTGTGCGCTGGCGTTGCTGCATTGAAACCGGGTCGATGACCGGCGAATGTTCCAGCTTGTCGAAACGGGCGTTGATTTGGCCGATGTGGGCGTCAAGGCCCTGAGCGAATCGCGTATAGAGAAGCGCCCGCTGCTGGGGATTCGCGCTGCGGTACTGACTTTGCAAATGCGCGATAGTTGTTTTGGTAGCGTCGCTATTGAGCGCGATTTGCAGGCGGTTCGCGTTGTTTTGTTGGTCGATAGCGGTTTTGGCCGCGTTGTTTTGTTGGCCCATTTGCAGGCGGGATTGCGCGCCAATGCCAGCGGACAAAGCGTTCCGGCCAACTTGAGACAAAATGCGGGCCGGATTGCTCTCATATTGGTTTACGGCGGTCATCAGGTTTCTAAGGACGCCGGATTTCGATTCGGCAAGCTGGGCTTGCTGCTGTTGGTAGGCTAGCGGGACGTTCTCTAGTTGCTGGCGACGGGCAAGGGGAGCCTGCGCCTGATACTGGAGGCCGCTACCAACTGCCGCGAGGCCAGCGCCCCAACCGGACGTTCCGCCGCCAGCTTCATCCGAGCGTTCCATCGCTTGCTCGGCACCCGATGCCGCTAGCAACCCGCCGTCAATGGCGCTGGCTATTCCAGGATGATGCTGCCCGATGGTTTGAGCGAGCGCGGTGACGTAGGGCGTGGCAAGCTGCTTGCGATAGACCGAGCCGGTCGCATCGGCACCACCCGCGTACGGGCCAGCGCCAATCTGCGGCATGTAACCGAGGACCGTTTTCAAATCGGCTTTTGGATCAACGTGCATTCCAGCCATGGCGCGCGGATCAATCGGAACCCACTGGCCGCCGACATTCGCCATTAGCGGCTCGGGAGAGGTTGCTGACGAAGTTGTCGGCGAAGCTGCCGGAGCTGTCTGGCCGTCCTGGTCGAACTGCGAAAAAAGCTCCGGGATAAGCGGATTACCGGCTGCATTGCTGGAAGTGCTGGCGCTGCCGGATGGATTGGGCCTGAAGGGAATGATCGGGCTGTTTGGAGTTGTCGGACCTTTGCCGTTTGGCATTGAGAAAACCTTTCGTTGGGAGTGCTAGGAATTGCGTGCGATTGCTAGGAATTGCTAGGGCTTGGTTAGGATTGCGGGGATTGCTGGGATGGCTGGGATTGCTGGAGGCGCGTGGAGTCGGCCATCGCATCGAGCAGGCGCTTGGCAGGCACAATCGCGAGCCATTCACCGCTGCCGCCATCCCTGATGAAAGCGATTGCGCCGCCTTCAAGGTAAGCGTCGAAATGGTCCGTGCCGCGCCAAGCGACGCGAGCGGAAACCCATTCTCCATCCAGGTTGCAAAGCGCGGTTCCTGCGCCCGGATGCGGCGGCTGTAGCAGCATTCCGCGCAATTTGCACATGTTGCGCAAGTTGGCAAAAGCTTTTTGAGTGATCTTGACTGGCATCAGTTCCACCGCTTTCCAAGCAGACTATCCAGGCTACTCCTGAACTTTTGCTCAAGCTGCCAGTCATGGAGCTGTTGCTGGAGGGCCGCCTCAAAGTCATCCTGCCAGCCATGTTGGCGGGCAAAATCGCAGATTGCTTCCAGCAGCTCAACGCCGGTTGTGCACCCGCCGCTATAGACCATGGTGGAGCTGTCGAGCGTGCCATCGCCTATGCAAGCCGCCGCCGCTGCGAACGTAGCTGCGGATTTCACGTCCAAAAACCGTAGCTCAAAAAAGGTTTTTCGAACGTCGGCTGGCGCGAAATGGCGTAGCTCTGAAAAGGCGCTTTGGACGCTCGCGAGATCGGTTAGTGCTGTTGAACCCGGCTGTAAATCTCGGCACAACTCGGCTAGGCGAGCTGGGGAAGCTAGGCGAGCTGATGAGGATTTGCGGCGTTTCATCCGCGCCCCAGCTTGCCGAACTTGGCAGCGGCGCGAGCACGGGCCGCTCGAAGCCGCTCGTCGGAATTCTGCTGGGTCGAGATGCGCTTTTTTTCCTTGGTGTCCATGATCGCGAGAGTTTCCGCCAGCCAAGTCGATGTGCCGTCGTTTTGCGGCGCATAGCCATTGTTAGGGCGCTGCTTTCCCAGGCGCTCAAGTTTGGCAGCCGCTTTTTGGCGGTTTGCTTCAAGCTCCTCGGATGTCTCAAGTTTGCGAAGTGGCATCTTAATTAACCTCTAAATGGATTTCCGCGAGGCGGGCGATTGTGCGGATACGGCGGATAGAATTCAGCAACTCGGCGCGAACAATTTCAGGATCAAGTGTGGCGAGGTCGGAAAGCGTGCCCGCGATCACGGCAGGATCGTTGGGATCGCAAAAGAGGTCCGCCAACCACACGCGAATGCTTTGGCGGGCTTCAATTTCGGCGCGTTCGGCTGGGGACAACTGCTCATCGGCATCGTCAGGGATAGGCATGTTAAGTCCTTGATAGAATGTTTAGGGGGATCGCGAAGAGAACTTTATGCCTCACCTAGAAGTCGGTCGCCAGATGTGAGGCCCAAGTCGTGAGTTCTCAAGGCACGTTGCTTGGAAAAAATACCGGCGAAACAGGATTCGAAGTGAGGCGTAAAGTTCTCTTCGCGACCAAGGCTGCCTTTTGCTTTCCTACACTCTAATACCGGCGCAATCTCGATTTTGTGACCAAAGCCCCAAAGTTTTTGCAAGGTTTTTCGCGCGGTCCATTCGCGCTGTCACTAAAGCACTTGCCATCAATCGCAATCTTCGCTGTAGGCGGCTGGATCGCCCTCGCGACGTTCCGGCGTGTGCTCCAACCAGCAAACAGCGGGGCCAGTAGGACTGAGACGGCCCGTGATTTCGCGGTACATAGCTTCCAGGCGAAGCTTGAGGCGATTCCACGCTTTTCGCAGCGAGGCTGCGGATGGCGCACAACCCGTTCGCGGGTCCGCAAACTCTTGCGCCGCCGCTTTCCAATGATAAGCAGGGACATTTTTGACTCGGCCCGCGCACAGCAAAAGGTGCCATTCGACGGACGTAAGCCGTTGATAAAGTTTGCGGAAAACGAGGTTTGTCCAGGGGTCATGTTCGCGCTGCTGCTGCATTGCGCAAACTAGCTCCAGCGCGGAGTCGGGATGGCCCGCCGTCTCGCGCTGCATTCGAGTTTCAAGCGCGCCTTCGCCCATCGCGTAACGAAACGCATCGTCTTTAGCGCCGTTCTGCTCCTGCAACTCCTCGCAGAGCCGCTGAAAAATGAGAGTGTCGAACCGCCCCTGCGCCCCGCTGGGAACGCGATTGTAAAACAGCAGGCGTCCGATGCTCCGCGCCGTCGGATACGCCGCATAAATATCCTGAAAAAGCCGGTCTAAAGCCGCGTTGAACGAGGCAGGATGCATAAAGCGCGGATCGCCCAAGCCTTTAGAAAGAGCGATACCTTCGGCAAGTTTTTTCAACTGCTTCCAGACGCTTTTCTGAAGCGCCTTTTGCTCTTCATGGAGAAACGTCCACAAGAGCAGGGCGACTAGCGCCGACTTTTTCGACGGGGCGTTGAAAGCTTTCTGCGCCGCCGTCAGCCCATCATGCAAGAACGTCTCACAAAAACATTCGATGGCCTTTGCAAAGGCTTCCGCGTCTGCATTGAAGGGAACGCGCGCAATCCAAGCGCCTAGCTCCTGTTTGGGAGTCTCGCTAATATCGGCGCTCGCTTCTAGGACGGGGCTGCGAAGGACAAGCTCGATGGGCTTGGGAGTTTTCGGGGTGCGCTCGCGACGGCTGCGAGGCTTGCGACCGCTGGAGATGATAGGCGTCGCTTTTTGGGAATCTGTCCGATTGTTTCGGTTGGCTGGCATTGGATAATCGCTTTCTGACTTTTTGTTGGCCGACGGAATCGGCTTAAAAAACAAAACGCCTCAAACAGCGGTGCGCTCATTCGCACGGCTATCTAAGGCGTTGCCCCTGGTGAGGGGAAGCTGCTGCCACTGAATGAGCAATGGCGAATGTCAAAGAAACTTTGGTTAGGGGAGCGGGGATGCCTCGCTACTAGCTAGAACCGAGTTCGCCGGGTGGTTTACCAAAGATGTTTTCTACCTTCTATAGTTAGAACGTTTTTCGCGGGGCGGTTTATGCAAATAGATTGAGAAATTATTCTAGCGGCTGCGATGCTCCCCTATAGTAGAACCCCACTCGAAGGATGGTTTGCCAATAAAAATCACAGATTTTTGGTGGGCCTGGGGAGACTCGAACTCCCGCTCGCAGTTTAGGAAACTGCTGCTCTGTCCGTCTGAGCTACAGGCCCAATGGAAAATCACATAGGAGCGCGCCTATCGAAACGGCCATATAAGCGCGTCCAGACACACTACGGCTACTTGAATTAACGGCGGTTTTTTGAAATGGCAGGGCAAGCGCGTAGCCGCGCCGTGGCGATATTGCTGGGCTATAGCCTGTACGTAGCCCCTCTCTAGTCTAAGAATATCAGATGGCCCCGTATCTGTCAAGTAAATGTTGGTAGTGTCCTAGTTTGGCTTTTCCGGGGTTTTATCTTCGTCGTTCCCGTATTGGCAGTACGCGAGGTCGCCGCGAGCATCCGTAGTGGTTAAACACAGATGCTTCCAGTGGTGCGTTCCGAAGGCGTCCACGTAATCGATCCTGCCGATGATGTATGTGTCCCAATACGAACCGTCTCCCATGCGCTTCGGCTCTTGCCCTCCGACGTAGACCGGAGCCACAGATAGCTCGCCGGGAGACAGCACTTGCGGTCCGGGTTTGTCCGGAGTTAGGGACCGCCTGTTGGTTCCCTGTTGCTTGAATAATTGGTCTTCAAACATACGGATGCCCTTTTCGTTCGTGAGGAGCATGTCGTTCCCGAAAACATTTTCCAGATGGATAGTCACGTCAGTGGCAACCGTTTTGCCTACGTTTTTGGGATAGAAACCGAACTTGAACGTTGTGCCAAAATTTGGGGGATCGGGAGGGTAAGCGATGGTCTCAATTTTTCCAATTTCTATCCAAGCGCGCTCGTCTAGTCGGAAGGATTGGATGCTGTTCCTGAGAGTTTCAGATTCGGTACTGGCCGAATCCCGTGCAGCGAGAGCCGCAGTCTCGGCGGCTCTCGTGGCTTCTCGCATTTGCACCAATTGGTATGCTGCGATTCCCGCGTACACGGAAGCCGCAACGACGGCGGCCCATGTTCCGATTGCCATTACCCACTGTACGCGGCGATTCTTGTCGTTCTCAGCGCGGTGCTGCTCGCGTATCGCGGCTGCGTAGCTAGCTTCGGCAAATTGCTTCGACTCTCTGTCGGTCTTTTCCTGCTCTGCCTTCCTCCAATCCGCTGCGGTTTTGGCATCTACGTATTCTTGGAACCTTCGCCCAATTGCGGCAACATTCTCTCGAATCTCTCGGATAATGCTTCGTACTTCCCGCGACAGGCTCATAGTCACGATACTGTATCACTTAGCAACTCCAAATCCGGACACTACCTAAATTGGTGAGGGCCTAGATGGGCATCGCGCCCAGTGGTAGGCGCGCCCTATTGGCTCCTATTACCCTGGAAACCCGTTCTAGATCGTCCATCGCGAGGGATGTAGGCCCCGTTCTATGGCTCATCATGTAAGCCCGGCTAGAAGGCTAGAGGGCTGGAAGGCTAGAGGGCTAGAAGCTCGCGACACCGCTCTAGGGCGCGTGCAACCTGCATCCGTATCGCGTTCGATTGCTTGCCGCAAAGCTGGCCTATCTCCATGAAAGTGTAGCCTTGGAGCCATAGAAACAGTTCGCCCAACACTTCCGGCGCTTGATTTGCCAGGACGCGCTCCACATCCCAGATGGCTACGTTGACTGGCGGGGTGCGGCAAAGCGGAAATTTGTCCGTGCATCGCTGGGCATGTTTGACTGCGCGTCTCGCCTTGCGACGGAAGGCCAGCCGCCACCAAGAGCAATGAGCATCGGCGGGTATTTTGGGCAGCAAGTCAATGGTTGCATCTTCGGCCCAGCCCTCATCAAGACTATGGGAGCGCGCAGTTAGGCGCGCGTCCCTGAAAATCTCCGGGTATCGCGATGCGTCTATGGGCGCACCTTGGAAACTGCGCGATAGGCGGTGCCGACGCCGATGCCAAGTTTTCGGGCAATCGCCTTGTAGCTCGCGCCAGCCTCGCGAAGGGCCGCGATTTTGGCTAGGTCGAGAGTGACGCGCGGTCGGCCTAGGCGCTTGCCAGAGGCTTTGATACGGGCGAGAGCGGCCTTGGTGCGTTCGCTACGCTTGATGCGTTCCTGCTTGGCTAGAGTCGCCATGATGCTAATCACCGCGTCCTTGAAGGGGCCGCACGAATCGAAAAATTGCTCGGTATAACTGCGGAATCCGATGCCGTAGTTTTCCAGCCGGTTTAGGTAAGTTAGCGTTTGAAGGACGCCTTCGCGACTCAAGCGGTCCAAGGCCCAAAACAAAAGCAAGTCAAACTTGCGTCGGCTGGCATCGTCCAGCATCCGTTTGAACTCCGGGCGGTCCGCTTTCGCGCCTGATTCGATGTCGCGATACTCTGCGACAAGCTGCCAACCTTGGCGGGCCGCAAACTCGCGAAGCTGGACGGATTGATTTTCGGCGTCCTGAGTGTCGGTCGAAACGCGGCTATAGATTGCGACTCTCACAGCGGTTTTAGGGCTTTGGCGGGTTGGCATAGGCGCGACATGCCGCCAAGCTTGCGGACGGACGGCATCAGGGCTTTGTAGGCTTGCGCGGCTGGGTCCACGTTCGGGTCCATTGCGCTAATGCCGAGCCGCTTTTCTTCCTCGGCAACGACGGCGCGCAACCTGTGCGTAATAAGGCCGAAGCATTTGGAGCACAGGCCATTCGAGCCGTACAAAGCGTCTTGAGAGTCGCACCTGAGACAGCCGTGTTGCGCGAAATACAGGGAAAATTTGCGTTGCTGAGGCACGGTTTGAAGCTGCCTGCATTCCTTGTTCGCCTGCCTGGACCCAAAGAACGGCTGGAAAACCGGGTCCGGTTGCATTTGAGGCTCAGGCGCGGGCGGTAAAACTTCCGGCTTGAGCGGGCTCCGCTGTTTCCGTGGCATCTGGTTCCTCTTTCTGATTGGCGTCCGCGAATGGAAAATACTTCGCGTGAATGCGGAGCAAGTTCTCCGGGCTGTGCGAAGTGTATAGGGCGGTTGTAGTGACAAGGGAATGGCCTAAAAGCTCCTGAATGACCCGGAGATCAGCGCCGCTTTGAAGCATATGGGTTGCCATAGCGCGCCGTAGCATGTGCGGGCTGATAGGGCCGAGTCCCGCGCTGTGCGCAGCCCGTCGCACAACATTGCGAATCGCCACCGGAGAGTAGACGGGTTCGGCGCTGGCATTCGATTGCGGGCTTTCAAACAATAGGCCGCTTGTGGGCTTGCGTTTTTCCTGGTAGGCGCGGATAGCGGTCTCAGCGAACGAGCCGAAAAGGACGATGCGGTCTTTTCCGCCTTTGCCCGCGACAATGCGAATCGAACGCTGCGGCCAGTCCACATCTTCTAGCCGGATGCGGGTTAGCTCGGTTACGCGCGCTCCGGTCGCATACAGCATCTCTATCACAGCGCGCTCGAATGGCGTTTTCGCGGCGTGTATCAGGCGCTCGACTTCCGCGATTGTGAGCACGCGCCGCACCCGCTGCGGAACCTTTGGCTGCTGGATGGCGGCCATGGGATTTTCGCGCATCAGGCCGGTTAGCATCAAGAATTTGAAAAATGACCTCAGGATTACCACCTTGCGCGCGATAGATCGCGGGTCTAGGCCGCGTGCGCGAGACGCCGACAAAAAATCCCGGATGGGTCCCCCGCTCAGAAGACAAGACGCTGTGAGGACCGAGCGTTGCGACAAAGGCGCTGATGTCCCGGATGTATTCGGGCAATGACCGCTTCGCGAATCCGCGAGCCGTGACGTAGCGCTCAAACGAGCGAACTAGCTCCGCGTTCCCTTCGGCGTAGCTCGTGACGACGGGAGAATCGTTCACGATGCAGGCTCCCACGGCTTGATCGCCACGATCAGGGCTTTGTCCACTGGCACTGTCAAGTCTGGCGTGATCTGCAAAAGGACTTTATCGCCGGTTTCTTCAATGAAAATCCCGCGCAATGGAATCCTCAAGCCGCCGATACGCGCAGTTATGGTGACGTGTGCGCCCTTTGTCGGCGCGTCCGGCGCTGGATTAGCTGATTTTTGCGGCATCTTTTCCCCCTGTTTGCCCGCCAGTTTTGGCAGGCGCAATCAATCGAAAAGCCCAATGCAGCCGATGGCTGGAAGGGCGGCTATTCGCCACCGTTGGCCCAATCAAACAGCATCGCTCCAAAGGCGAGCACGAAAACGGCTGCTAGGTACAACGCTAGAATTGGCATAGGTTAGGCTCCGTTTCTGGCCAGTGAGATCAGTCCGCTGTGACGAAATTTGTGTTTCATCCGTGGCATCTCCTAGACTGTTAGCAGTTCCGTCTCTAGGCGAGACAGGCTCTCGCGCACATTGCCGCACGCGATTTTTTTGAGGTTGGGCATTGGCGCGTTCGGTGCTTCCGCCTGCCAAACCCGCGCAAGGAAATCCGCGATAGCTTCGCCGGAGCCATAGGAGTTAAATTCCAGCTTGATCGTGCAACGCGAGAGGAAACGCTCCTCTAGGCGCTCGGTTGCGTTGCAGGTGAATATCCAAATCGTTTTCGGACAACTCTCCGTGCTATCCAATTTCGATAGCAGATATTTCTGCGAGGCATCGCTCATCACGTCGGCCTCATCAACTATGACGACGTGAAACCCTCCCGACATGGGAACGTACTGGCACATATGAACGATTGCTTGCAGGTTCTCAACCTTGCACTCCTGAGAGCCGACGTGATGCGCTTCCGCGCTGATCTCACGGGCGAATGCGTAGGCGCTAGTGGTTTTCCCGGTACCCGGAGGGCCAAGGAAAAGCATCGCGCACGGACGGGGATTGAGAGCTAATTTTGACAAGATTTTCCGCTGCTTTTCCAAACCGATAAAATCCGTCAATCGCGCGGGCTTGTACTTCACCGTGAGCGATTGCGGGAAAGCCATAACGGTTTGATCGGTCATTGCGCGCTGCCAACAAGCCGGAGATGCCGCGCATACTCATAGGCTGACTCATGGAGGCTGCGCGGTTCTAGGGATCCGTCTTCAATGGCTTCGGCAACGGCCTCATCCCACCAAGAGACAATCGCGGTTCCGTCCAAGGTGCAAAGCGCGACGTAGGCGCGGTCGCGTTCAAACCATGTTTCCAGGCGGGTTTCTTCGATGGACTGCGGGCGATAAAGCGGAATGCTGGATGATATGCTAGCGGTAGCTGGCATGGAGCTTATGCCTCCGTGTGAGTTAGGGCAGGGAATCTGCTAGAACAGGTTCCTTGCCTGCTTTGTTTCTAGGCCCGATGCTGCTTTAGATACGCCTCGATAGCGCGGCGAACAAGTTCAGCGAGGGTCGCGCCTGTTTTCTCTGACAGAGCGTGCAATCGCTTTAGCTGATCGTCCGGTAAGTGAATGTTGGTTCGCTTCACAAGTGCATCATACGCACCCATACACACCTTGTCAAGAGGAATCTTGCGGGGCGCACAAACTTCGGATGCGGGGCGCATTGGCTGCGAGATCGCGGGGTTTGCAGGTTCCAAAAACCACCTGGAATTGCGCGCGGCAAGTTCAATGGATTCGAGAGGCGCGATGGCATCAGCGAGGTGTTCCTAAATCGAACGGTTTTGGAATGGATGTTTGAAGCGATGGCAGGCGCGGGGTGGTAGGGAATGCCGCTTTTTCGCGCTATTGGCAGCCAAATGGAGCGCAATTTGCGTGTCGCCAATGATAGCGAAGCGAATGATGCTCGCACGCTGGCAGAAAAACTCGCGGCGAGTTTAGGCTATTCAGAGGGTAAAAAGCATTCTACGTACGGTCTCGCAACGCCGGGAATCTCAAAACAGGTTTTCGCGATTCGCGAAACCCCGATGCCCCCAAAGACTTACTAGCGACCCTAGCTAGGCCCCGTTTTATGGCTCATCATTGATGACTCGCTGGGCTGTTCCGATTCTGTAGTACCAATCAGTACCGATTAGCTGGGGGATAGGGGCTGCAACGCCGTTAAACATTGGGCCTTTTGATAGCTCCTGTTCGTTCGATCCCCACCGCCCCTACCACGCAACTAGTTGACATGCTGTGGCTTTCCTTCCGTTGTGGCCACATCTGGCCACAATTGGTGCGCCACTCGTTCCACCGCGCGCTGTTCCGAGCCGACCACGTGCAGGTAATAGCGCGACGTGGTGCTTGCATCGGCGTGCCGTAGTTGCGTCTGCGCGACCTTGAGCGACGCGCCGCTCGAATGCCTCTTGACAATCGCGACGAGCCCTGGGAGATTGCCGATGTCATTTAAGCGGGACGTGTGATTCTGGAGCAGTTGGTGCAAGTCGGCGGAGAGAAAAGCAGAGGGATACGGACTGTATGCGTTTCACCTCAACATCCACCCCAGGACACCTCCGGTATTTCCTGAGCAGTGAACCGAATGAAACGAGACTCTCCGCGTAGGAGCCTGTGGATGTATGCGCCCCAGATTTGCAGGCGTGCGATCACAGGGTAGGAGGAAATTCATCCATGAAAGTTAACAGAAGAAAGCTACTAGCGTTATTGGGTACGTCTCCGGTGCTTCTGGCTGGCTCCGAGGTGGGTGCGGACCCAAGAAAAAAGGGTGTGCAAAATGGTCGCGGCAGCGCAGAGAAGTTCACGGCAGTCAGTCCCAAGGGCACCCCGCCGGCGGTGCAGCTCTATTCCATGGCTCCTCGGCTCGACACGCTAAACGGGAAGACTATCTACCTGGTCGACACAGGTTTCTTTGGTGGCGGTATGCTGCTGCAGCAAATGCAGGAATGGTTTCAGCAGAACATGCCCACCGTCAAGACCGTCTTTCGGAAGAAGGCTGGGGGCTGGGCTGCGGATGACCCGCCGCTCTGGGCGGAAATCAAGGCAAAAGGCAACGCAGTGATCATGGCCATCGGCCATTGAGGGGGCTGCGCGCCAGCGACCGTGAGTCACTGCATAACGATGGAAAAGATGGGAGTCCCCGCAGTTCCCATGTGTACTAGGGCCTTCGTAGAGTTGTCTAAAACTACTGCGGCAAAACGAGGCATGCCGCACCTGCGCGAAGTGTTCACTCCGCATCCCGTGTGGGGCAAAACACCTACAGAATTGGCGGCAATGGTAAGAGGTCCCGATCCGGTGACGGGGAAACCAATGATGAAGGAGATCATGGATGACCTAACCACGCCGCTTTCCGCGGAAGAGAAGAAGTCCGGGACCGAGAATATTTCAGCAGGGCCGCCTGTCTACGGTCCAGACACTTTGGATGACCTACAGACCCTCTTTATGGACAACGGAATGACGGACTACCTGCCGATCATCATTCCCACCGAAGAGAAAGTAGAGGCGATGCTCAAAGGAACGAGCCACCATCCGGATGAAGTGCTTAGGAAGGCGATCCAGAGCGTCGGCTATGAGTCCGTGCAATGGGGGTACACCGTGAGGCAAGTCGCGGTGAACGCGGTAATGGCAGGTTGCAAACCGGAATATTTTCCGGTGGTGCTTGCGATGGCGTCCGTGGGCCAACTAGGGTTTTTCGGTTCCACGACGTCGGGCAGCAGTGCGATCTTGATTAATGGTCCCATCCGCGACAAGCTCAACATGAATTACGGAATCGGCGCGCTGAGCCCGTTCGCGCAGCCCAATGCCACTATCGGGCGATCATGGACGTTGATGGGCAAGAACCTCACCTCTGGCGGCGTACCCGGCGATACCTATCAAGGTTCGCAGGGCAACCAGCTGGACTACAACAGTTGCTTTATTGCAGAGGACGAGAAGAACAGCCCGTGGACACCCTTTCATGTGCAGCAGGGATTCAAGCCCGAAGAAAACGTGGTGAGCTTGTTCCTCGGATGGGACATCCGCCAGGGCCATGGCGCGAAGGGCGCAGGAGTCATGGAGAATCCGATGTTCGATGAACAGATCAGCAGCATGTTCCGCACCATGGCGGGACAGTTCGGCGCGCTAGTGGTTTGCGACCCGCTGGTGGCGAAGCGTCTAGTGGCTCAGGGATACGACACCAAGGAAAAACTCTCCGAATGGTTGTGGAAGAACACGCTGCGTACGGCGAAGGAATACCGGGAGTCCTCCTTGACCTACATATACGACTATCCGCTCGCACTGGAAGGAAGAGAGCCCTATGCCACTTGGTACAAGGTTGCAGAGGACACGTTGATCCCGTGGTTCCCTAAAGCCAAAAACATTAACTTCGTGGTTTGCGGCGGCCAAACCAATGCGTTCTTTCAAATCGCGAACATGAACCACGGGAGGAGTGCATCGATCGATAAGTGGATGTAGAGCGGACCCCCACGAACCCGTGATTCCGAAGCTGCCACGGGTGGCCGATGGGGGCAATTGCGGGTGCTTCGCGAATTATGCGTGAGCGCTGTGCCTGACTCCCCCAATAGAGGGATTAACGGGCAAATCCCGATGTCCATCTGATAGCGGCTGGAAGTCCGCCCATTCCGGCAACGCTGACCACAACAGCAGCCGACGTGCTCGGAGCAAAATTCCGGTCGCCGCTATAGGCCGCAGTGATGGAATGGGCACCAATCGGAAGCGCCGTAGTGGTGAGTTTTGCGATGCCTGAGCCGTTCAGAGTCGGACTGCCGAGCTTGGTCGTGTCGTCGAAGAAAGTCAATGTGCCCGCCGGCTTTCCAGCACGGGAAGCGGGTGTAACTTTTGCCGTGAACGTTACCGAATCTCCGCTATCAACGCTTGTTGCGGATGAAGCGAGCGTGGTTATAGTAACTCTGCGCGGCGAAGTCCCTCCCCGCAAAAAAGCGTTGATTACGTAAGAGTTCCCGTTGCTGTCGAAAACGATCCGCGACAGGGAGCGATTCGCTTCCCTAGCGAGATACGGAAAATAGGGAATCGAGGGATCGATTAATCGGTAAGGCCCAAAAGAACTTGCAACCACTCGACTCACGAGAGTCCTTGCAGCGGCAGAGGAGCCTGGCCTCCCTACGGAACATCCGTCCAACATCAGCGTTGAACCGACAGCGAGAATGAACGCTATAGATGCAACGTCCGACCAGACCCTTCGCGAAAAATATTTTGGCAACCAGCGCCTCCTCTGGAATTTTGTTTTGCTCCGCCCGGAGGGGTGTTTTTGTACACCCGACGTCCTTCCGAGGCAATAAATCCTTTTCGTCCCCGCAGACGGAAATCGTACGGGAAGTTCCGCACAGTAAAAAGATGAAAACCATCGAGCGTTTTTAGCCTCTCGATACCAACACATGAGCATCGACGCGACCGTTAATGATCCTATCGCTTTGACGCATCCAGCGCGATCAGGCTAGACGCGCAAGACGAGCGGGACGTCGTCCCACTTCCATTGCAGGCTTTCGATCTGCCCAGATAATCCCGATGCGAGATCGGTTCGAAGACCGCGCCAAACAGCGACCCGGAGACTCCGTCTGCCGATGGAATAGAGTGGGTCGCGATTAGCGACCGGACTTGGCCGCTTTGGAGGCGGGCTTTCGAGTCGCCGGTTCGCGCGAATCTGGTTTACCCGCGGGAGCGGCCGCAGGCTTGTGAATGGGCAGGATTACCGCAACGAGGGTACCGTCATCTTCCCGGGAAGTAATTTCCAACTTTCCGGAAAGTTGCCGGACGCGTTCGCGCATCCCGAGGATGCCGACACCGAGCGATAAGGTCGATTCCTGAGGATTCAGATTCAGCACCCCCGCACGCATACCCTTTCCAAAATCCTTTACCTCCAAAACAATTTCGCCACCTTGGCGATGCAACCGAACGTGTCCGCGCGACGAGCCGGAATAGCGGTGCACGTTGGTGAGGCTTTCCTGGACGATGCGAAAGAGAGCGATCTCCGCGTCAGGACTCAAGCGTGGAAAGTCGGGATCGACCTCAACGGAAATAGCGATGCCGCTTCGGGTAGAGAATCCTTCCACGTACCATTTGACGGCGGGAGCCAGACCAAGCTCCTCAATCAGCGGCGGATGTAACAGATAAGAAAGGGTCCGGACCTCATCGGTGATGCGCTTATTGACCTCGGCGCATTCGGCCAAGGTCTTTCGCGCCTCGGAGCCCAATGCGGGCTCGCGGTCCAGCAGGTTCCACAGCATCATCGATTGCACGGCGAGACTTTGGCCAGTGATGTCGTGTAAATCGCGGGCGATGCGACGGCGCTCCTCGTCTTGCAAGGCCAGCAGACGGGCAGAGAGTTCGCGGAGGGATTGCTCGCTGGAGCGGAGCGCTTCGGTGATGTGCACCATCTCCGTCAGTTCGGTCGCGATCAGGCAGAGATTGTTTCCAGGGGTGCCTTTCGAGGGTCCTAGAGTGAAGCGAATCGTGCGTTCCGGCTCGCCTTCGCTTTTCAGCACAACTTCCCCGCGAACGCGTTTGCGAATCATGCGCTCCAACTGCTCGCGGCCACTCCACGGCAGATGATCCAGCAACCGTGTGCCAATCAACTGCTTGGGCGACCGGCCAAGGATCTCCGCCAGGCGGTCATTCACGTACAGAATGGCGCCGGACGAATCCAGCGTCGCGGCACCGTCGGTGAAATTTTCGACCAGCACGCGGTACGGCTGTTCCGCGCCTTGCAGCACGACCACTTCGTCGCCCTGCGTCCCAGAGACGACCAATGCGTCGATTCCGCCGCGCCGGATCGCGTGGACGATGTCTTCGAATTCGGATCGCGATTTCACTTACCACCTCATCGTTCTTTGTTATGAAGCGCGTCTTCCGGCAGACTTCCCCGGGGGCTGTGTCGAACGAATATCCAGGCCTACCAGCACTTGCTCGGTATTCGACAAGTCGCCGATGATTTTGCGCAGCGGCACGGGAACTTGACGGACGAGCGTGGGTATCGCGAGGATCTGGTGATCGCGGGCGAGCGTCGGATTTTTGATCAAGTCGATGACTTCGATCTTGCAGCTTTCTTGGAGGTATTCCGAGCAGATCTTTTTCAAATTCGAAATCGCGCTCAAGGATTTTGGCGTCTGGCCCGCAATATACAGGCGCAGAACCACCGGCTTACCGGAGCTTCTGGGTCCTACAGTCTTTTTTTTCAAAATTCAGCCTTTCCCGTTTGCGAACGCCGGAATTTTACGCAGAGGACCCGGCCCGGCGGCTTGTGGCCATCGCCTCGCGATCTTCCTCCGCCTGAGTCACGCGTTCTTTATTCTGTTCCGCTGTTTGTTCCGTCAATTGATCTTGAGATTCCAGCTCCGCCTGGAGCACGGCGATCTGCGCTTGCAAGGCCAAGCGCTTTTGAGCCGCCCCTTGCCGTTTCGACTCTAGCTCATGTTGCCGAGCTTGCTCGTCGGCCAGTTCTTTTGCTTGCTGGGCCAGGCGAGAAGATCCCGTGAGCACCCCGCCCGAGCCAATATACGCCGGAACGAGATCGACACCCTTTTCCGTGATGACGAACTCGCGAACCTGATTGGAATGGGCCATGCCGCGGGATTTGAGAACGTAAATGCAGCGATTGCGCTCGCCGTTCAGCTCGACGTCCCGGACCAGTATCCACGTGTCCGCGAGGGATGAGATTCCGATGTTGGTGCTTTCCAGATCGCCGGCGTGGCCCGTCAAATCGATCAACATCGCCGTTATGCCGCGGCTCTTCAGGAAATCGACCAGGCGCATCATCATGGATTTGGCTTCCAGTTCGTTCGATCCGGTCAGGAGGTTGCTAATGGGATCGAGCACCACGGCGGTAGGCTTCCATTTTTCGACAAGCGCGTGAATGCGCAAGAGGTGCATCTCGAGCCCAAATTTAGTGGGCCGCCATGCCTCGTGGATCAAAAGTTCCTGGCGAGTCCACTGATCCAAGTCAACCCCCACGGAGCGGAGATTGCGGGCGACCTGAAGGGGCGATTCCTCAAATCCGATGTAGAGACACCGCTCGCCTCTCCGGCAGGTGGCATCGGCAAAAAAGGCGGCCTGTGTGGTCTTGCCCGTTCCCGCAGTGCCGCTGACAAGAATGCTCGATCCGCGATAGAACCCCTTTCCCTCCAGCATCGTATCGAGCGCGGGAATCCCCGAGGAAACGCGTTCGCTGGACACTTGGTGCTTCAGTTGAAGACCGCTCAGCGGCAAGATGGACACGCCGGTTTTGTCGATCAAGAAGGGATATTCGTCCATTCCGTGCTGCGTGCCTCTATACTTCACGATTCGCATGCGGCGGACGGAGTTCTGATCTTTTACGCGATGATCCAGAAGAATTACGCAGTCGGAGACGTATTCTTCCAGGCCCTCGCGAGTAAGAGTGTTGATGCCTCGCTCCGCCGTTACCACAGCGGTAAGCCCGCGTTGCTTGAGCCACCCGAACAGGCGGCGAAGCTCGGCGCGAAGGATCCGTTGGTGCGAGAATCTGGAGAAGAGGGCCTCGATGGTATCAAGCATCACGCGCTTGGCTCCAATCGAGTCCACGCCATACTGGATGCGGAGGAAGAGCCCCTCGAGATCGTAGTCGCCGGTTTCTTGAATCTCGCCCGGTTCGATAGAGATGTGATCGAGAAAGAGCTTGTTTTTCGCGACGAGATCTTTTAGGTCAAATCCGAGCGAGGCGACGTTTCGCGCGATCTCCTCCGGCGGCTCCTCGAAAGCAACCAGAACGCCGGGCTCATTGAATTCGACGGCGCCGCGAACCAGAAATTCGACGCCGAGCATCGTTTTCCCACTTCCGGTACCGCCGCAGACGATGGTCGTGCGACCCCTGGGAAGGCCGCCCCCAGTAATTTCGTCGAGACCACGAATCCCGCTGAGCGCCTTCTCAATCGGTGCGAGGGTATGAGGTTGGGATTGTGGGGTTTTGGATTTAGCAGGCACCGAAATCGCCTCCGATGTTCATGTTCATACTACGAATCCTGGGCTCGGGTTCGCCGATGCCCACTCACGGTTAACGTCCGAGTAATCCTATCACCTAGTTACGAGTGACCGTTAGTTACGAGCGACCGTGAATCTTTCTCGATCTGGCGCCGGCCGCGCGAAGTTGTTCCCGAATGCGGTTCCGTGCGTGCGCGCCACTAAGAGACTCACGGCTGTACCATCCCACGCCGCACGGCGTAGCGCACCAGGCTTGCCGTCTCGTGGATGTCGAGCTTCTGCATCATCCGAGTGCGGTGCGATTCGGCTGTTTTGACGGAAATGCCGAGAACGGAAGCCACGTCTTTGGTTGACTTGCCCTCGGCGATCAGTTGGAGCACTTGGCGTTCCCGAGGCGTCAAAGTATCGGCTGGTTTTTTGGACTTCGACCGATAGGCTTCGAGCAGGGCGCGGGAAACTCCGGGGCTCAAGTAGATCTCGCCGCCCGAGACCTGCTTCATGGCTTGGACCAAGTCGCGCGCGGCCTGGCTTTTGAGGACGTAGCCCTTCACGCCCGCATCGAGCGCTTCGGAGAGATATTGTTCTTCGTCGTGTTGCGTTAGGAGGATGGTCTTGATCTTCGGGAACGAGCGGCTGATGGTGCGAGCCGCTTCCAGCCCGTTTAAGACCGGCATGGCGATATCCATGACGACGATATCGGGACGTTGTAGTTCGATTTGGCGCAAAGCTTCCTGGCCCTCGGCGGCCTCCGCAATGATCTGGAAGCCTTCGCGTTCGAGAAGGGATCGCAAACTTTCCCGCACCAATACGTGATCGTCAGCAAGTACGACGCGAATTGACATGGCTGTGTGACTCCTTATCGCTGGGAACTCGAATCAACAATTTCGTGCCGCGGTGCGGCGAGGAAACGATGGACAACGTGCCGCCCACGGCATGTAATCGCTCGCGCATCCCGATTAGCCCGAGGCCCCGCGCGCCTTTTTTGTTATGCGAGGCATGGACGTCGAAACCGGCGCCATCGTCCTCGATGGAGCACAAAAGCGTGCCCACCTCGAATCCGATGCGAATAGAAACACCGCGGGCTTTGGCGTGTTTGGTGACGTTGGTGAGGGCTTCCTGGACCACGCGATACATTGCGATTTCCACGGCGCCGGATTGGCGGGTCGCGGCGCCCCTCGCCACAATGATGCGGATCGGAAGCTTGTTCCGTTTGGAGACGCCATGGGATAGAAACCGGATCGCGGGTATCCAGCCCAGATCGTCGAGCATGGTCGGGCGAAGCTCGTGAGAGTAGCGGCGCAACTGCTTCTCGATCTGGCAGAGCAGATGCTCGATGCGGACTAGTTGCTTTCGTTCGGGCTTGGGCAGCCGACGCGAAAAGTCGGCGAGGGCGATGTGGATGGCCACGAGGGACTGACTGGCATCGTCGTGTACCGCATACGCGATACGTTTGATCTCTTCTTCCAGAGTCTCGTTCAGGCGGTGCAACGCCTGAAGCGCATCTTGAAACCCTCGGTGCTCCATCTCGTAAAGAGACAGTCCCTCGGCAAAAAACTGACTGGCAGCCCGAACTAATTCCGCGGACTTCCCATCGCCGTCGGATTCGGCGACCAAATCGGAAAGTACCTTGTGATGTATGGATGTCAGGTCCAGGAGACTTTCCTGCGCTTCGATCGCCCGGCGGCCGAGTTCGTACGCACTCTGCAGCGCCTCTTCTCCGCCGCCCCGCGCATAACCGCGCAGGGAGGCGCGGTATTGCTCCTCGAATAGCTTCGGGAACGCCGCACTCGATTTCGCAGGCGCCGTCATGCTGGGATGCCCTTCAGGCGCGCGATCAAGACCAGCGCGTCGTCGTTGCCGTTGTGAAACTCTTCCAGAATCGTATTGGCCGCCTGCTGAGGCCTTTCCGACAAGCTCAGGTGCCGGGTGAAGTCCGCTCGTACGCCGTCGGTGAAAAGGACGATCGTGTCGCCCGACCGGACGGCAAGCTGCGCTTCCTGCAGGGTGGGCAATTGCGCGCCGACCACTCCTCCTCGGAGAAGCAGCGCTTCCTGTTCGCCGCCGACGGCCAAGCCGCGGAACAAAAGCGCTTGCACGTTGCCAACGCCGATCCAGCTCATGATACCGCGCGCAACGTCAATTGAGGCCACACTCAAAACGACGCCTCGCGTGGTGCGAAGTTTTTCATGGCACCTGCGGATCATGGCGCCCACGGAGTCATCCGCACACTCTTCCAGAGCGGCGAGCGCCGCTTCCGCTGCCGCGGCAGCCTCTTCGCCGTGTCCGATTCCGTCGATTACCGCCATCAAAATCCGGTCCTGCTTCAGCGCCAAGAAATGGCGGTCACCCGATTCGCGCTCTCCAGGGCGAACGAATCTGGCCACGCCGGAATCGACCCGTTGCGCCAAGGAATTCATCGTTTCCATTTCCTGACCACTACCTTCGTTCCTTCGCCAAGCCGGGAGGCGATCTCAAAATCGTCCATGAGACGCCTCACGCCAGGCAATCCGAGCCCCAGGCTGCCCGAGGTGGAAAATCCATCGCGCATCGCTCGGTTAATGTCGGCGATACCGGGCCCGTCATCCAAGGATACAACAGAGATTCCCTTATGACTCGAATCCTGGATCGGTTCCAGCGTGATTTCTCCCCGGCGCGCATACGCCAAAATGTTCCGGGCAAGCTCGGAGATAGCGGTGGCGATCAAAGTGGCATCGACAGCGGAAAATCCGAGATGGACCGCCATCTCGCGACCTTTCTGTCGCGCCAGGATGATGTCCTGGTCGCACTTGATCGCCACATGAATGGCTCCGGCCGTCACTGTGGCGCTCGTCACTCCACGTTCTTGAACTTCTGAACCAAATAGGCCAAACCTTCTTCCAAATCCAATGCGGTCGTGACTCCCTCGAGCGTCAAACCAAGCTGCACCATAGAGAAGGCCACCTCCGGCTGAATTCCGACGATTACCATCTCGGCTCCCCGCAGACGGATCATGTGCGCGATTTCCCGGACTGTGCGAGCAGCGAATGAATCCATCACATCCATCGCGGTTACATCGACAATCACAGCACGAGAGCGAAGCCGCACCACCTGAAGGACCAAACCACGGCGCAAATTTTCGAGATCTGCATCGGAGAGCGCGGCTTGAATCGTCGCGATCAGAATCTCTCCCTGCTTTAAGATAGGAACTTCCAACTAGATATCTCCCGCGTCGCCTAGCGCGCCTCAGCGACGGCCACAACTTTATAGCCGAGCAAACGCTCCGCCTGTTCGATTCCGCCCTGCAAATCGCCGACGGTGTTCATCTTCCCGAGATCGACGCCAATGGTCACCAGAGTCTGCGCGATTTCAGGTGAAAGGCCGGTCACGATCACCGTGGCGCCCAATAGGCGGGAAGCTTCCACTGTTTGGACCAAGTGGTTTGCAACGGTGGCGTCCATCGCCGCGACGCCGGTGATATCGATCACGACGACTTTGGCTCGGTTTGTGCGGATGCCGCGCAACAGTTGCTCGGTCAACTGCCGTGCGCGCTGCGGGTCGATCACGCCGATGATCGGCAGAATCAGCAGCCGCTCGCGAACTGGAAGGACGGGAGTGGATAGTTCGCGGATGGCCTCCTGCTGTTGACGAATCACGCGCTCGCGCTCTTGGACGAAGCCGACTGCTACGGTATTCGCGATACGATTTGCAGCAGGTTCGTATGCGTCCAGAATGCGGTTTAGTTTTTTGAAGTCCGTTTGGTACTTCGCGAATAGGGATCGGGCGAGAACGTCTCGAAGCAGGAGCACAATCCCGACGACTTCGTGAGTTTCGACGCCTCGGGGGATAATTCGTTCGGAAAGGTTGCGCGCGTAGGCCTGCAGGGCCTCGAACGTTCCGGTTTCCAGAGCTTCCACGTAGCTGTCGTAAACGGAAGTGGCCTCGGCAAATATCTCCTCTTTGGTCATCGCGGTGAGAAGTCTGGCCTCTGTAATGCGTCCGACCCACTCTTCGCGAAGGAACGTTCGATTTTCCCGGAGGTGCGATACCAGTTCGCGCAATAGCTGTGACGTTGCTTCGCTACGACCGGACTCGGATGGGTGCTCGGCTGCAAGCCGAGGGTTCTTCGTTGGGTTTTCTCTTTTGGCCACGCGTTTATTCTCCTAAAACGGAAGGTTGGCATCCTGCGCGCCGACCCGCTCAAAGTGCAGATGGTGTTTAAGACGAGTACCACGCTGCGCGATCAGGCCTCAAGGGAGCGAATCCTCTCATACATAGTCAGGTGAAAACCTGATATCCCCACCCGCAAACCGCATAGAGCTAAAGACTTTGCGTGAAGCCACATTGCGGATTCTCCCGGCTTGCCGGAGGCCGCTGTTCAGGACACTCTTGATCATACCAGCCAGCGGGACAGTGGCAGGTTTCGCCAGCGGGCGCGAAAGCTGCCAATGATCGCCGCGTGATTGGGCTGATGTGTGACAAGAGGGCTTGGTGAAAGGTTCAAGAAGTTCGTCAAACAGAGCAGGTTCACTCAGCCGGAATTCGCGGTCCAGCGATCCGACTGGGGGACCGTTCAGCAGAGGATCTTTGAGTGTGCCTCGGCGGACACACGCTGAGCGAGATCCCGAGAGTTTGGTTTCGTCCTTGCTAATGATCGCTGATAGCGATCTTGGCAAGGTCACTCGCGAGATTGACGAATTAATGGCGGATCGGAGCCGGGGCAATAAAACTGCGGAAGATCGTCCTGTCCTCGTACCTTCCGTCCTCTGGTCAGCCATGAAACGGGTGATTCTAGAAAAGGAACTTCGCAGTCTTGCGCTCACCGATGATCTTACCTGCCTCTACAACCGGAGGGGGTTTTTCGCAGCGGCTACTCAGCAATTGCGATTCGCACGCCGGAACGTGCAAGACATTGTCCTTTTCTTGTGCGATGTGGATAACCTCGCGCAGATCAACAACTCTTTCGGGCGGGCGGAGGGAGATTTCGCGCTGGTGCGCACGGCAGATGCGTTGGAAGAAGCATTTCGAGATTCGGACCTCCTTGCACGGCTCGGGGGCGACGCGTTTGTCGCTTTGGCGTCAGGGACGTCGGGAAATGATCGAGACGCGGTTTTGCGCCGGCTGGAAGCGTGCTTTCAGCGGACGAATGCGAACGAACCGCGATACCGGCTATCAGTTAGCGTCGGCACAGCTCACTTCGACCCCCATCAGCCGGCCGGATTGAGCGATCTTCTGGAGCAAGCAGATTACGCACGCCATGTACGGTAAGCGAACCGGTTGTTTTCGCTTCAAGTATCAGCAATGAGGCTTTTATAGCTTTGTCGAAGGGATGGTGCATACCGATGAATGGTAGGTTCGAAACTCGTATCTTCCTGACGGTGCCGTTGTATTTGCACGAATCACATAAAACGGTCGCCGCTGACCTAGCACTGACCGAAAACGTCAGCGCGCACGGCGCGCGCGTAGTCACCAAGCGACCCGGACGCCCCGGCGAAGAATGGCAGATTGCCGCGCTTTCGGGCGGGATTCAGCTTGCCGCTCGAGTGGTCTACTGCGAAGCTCTGGCCAACCACAATTTCTGCGTGGGATTGGAATTGGGCGAATCGGCGCAAAACTGGTGGAGTGTATCCAGAGGAATACCGGGTGACGCCAAAACCGAGAGAGCGTGCCGACAAGAGAGCAATCTCCCGATCAGATGTTCGAGAACGCACCGAGGACCAGCGCTGGGCCAAAGAGGATCCGCTCGATTTAAGGTGAAACAATCCGATAGCCCTGCTTCAGTTCGCATCGATAGCTTTTCGACTTCGTACTAGCCACCTCGACGTTGCAGTCGGCCCACGGGACTGAGGGGCTGGGTCCCAGCGGAAACACTGTTTCCACGGAATTCACCTCGGCTTCGAACGAAGGTCCCTCGGCGGGAGGGGGCAAGCTGAAATTGATCGAGTCTCCAAAAATAACCGGATACATCTGGCGAACCGAGTCACTGATCCCTCGACGGAAGACTTCGCCTTGCATCAAAAACGTGGTAGTGCCGGACCAATCCAAGACCGACACATTGATAGTGCGGCTGGGATATGAATAGTGGTCAGCCACGACCCTAGTAAAAGGGCACGGCCCTGCAATACAGGAGACTCGGGCGTTCTCGAATACGTTGCCATTGCCGGCGTCAAGAGATGCGGTACCAACGCTGGCCTTCCAGTTTCCGCCTGGCGAACAAAGTTCCTGCCTCTTGCATGGAACATTCGCCTGATTTTTCACCTCGAACGTCGTTATTTCGCTGCCGATATTCACTTCCGTCTCTATCTGAGTGGAATAACGGACTCTTATATTCGATATCTGAACCGTCGGGCCTTGTGGCGTGGTCTTGTGCTTGGGAACCGGCTTGAGGCTTACGACGTAGAGTTCCTTGCCAATTACCTCCTGAACTTCGAGTGGTTGGTAATCCGGATGCCGGAATTGGAGGATCACGGATTCGCCTGCCCGGGCGCCGATCGGCAAGGTGAGCTTGAAAAAGCCTGAAAAATTCGATTTGGTGGCGATCGGGGGAGCTGCTCCCTTTACCCTGATCTCTACGTTCGCAATCGGCGATTGTTTTTTGACGTCCGCATCTTTCTTTATGAGCGCCCCTTCCATTACGATATGGCGGGGGCGATGAAGCCAGACTGTTTCCACTAGGCCAGCAACGGCGCCGCCTATGGCCAAAATCGCGACCGATAATGCAACTCGTTTACCCCTGCCCATCAAATCGCCTATATTTCCAGGATATCAGCGATGGTCCCCATCGAGGAGCCGAATTGTCGTTGAAGGTTGCGCTTTTGACAGGTACGCGCCGCATTCGGTTTTGTCACTCCTAAATAGCAGCTATAATTTCATAGATGCGCGATTTTTTTAGGACCAAAATGACTCGTAGAACGCTTCTGGCACAAGGGCTTCGCGCCGGAGTTTGCCTGCCGTTGGCCGCCACGGAGTTACCTGCTGTTCTAGCCGCAAGTGATCGACAGCGGCAGGTCGCACCATTTACGCCGCTTCCGGGCCAGGTCCCGTTCTCCCCTGACGAGGACGCCTTGCTCGACGATGTAGAACGAAGCGGGTTTAGATTTTTCTGGGAGCAGGCCAATCCGGACAGCGGTCTAGTGAGAGACCGTGCGAATGTGCTCAGCAATAAACAAAATGCGCTTGCTAGTATCGCATCGGTTGGCTTTGGCTTGACTGCAATCTGCATCGCGGATGAGCGCGGTTATATTCCCCATTCGCAGGCTACCGAGCGGGTCTTGCATACTCTCCGCTATCTTTGGAGAAAGCTTCCAAATCACCGGGGTTTCTTCTACCACTGGGCCAATATTAATACTGCTGCGCGTCAATTCGACTCGGAGGTGTCGTCGATCGATACAGCTATCTTGCTCTGCGGAGTCTTGACCTGCCGCCAGCACTTCAAAGAGTGGGAAATTGAAGACCTCGGTCATCTGATTTTCAATCGCGTCGAATGGACCTGGCTTTCTGAAGACACGAGCGTCTTATCGCATGGCTGGACGCCTGAAACCGGGTTTCTTCCCAGCCGTTGGAACGACTATAGCGAACTGATGATGATGTATCTTCTGGGCCTCGGCTCGGCCACATATCCGCTGCCGACCGCGAGTTGGGATGCTTGGAAACGTGTTCCATTTGTCTACGACGGCATCCGCTACATTGGATCGTTCGCGCCGCTTTTCATCCATCAATATTCGCAAGCATGGTTTGATTTTCGAAACACACACGATCGCTTTGCCGATTATTTCCAAAATTCCATTCTTGCCACGGAGGCGCACAAGCGGTTCTGCCTCGATTTGGCCACTGAATTTCCCGACTATACGAACGATCTATGGGGAATTACTGCTTCAGATTCCGTAAATGGTTACGTGGCTTGGGGCGGCCCGCCAGCCACCGGACCTATCGACGGCAGTGTGGTTCCCTGCGCGGCAGGAGGGTCACTCCCGTTTCTGCCGCAGCAAACGGTACAAGTGCTCAAGACGATAAAGGACCGATACGGAGAACACGCTTGGAGCCGGTATGGCTTCGTCGATGCATTTAATCCGTTGACGAAGTGGTATGACACCGACGTGATCGGGATCGATACCGGGATCACTCTGGTGATGGCGGAAAACGCGCGTTCGGGATTCGTATGGGAAACGTTCATGAAGAATCCCGAGGCCAGACGCGGAATGCAACGCGCCGGCTTTGAGCCGAACGGCCCAAACTACCGGTTTAGCGGTTAGCCCCGATTATGGATCCCGCCCCGGTTCTCATTTAAATTGGAGCAGGACAAGCCCTTGTGGCGGAACGACGATCCTTAACTTGCCATTTTGAAAATGCGTCACTTCCGCGGGCGGCAATTCTGCGGCATGCCGAAGCTCTGCAATTTGCTTGCGAGTTGGATAGGCGGGGCTCCCCATTTCGCGATACGCCTCAAGTAGCGATCCGTGCGTTGCATCCAGCCGAGACATAAGAACCCTCGTACGGCCACTCAGTCCCTTGATCTCGATGACGAAGGCCTTCGATTTGCCAATCTGCTCCGGCAAGAATAAGTTCCAGACGGCCATAACGAATGTCCCGTCGCTTCGCCGCGTTAGCAGCGAAGAATCCGATTTGAGCGCAATGCGCACGTCACCCAATTGGTGCAAGAGCTTGAAGGCATTGAATGATGGTTTCGGCAAATTGTCTTCAGCAATCAGACCGAATCCACCATAAAACGGCTTTCTGACGATCCCTTGTTCCTCGAACACATCCGAAAACGTCCAGTACGACATCATGTCCGTAAACCCGTCGCATTGCCGGATCGTATTTGCCAGCCATGGCCCCATGAAGAGGGAATCCGTGACGTCTGTTTCGTTTTTGTAGCTCGCGTTGTATTCACTCCAGATAATCGGAATATCCGGTCGCGGCGACGCTTTAACTTCTTCGTACACTTTCCGAGCAGCAAGGCAAACCATCTGATTGCGCGACACCGGCTGATTCGTTCCCAGCACGTTTTCGGGCGAGTCGTTTCCGTACACGTGAGTAGAAACAAAATCCAGAGGCACGTGGTTTTGCACGCTGTGACGAATAAAGCCGCCAACCCAAGCAGCTTGAGCCGTGGCGGGACCGCCCACGCGTAGCCGAGGACTGACCGATTTCAGTGCGCGGGCAGTAACATCGTAGAGGTGATAGTACGATTCTTGCTTCGGTTGGCCGGCCCAGAAGTCGATGTTTGGCTCGTTCCAGACTTCGAAATACCATTGGGATACTTCGTCGATTCCATACCGATCGACAAGGTGTCGCCCAAAATGAGTTATGAGATCAGCCCATCTATTCCAATCTTTAGGCGGCGAAATGATCGGATGGTACCAGAAGGCTTGCTCGATTGGGCTTGCCGCGAGCTGCCTGGGCATGAAGCTTAACTCGACAAACGGGCGGACGCCGTTTTCAAGCAGTCCATCGTAGATGTGGTCGACGTACGAAAAATTATAAACGGCGTTACCCGCGGCGTCTTCGCTGTAAAGTCCAACATCATCATCGAAAATGCCGTGGAAACGAATGTAGCGGAATCCGGTTGCTTCCTTGACTTCGCGAAGATCGCGCCGGTAGCTGGCTCGCAGGCTCAAAATCGCGCGCCCCGATCCGAACATCTGTTCCCAGAAGTGTGGAAAAGGATGGCTCGGCGCGCTCGGGTCGATGTGAATAATCTCGTCGGTGGCGTTTGTGCTTGCGGCGTGCCGGTTCATCTGCCCATGGCGCTCATGTGCACCTCGAGTTGCGCCGACAAGCGCAGCCGAAGGTATCAGGATCGCGACGACTACGAAGAGTCTGGGTGAAAAAGAACTCACGATGGAGCCCTTTCCGGATCAAGCGGGCGTTCTACCGTCGCTCTAATGAAGTCAGAATGTCCGCCGACTACCCCGCAAGGCCAAGCTACGCGGCAGATTTCGCGGCGTCCGTGGATGAATCAGGATCGGCGGGCCGGAAAGTCGCGACGATTTCTTGCTCCCAATCCGGGACCGATCGCGGAGGCATTTCATGCAGAATCCGTTCCGCAGCAGCTACCCTAGGATCAGCATGAAACCGCCGTTGCATTGCCGAATCGCAGAGTGCGTTTGAGATCGCCAGTAGCGTCATTCCCTGATGGTGTGCCATCCATGTGCGTACCACCTCATGTTGCCTACCCCGCGCGATCCTGCGGGCGGTGAAGTCGGCCGCATCATAGAACCCGTATTCTCCGAGCCAGCCGAACCGCTTCATCTTGGCAAGGTTTTGGACAGCCGCCACGGGTTCGAGCATCATAGCCAAAAACGTAGCGTAGGGCGCGATCACGACGTCGTTTGAATATTCATCCCGGTGCAAGGCTAATTTCGGCACGCCAAACGCATGATACACGTAATGTCCATCCGGATTGTACTCGTTACACGCACACTCGGAAACGCCCCATGGAATGTTTCCCTTGTCCTCCGAGAACTTCTGCTGGACCCGGATAGCCGCACGAGCGCTGCGCTCCAGCAACGAATTCCGGTGCGACTTCGTCCACAGACAGGGCATAAGGTATTCGAACATCGTACCGGACCAGGAATAGAGCATCGGCTGACGATCATGGGTACCGTGGAAACGGCCGAGGCGAAACCAGGTCTTCTGCGGGATGGATCCCTGAGCGATGCCTCCGAATGCCGCCGAACGCGCTTCGGAGGGAAGCAAGTCATAGTGCCACTTGCTAGTACATCCGGCGCCCGCATCGTAGCCGATAGAAAGCATCTCGCGCTTTTCGTCGAAGAAAATACCGAAATCCATTTCGTCCGCCACGCTTTGCGCTTTCTCCGCCAAGCGAAGTAGTAGAGCGCGGAGGCGCGCGGCAAGCGTGCCCGACCGTTCCAGATCGTTCAGCAGACGCGTTGCAGCTGCGCGTGCTGCTTTGGACGTATTGGAGCTATTTGCAAGGCGTCGCACCGTGGATTCCAAGCCGGTGTACGTTGTCGAAATGTTTTCCAGAGTCAGATCGAGGATGCCGGGGAATGTGCTCGTTGCGAGGGCGCGTCGGACGAGTGAATATTCCGGGCGAAGCCAAGGCGCGAAATCCCCAATCATCGCCACGAAGTGCTTTACCCGGCAACTCAACTCTCCGGCCCACCAGCGAATTTCCTCGCCGTCCGAGTACGCGGCCAGTTTTTCCAACATTATTGTCGCGTCGACCTCGAGAGTGGCGAAGGTTTCAAAGCTGTCCATTGTGGCGCCCGTGAGCGTTTCCACCCGCTGTTTAAGGTCGCGAACGGCCGTGGCAAGCGCTTCTGATTCGGGCTGATCTGCAATCAATTCCGCCAGCAGATCAATATGATCGATGATCGCGCGCCACGCCACGGATTGGTATAGAGGGCGACTAACGATTTGCCGGCAGCCTTCTTTGAGTGTCCAAAGGCTACAGAGCAGGTTTCCATTGTCTACAGTTGAAACAAACAGCGGCTCATTGGGTTCCAGAGTACGGGTTGAATACCAATTGTAGAGCTGGCCGTTATACTTAGGCATCCTGTCGATAGACTCGAACGTCTTTTCAGTCTGTTCCGCGAATTCGCCTGGCGTGAGATAGCCAAAATCGCAAGCCGCGAGCCGCGCGTTGAGCAGCAGCCCGAGATTGGTGGTGGAGATGTGGTGCGCCACGGCAGGTGGAGTTTGCTGCAGCAGATCGGGAACCAGCCAATTTTCTTCCGCGGTGCTGAACTCCCGAAAGAACCTCCAGGTACGCAGGGCGGCGTTTCGGACCAAAGCTTGTTCATCCTGATTAAGCGCCGGCTGCCGCGATTGCGATGGCCGGTCAAGCCACGCGGTGATTTTTGGCAAAGCCAACCAGAGCAGGAGGAAAGGCGACGCGGCTACGAGAGCCGAAGGGTTGAAGATCGCCAGAAGCGTTCCAATACCGACGGAAACCAAAGCGCTCGCACGAATATAGGTATCGACGATATGCTGGCCCTTGGTGACGGACTCGGCGTCGGCAGCCGTTTCCCACTCCAACATTCGGCGGTGCGTGAAATTCATACGCACAAGCGTCCGAATGATCGCATCCATCGCGACAAGACTCTGGTGGCAGAGAAAAGCTAGACGAAAGAAAATTCTCGCTTGGTTCGAAAGTAAGTCGGAGAACAATCCCTTCCAAAAATGACCGGAGAATAGTCCGCGCCCAGCAGACAGAATTCCGGCGCCAGCACGAAGATAAAGCGGAAGAAGCAGTATGCCGAGAATGAGGAGAGTGCATTCAGCTGCGTCCTGCGGGATCAGGAACCAAGCGAACAGAAGGGCCGCAAACAGCGCAACATCCGTCACGGATCGGCGCAGATTGTCCCATATTTTCCAGCGTGAGACGTGGCTGATGGGATTCCTTACCACACGGCCAAAGGAATCGCGCACTCGCGGCAAGAGCCACGGACTGATCTGCCAGTCGCCACGGATCCAGCGGTGCTTTCTGCGGTTAAGGGCGCTGAAACTGGATGGATAGTCGTCTATGACTTCAACGTCGCTCACCAAACCGGCCCGAGCGTACGCGCTTTCAATTAAATCGTGACTCAGAATCGAATCGCTCGGCAAGCGCCCGTCGAGAACTTTTTGGAAAGTCGAGACTTCGTAGATGCCCTTGCCGCTAAAAATCGCTTCGCCGAAAAGATCCTGGTATACGTCCGAGACCGCTCGCGTGTAAATGTCGAGTCCCGTCTCTCCCGAGAACAACGATGCCAGACGCGAGCGTCGAGCTGAGTCCACACTGATTTCCACCCGCGGCTGGAGAATTCCGTAGCCCTCCACAACCGTGTTGGAGGCAGCGTCGATGACGGCGGAATTTAGCGGGTGAGCCATCGCTCCGACTAGACGATATCCGGCACCGGCTGGCAAGCGCGTGTCCGCGTCAAGGGTAATCACATAGCGAATGTTCGCGATGATCGAAAGATCGCCGGTTTTCACCGGGAACGCGTCCTCTTGCCCGAGCAGAAACCGGTTAAACTGAAGCAATTTCCCGCGTTTTCGCTCCCAGCCCATCCACACATTCTCGCGAGGGTTAAAGGTACGCGGCCTATGGAAATGAAAAAACGCCCCATTTTTCTTTCCAGAATAGGTCCTGTTCAGCTGGCCGATCAGGTTGGAGCATAGTTCGGCCAGAGCATCTTTTTCATCGAACTGTTGTTTTGAGTCAGGCGGGTCGGTCAGCAAAGCGAAGTGAAGATTCCGATCGCGGTTTCCAAGGAATCGTATCTCCAGATCCTTCACGGCCCTTTTAACCTGCGTTTCGCTGGTGAGCAGCGCGGGTACGACCACGATCGTTGCGCAGTCGTTCGCAATGCCCTTGGAGAAATCGATCTTCGGCAGCTTTTTCGGAGGCAGAAGCGCGGTCACGAACGAATTTGTCACCGCTACTGCGCATTCCGCGACAGCAAGCAAAAACAAGACCAGCACCCATACCGCCGGTGGACGGGTATCCAGTAGCGATACCCCCGATACGAGCAAAGCGATCGCGACGATCTCCAGCGCGGCAAAGTAGAAGTAATCTGGTGACTCAAGGGCGACACTGCGAACCTTGCCCCAAAGACTCGCGCGGTAGCCGATGTGTTGTTTAAGAATTCTCTGCCCGGGTCCGATCAGATAGTAGCCGACGTGCGTCCTTCGTTCCTTTGCTCTTTCGCTCTGGCCGTTCACCCTTTGCGCTTGCCGCGCCAAAACGATTGCGGCTTGGGCGACTTCTTGTTCGCTGTAGCCGGAGCGGGCCGCCATATCCCCGACAGCGGCTCGGTAAGCGTCGCGGCTTTCAAAATCCATCTGGCCGAAGATTCGAAGCGGGTCCGTTCGCAAGATTTTGTTCGTCTCGTCAATTTGTTCGAAAAGCTTTTTCCAGTCGAGCTCTAACACTCGCCGCAGGCTCTCCGCGCAGCGTCGAAGACGCCCAGGATTCCTGGCGTTGAGAACATTGAGCTGAGAGACTGCCTGGTTCTCGAGGTGTTGGATAAGATCCGCGATTTGCTCTAGAAGCGCAAACTCGAGGTATACCTTCAGGTTCCACAGCTCTTTCATTTGGAAGGGCCATTCTTCCTGAATCGCTTCTGCAAAAAGGGGGAACCGACATTCGTCAAATACCTCGTCCGACGCGCGCAAGTAGCTAACGCAAACGGCGTAGATCCTGGGCACCGGCAAATCCCAGTCGTCTCTGTCCACGTGAGGCAACGCACACTTGACGCGAAATGCTTGTCGGCAGTCTCGCACGGCGGTGCGGATGACCATCAGGTTGCCAAGAACTACGGAGGCATCTCCTTGTAAAGTGGCGCCCGACGACACCGCGTGCTGTAAACGATCCGCGATCAGGCCAATTTCCTTGGAAGCGACGGACAATCGTCTCGCGTAGGGCTCATTCGCTTCAGACGGGTCTGCCATGCTCCACGAGCGTGCAGCATGATATGCCTCCGCGCGCAGCCTTTCGTCCCGCGTAATCACGGCCGGGCGCGCGGCTCCAAGTGGGCGATCCTGCTGGGTGCCGTTGCCGGCCGGGAACTCTGCCGGAGGTGCTATGGCAGGATCGACTTGAAAATGATGTACTGTCGCCATCTTAGGTTCCTATCCTCGTCATCGATAGTTTGCCGCTTGCAGCTCGAACATCTCGGCGTAGCGCCCGCCGTGTTTGACTAGTTCGTCGTGCGCGCCTTGCTCCGCAATCTTGCCGCCCTCTAGCACCAGAATTCTGTCCGCCATTCGAACCGTCGAAAATCGGTGCGAAATCAAAACCGACATTTTTTCACTCGTCAAATCCGCAAAGCGCTGGAAGAGATCGTGCTCTGACCGTGCGTCCAATGCCGCCGTGGGCTCGTCGAGAACCAGGAGTTGCGCATCCCGCAGATACGCGCGTGCGAGTGCGATCCTCTGCCACTCTCCGCCGGAGATCTCCATGCCGCCTTCAAATCGCACGCCGAGCGTCTGTTGGAAACCCTTCGGAAAACGGTGGATCACCTGTTCGGCAAAGCTTTTCTGCGCCGCGGCTCGAATACGGAATTCATCATCGCAGTGCTCGACTCGGCCCAGTCCGATGTTTCTAGCGGCCGTCATCTCGTAATGCACGAAATCCTGAAAGATCACGCCGATTTCGCGCCAGAGATCTTCGAGGTCGTATTCGCGGATGTCGATACCATCCAGCAGGATTTGGCCGGAGGTCACGTCGTAGAGCCGGGTCAGAAGTTTGACGATCGTGGTTTTGCCCTGACCGTTCTCTCCCACCAGCGCGATTCGCTCTGAGGGCCGCAGGCAGAAATTGACCTTATCGATAACGAGCCGCGAGTTCCCTGGATAAGAAAAGCAGACATCGCGGAATTCAAATCCTTTGGCGATCGGGCGCGGAACCTGCAAGCCGTCGGATTTGGAAACCACCTTCGGCTTCATCTCGAAGAACTCAAGCAGGTCTGCCATGAACAGCGCCTGATCGGCGATGCTGGAGAACGTTGAGAAGAGCTGCTGGATGTTGCTGCTTGCGCCGGAAATGGCCCCGGCCAGGAACGTCAACGTACCGATCGTCAGCAAGCCTGCGATCGTCTCGTAGATCACGTACCCATACGTTCCGTAATAACCAGTGGTTCCCAGCAAGGTTAGGAAAGCACCGACGAGCAGCTTGCGCTTCGCGAGAGATACGTTCTGACCGTGAAGGGCGTCCGAGATTTGCGTGTACCGCCGGACGAAAAACGGGCCCAGTCCAAAGAGCTTCAGCTCCTTGGCGCTTTCTTTGCTGCCGCCCAGAATGCGTAGGTATTCCATCTCGCGCTTGGCGGGCGTCTGCTGGAAATTCAGCGAGTATCCGAGGAAGGCGAAGTGCGTCTCGCCGATGAAGGCTGGTACGACGCAAACAATCAGCCCAACGAGGAGCAGCGGAGAAAACTTAATAATACCCGCCGCCAAACTGGCGGTGGTTATGAATTGCTGGAAGAGCCGGCCGGTAGCCTGAATCATCACGATCCGATCGGTTCCCTGCACCCGCGCCCGCTCCATTTTGTCGTAGAAAACTGGATCCTCGTAGGCAGTCAGATCCAATCGCGAGCCGTGGTCCATGATCTTGACGCTGATGTAACGGGCATATCTATCGGCTAGAACGGTGTCGCAAAAGTCCGTCGCACGACTCAAGATCGTACCCAGGCAGGCGAGTGCGAACTCCAACACCACCAGCCACCAGAAAAACTTCGGTATCGCGGCTGTATGTTTCGTATAGTTAACGATGTCGTCGATAATGTATTTGGTGATCCAAAGCATCGCGAGCGGCAGCAGGCCGGACATCGCGCGGATCGCCAATTCCGCGATGACCACACTCGGCGCGGCTTCCCAAACGAGCTTACCCAACGGACGGAAATTGCCGAGCGCTTTCAGGCGCTCGCGCCATTTGGAACTTACCGATTGTCCGTTTTCAGCCATTGAGCAAAGCTCGCCAATCTAGACCGGTATTTCCCGCAACCCGGACTCAGCCTGCGTCCTACCCGAGATGATTATCGCGACGGTGCGATGAACTCGCCGCAAGGACTACTGGCTTCTCGCCTCATTGGATGATTGCGATAGGCGACCGATGCGTGAGGTCATTGGAAGCAATGACCTGAGCCCTTGTGTTGAGTCAATACCGGGGCGGGCCCCCTGTGGGACCAAACGGAAGTCCATCGAAATCGCCACATCAACTCCGTCCGGCAGTAACGCGTCAAGCGTGATCACCTCTGCTAACAACACGTGAATGATGCACGTTGGATGCCAGGCCAGATCTCCGGTATGTTGCTGATTGGGAGCAGTTTGACGATGATGTGGGGGCCGCTTGGCGTATGCTTTTTGCTCGCCCGCCGCAATTTCTTCGCGATTCGCGCGTAACTCGATTCGCGCCTCTAGGCAAGCTGGCAGACGAGCAGCTTTGGAAACTGCAAAATGCGAGGACCTGAAACGAAATACAGCGGGATATTAGCTGGCGGGTGAACGGAATCGGTGGGCGGAAAGCGCTGAAACAGTGGCAGAATGTCGCGTGCTAGACGGCGTGCTGGTGGCGGCTCGGAATGTCCCTGGTCCCAAGAGCCCCGGGATAGGCAGCAGGCCTCGCGGTGGACAATGACTCTGAGCAGACAGGCTCCAAGGACAGCACTGCATGGAATCGGTAGGGTTGGAGGTGCGAACGAACAAACTGAGCGCCAAATCCACGTCGGCGGGCCATCGCGGAGATCTCGGCTGGCGTGTACCAGTAGCCCGAGAAATCCAAGCCGAACGCCCGTCGGCAAGTGGAGATCAACAAGCGAACATATGGTTGCACGTGCCGCGGTTTTGGCACGGGCGAATACAAGCCCGCATTGAATTTCCAGCGGTGCGCGCGGTCCTGAACGGAACCCAAAATCAGCACCGATCCGGAATGCATCATTCCGCTTGCATTTTGCAGATGGTGGTCGAGCATGGCGGGATCGAACTGCTGAACGACTTCGTTAGAGAAGATGACGTCGTAACGGGTATCGGGCTCGACGAATGACGAGCCTTCCGCGCATTGGAGATCCGCTTGCGGATGGAGGGAGCGGAATGCATCCAAGAAATGGGAAGAAAAATCTATGCCCCGGTATGCTTCTAGCGGCACATCGAGATAAGCGAAACCCGAGCCGTCCCCGCATCCGACTTCGAGAACGTGCTCAGGCGTATGGGGTGGGAATAGAGCTCTGATTTCGCCGACGCACTCCCGGCGAAACTCCGAGGAGTCGCCACAGTGGAGCGGAGCATCCTTTTCAGCCCAGTAGCGGCGGAATTTGTTTATAGTCCATGCTGGCCCTGAAGCTTTTTGCCCATATTCCCTCCAAAGCACTGCGACTGCTACGGCTGTGACCAATGCCATTAGTCCGCACGCCAGCCAAGCGGAAAAGAGATAATGGATTACAGTGCCCACACCCGCGATTGGTGCAGCCGCGATCACGAAATCCTTGCCCAGGACCGCTAGATTCCTCACTTGAAAACCTGCAATGGAGTAGGCGCAGACGAGCCAAACAACGGTCGAGATAACTTCCGAAAGCGTGAATGAGGCGATACCAATCGTGGGACTGTGGCTAAAATGCAGCGCAAGGGTAAGTGTCGCAAGCGACATCCCGCCACCGGCTAGCTGCAAAATCAGCGCGAGCCGCTGTCGTCCGCATACGTCAAACAGCCGGACGAGCCAGGCAGCAAACAGATACAGAAACCCTGCAAACGCGAACCATGCGGCAAAAGTTCCGGCGAGCTTCCAGCGGGGGCCTAAGATTGCGTCAAAAAGAAGTGGCGCCTCGAACGCAAAGAAGATCAACAGCGGCGCTCCGATGGCTATCTGCGTGCGCGCCAACCGGGTAACGAAAGGCTCCAGCGTCTTCGATTTAATTTCCGTCGCTGCCTTCTGATAAAAAACCTGCCCCATTGAACCGCCGAACAGAATTACCGGGAGGTACACGGCGCGATTCGCGAGAAGGTAGAGCCCGATTACGTCCAAGCCACAGAAGAAGCGAAAAATGACGAAAATAAGCTGCGCGGTGCCGTTCGCGAAGAAGCTGTAAGGCGCTCGGTAGATCGGGAATGCCTTGTATCTTGCAGCGAGTGTTGGCAGTGATGACAGATCTAAAGACGCGTAAATGTAACGACCGTGTTTAGCCAACATGCAAGCAAGAAGCACGCCCGACAACACGCCTTGACCCAAAAGCCAGCCGCCGATTAGCGCCATTCCGCCACTTACGTGCAGAGCCCAAAGGCCGAGTTGTCCTGCCAGGACGCTAATCGATTGGGACACTCTGCCCGCAGCCACGAAACGAAAATCCTTGGTTCGCCCGAACCAATTTCTTGCTACTTCTGCGAGTACACTGAGAACCAGAACGACTGGAACCGACCACAGCCAACCCGCAATCCGCGGATCGCCAAGAAACTTCGCCAGCGGTTCGCGCAAAATAAAAATCGCGACCAAGCTGACAGCTGCTATACCGAGCCCCGCAAGAACCGCCACAACGGCAACATTCGCCGCTTCTGAGTCGCTCTCGGGCAGCATGATTGCTAGTTCATAACGCGCTCCGCCGAACACCGAAACGAGCGTAACTACAGTTACGAACAGTGCGAAGAACCCAAAATCGGCGGGCGCGATCAGCCGAGCGAGTATCAGTGTCCCCAGCGCGTTGACGCCTTGGGACACACCCGCTCCGCTGGCCAGGGTAATTACATGCGAGAAGAAACTGCCTTGCGCCCTCGCGAGCGTATGAGCGGGTCCGGCTCTCGAACCAGCCGTTTTCCAGCCGTCGCGTATCGATTCGGTCAAATTGGAAAGCCTCGCTGACTTTTAGGAGTAGGTAGTACATCTATACGACCTATTTCCCCGATTGGGTACGCGCCATTCACAATCCAAGTTGGTCGATTTGGAGGGACGAACGGGTTGGACAGCAGTTCTATTTTGGCCTAACACCGCGGCGCGAAACGGATGCCGGAGGCGCGCCAAACAAATGTAGCCCCCCGGCCCATTTTGTCGCGCCGCCGACACCGCGATCCAATTGCCCTTTAGCCCGAAAATCCTGATTCTCTCTGCACGCCGGGGCCGCCATTGCGGCGGCCCCGGCGTGCGTGCTCTGTCTCCAGATCATCGAAATATGTCCCTAAACTCACGGAAAAATCCGCGACACCTCGATTTAAAGTTCCGGAGAACCCATCACGATACCACGCGTCTGTTGGCACCTACGGACATTCAAAATAGGATCGTCTGATCTGTTCCTGCTTGAGGAGCGACTTCATCGGTAAGGTCGCCGGGAGCGAGGGCATCCTGTCGATCAGCTTCCTAAAGGGGTAACACAAGCTGACGGCGGCTTTCAACGCCGGCCGATAAGCGAGCCGGAGATCGCAATAAACCCGCCGGAACCCAAATTTTAGCAGGAAGTCCTGCATGTTCGTTCTGTGGCGGACCGATAGAAAGCCATTTCCAACAGTCCTTCCGCTTTCGGTGACGTATGCCCGCAGAAGCTCATCGAGAAGAGCATAGGAAGGCAGAGAGGTCCTGTAGCGCTGGTCGATCCGAAAGGCGCCCAAAGCGACATAGTGATCGCCAACCACGCATTTCGCGAAGCCGCTCAGGCGACCGCCTACAAACGCTCCGAAGAATGTGAACGGCCCATCCGCGCAACTGCGCTGATCGCGTTCGAAGTCTGCCCTCGGGAGCGGGTGGCCATGCTTGTATCGACCAAATGCTGCGGCGTAACAATCGTAACCATTGACCGCTACCCACGCTGGATCCAGGCGTCGCACAACACATTGCCGACTGGCTTTTCTGATCTGGTTCCTCGCTTTTCTCGACAACTTGACGAGATCGTAGCGATCGCATACCACATACCAAAAGCTGCTCGGCTCATTATACGTTTTACTGAACCATCGAATGGCATAGGCACCCGAGTCTTGCAGCAGCGCGCGCGCATCTGAGCGCGGGAGGTTGACAGGACTTGGCCTCAACGAAGCCGGGATAAGCAACCGATCAGAGTAAAGACGCCATGCGATACCTCCTCCGTGAAAGAGAGGTATGCCTTCACGTCGTAACCATGAGACGTATGGGTCGCTCTGCGAATTTTGCAGGGTGGTGTCGAGTGTAGACATTGCACCTCCCGCTTTCATCTGGATTACTACGGGAGATCTGTGGAATACCATATAAGGTAATCGCATCTAACTGTGTATCTGATCAGGTTTTCCGATTTGGTTTATTTACTTTGGATGGTGCCACGATCAAAAGCTGAACTGGCTTAGCTTCTCGCCAACGTATTTGCGCATCTGCTTCGAATTGGCGATGCACTCGGGAAGCCTGCCGGGCCGGCAACTTCGAGGACTTCCCCAAATGTCGGAGCGAGCCACATTGCCGAAATCTCCGGGATAGAATTCGATTCCGGCCACGGAACCGTCCTGCAGAAGATGCAGCTGGACGTCAAAGGACTTTTTGAAGAGAGAAATTTCCTGACTGCTTGTGCAAGCGACGTGCTGGTTTCGCGAGCACGGCAGATAGTCAATCCGGTCGACTGGATACGAGCCCGCAATGATTTGCGCATTTGGGAAAATAGCTTTTGCTTGGCGCACGTACGTGGCGAAATTTGGTCCATCCACCCGGTAGTGAATGAAAAGGTGCACGAAGTTGGTTTGGTTTCGAACTTGGGCCATCGCGCGCGATGTGAGCTCGGGAGAGGAGAGTTCGTTTTCATAGACTGTGACGCCGAAATGCAAGCCCGAGTTTTGGGACTTTAGCCCCTCGATAAAAGCGCTAAGCATCGAAGCGATGTGGCTTTCCGACGTGTGCAGCCTTTCCATCTGGCTCAAAAAGTCATCGAAGCCGATGGAATACAGAGCCGGCGCCGCTTTGCTTGAAGCGCTGTATTGCCGGCCCTCCTCGCCGATCGACGGAGTAAGCCGGATCGCCAGAAATGCCCTGCTAACGTGCTGCACGTTTGCTATTTGTTGGGCCGCTTGCACGCAGCTGCTCGGCGCCGATGAGCACCCGATTCGAATCGCGTTCAAATGCAGCTTTTGGTTCCAAGCGGGCGTGTTTCCTCCCCAAGTTATGATCATTTTCGACTGCGATGCCTGGGATGTGGAACACAACGATCCAATCAGCGCAGCGCCTGCGAGAAGGACTATCCACTTGTAGAGTGAGGAGTCAAACCGCCGCACGAATCGTCGAAATTCGATCATGGCTCTTCTGACCTTTACTTCCGCCTCCGATACGAGTAAGCGGAACGGGAACCCCGGTGAGCTGTGACAGCCAGTCGCGAACAAGCGAGCTCCACTCAAGGTGATTTTGAATAAACGAACGCCCGTTCGAACCCATACGACTTGCAGCGCCCGGGTCCGACAACAAGGATCGAATCGCGCGAGCCAGCGCTAAGGGCGCTTCCGGTGGAACCACGAATCCGGCTTCCGCGCGCGTGATCAGTTCCGCAGCCTCTCCTTCGGCGGCCAGAACCAAAGGCTTCGCCGCAGCCATCATTACTAGCGACTTTGCAGGCCGGGCGCCGCGCATCACATTCGCGCGGCGCAGCGTCACGACGGCACACTCGGCGAGTGCTATGATCCGCGGCAATTCTTCGAGTGGCACTGGATCAAGAAACGTGACATTCGTCAGTCCCAGTTGGCGGGCGCGCAACTGAAGTGCGGATTTTTGCGGGCCGTCTCCGACTAGCAAGAAATGAATCCGTTCGTGATGGGCAAGCACGTTCGCTGCGTCGAGAACTTGGTCGAGCGCCCCCGCATAACCGTGATTTCCGGCGTAAAGAACGATGCGTTTTCTCGAAAGCCCTAGCTGCCTCCGCAGCGCTTCATCGGGCGCGATGGGACGGATCAGTCGCGTGTCTACGCCATTTGGGAGAAACAGGACTTTGGACGGAGGAACCTGTTTTACCTCCAGAAGCGCCGTTCGTATTCCCTCCGTAACCGCCGTCACGTGCTCGGCTTCCCTGTAAATCCAGCGTTCCAGCGCGCCCGCAATACGCAATACGACGCCGTCGCTCATCACTCCGAGGTCGCGCGCAGAATCCGGCCAGAGGTCGGCCACGTTGAAAATCAGTGGTCGGCGCCACCATCGCGAGGCCGCCCAGGCGGAAACGGCCAAAGTCAAAGGTGGAGAATCGACGAACAAGTAGTCTGGCCGCTGAACTCGCATCAGACCGGCCAGCGACGTGATCATGAAAGAGAGATAACTCAAAATCCTCTTGAGCCCTGATCCGTTCGCAGCATAGAGCCACACGCGATGAATGGTGACCCCGTTTCGAGACTCGCGCAGGTAGAAACGGCCGCGATACGATGGCGAAATTCGTCCCGCCGGGTGATGCGGCATCGCGGTAACAACTTCCACTTCGTGGCCCGCGCGAGATAACTCGCGGCATACAGCGTCAAGCCGAGCTTGCGTGGCGCCGACTTCAGGGAAAAAATATTGCGTCAAGAAGACAAATTTCATGCGCGCGCCTCTAGGTGGACGGAAACCACGTCCGGCTCCGAGCCGGCGAGCCCGCTATAGAATTCCAAGAGCTTTTGCTCTTCTTTGATCCAGTTGTACCGATCCTCCACTGCCTTTCTCCCACGCCTGCCCATCTCATCCGCTTCTTCTGGGTGCGTGCACAAATATTCAATCGCGGAGGCGATTGAGGCGGGCTTAAGCGGATTCACAAGCAGTCCGCAGCCGGCACTCTCAATCACGTTTCGCCAGACCGGGAAATCGGAGGCTAGGACGGGTATCGCCGCGCCCATGTATTCGAATAGTTTCACCGGCTGTGAATTCAAATAGTTGGCTTCTGGATGAAGGAGCACAAGCCCGGCGCGCGCTCGCCGCAACATGCGCGCGACCTCTGTACGCCCCAGGAGGCCGAGGCAATCAGTCCGATTCCATCCAGGCAGTTCCGAAAGCCTTTTTGGGAGATCGGCTGGGTCAAACGCGCCAGCGAGCTTTAGCTGGACTTCCAGTTCCGGCCGGACCAATCCGATCGCTTGCACCATCTCGACCGCGCCGCGGCCGCGGGTAATACGCGCGCCCACATACGCGATGTAGTGGCCAGGTTCGGTCGAGGAATCGGTTGCATGCGCCGGGAATTCCTCCAGGAGCGGGTAGTTGTGTACAACGACCCGGCGATCAATCTTCGAAAAACGCTCGGCGATCGGTCCAGTCGCTGCGATCACTCCAGAAAGGAACCGGACCGCAAATTCCTCCAGCACCTTCACGACCGCCTGAAGCGGGACGCGCAGCCACGCTGGAACGTAAGTCTTGTAGGAGATCGTCTTCGGCAAGTCTTCGTGAGCATCGTAAACCACGTGCCTTCCGCTGGCGCGAAGGAGCAGTCCCACCGGAATCAACTCCGGATCGTGAAAATGGTAGATATCGGCGTTTTCCTGCTTCGCCGCGCGGTACATAGCCAAAGTGCCCTTCACCATCCGCTGCCTTCTGCTCCGATATTTGGGGAACGCGCGAACGAAAATGTCGCCGCACTGTCGGTCTCGATCAGTCGGAGCGATCAAAGTGACGCGATAGCCGGCTCGCGCCAGACTCCGGCATTCCTTGTGAAATATCCGGACATCGAAAGGCGGATGCGCAGACGTCATCACGCAAACTTTTTTTGACATGAGGCTGCTAACTCGCGGAAGAGTAACGGTCCTTCATTTCAATCGCCGGAAGTGAGGGGGTTGCCGCTTGGACGCGATTCCGAAACGTGAAGCGTCGAACCAGCGATTCATTGTGACGGGCATTTGCGATCGCGCAAACCGCTAGAGTGACGCCGGTCCAATACCAGAGGACGCGATTGTCGTCCAAATCGCCGCTGAACATGCTCACGATCAGGCAGAAGAGAACAAGACTCGGGAACACTGCGTAGCGCGATCTCGTTTTGCGCAGAAGTCCAAGGCTCGTAGCTCCAATCGCAAACAGGAAAAACCATAGTGCCGCGATTCCGATCAGTCCCTCTTCGAACGCGACTAACAGGAAGAGGTTGTGAGGGTATTCTCGTTGGTCCGTTCCATAATAAAAGACGCTCCAGCTTCCAATGCCGCCCCCGAAAATCGGATGGTCGGGAATTGCAGCCAGAGTCTGCCGATAAAATCGGAGACGCTCGGCTGCCGACCCGCTGGTCGCTTTGCCCTGAACGAGATCTTCGATCTCGCCCAGTTTCGCGTCGTATTTGCCCGGATCTATGTGGCTGAATACGGCGAAAGCGGCGTAAGCGCTCACTCCCAGCAGTAGCAGCGTTAGGGCGACTTTGCTGAGCGACTTCGTCGACATCACCAGGTTCAAAGCGAGCACGACGAGCAATGCCACGATCGGTCCTCGCGCCGCCGATGCGATCAGCGCGAACCCGAAGATGGGTACCAGGACCCAAGCTTGAGCTGTGTTGTACCTGTCGCGTTGAAACGGCCGATAATACAGCGCCAAAAGAATCAGCATCCCCATCAGCCAACCGGCGCCGATCCGCGTAATGTCGGTCGCGGCACCTGATTGCCGGTCGTCGAGATGCAGAGTCATTTGCACGGCCAAAATCAATCCTGCTCCAAGAAACAGGACTACGAAGCGCCGCAAGTCGCGCTCGGTTCGTATGATGACGAAAGGGGCCACCAGCATCAAAGTGCCGATCCCGAGGAATCTGAGCAGTTCGGAGCCTCCATACGAGACTCCCGGCGTATAGCTGTAACTGACGGCCACAACTGCGGCAAACGCTCCAAAGCCCCAAAGCGGCCACTTGGGCACAGCCGAGAAGCCGGGACGTGGGGTTTTGTCCAAGCGTGCGGTGTATCTCAGTAGCCGCCAGCAGACGCCAATAAATAGGCCTATGAGCATCGCGACGGTTAGATCCGCCACCTTGTCGATCGGCTGAAGCGGCCAATAAGCTTTCAGTTGTGGAATAAAAAGCGCGGCTACCAGAAAGAACTCGGGAAAATTAAATGCCAGCCAGAGAAACGCAATGCCTGCGATCGCCGCGCCGAACAGCAGAAGGACATTGAATCCCTCAAACAAGGACACCAATACGATGCAGGACGTCAACCCCAATAAGGCAGCCGCTAGCTTCCAATCGCGCATGCTGATTTCCACGAAAGGCTTCCGAGCGCGGAAGAGAGTTCCGCCTTCCAATCAAAGCGCTCAGCGCCCTCGATAACGTTTAGAAGTTTCATATAGAGCGAGCGATACTTGGGTTCGAGCAGGGTATTGTTGTGCCAGACCATCGTGAAGACGCCTCCTACTATCTGACAACGCGAAACGCAGCTCCGCACAGCATCGAGGCTCTGTTCTTCGGACAGATTCATGTATCCAAGCAGCGTGCGATCCATGACCAGCAGCGGTATCTCTAAGAGATCCGCGGCGCGATTCAGAGAAAGTAACCAAGGGCGGTAGGGAACGCAGGTTCCCGCGCGGAATCCTAGGTGATCGGCGTAGCAAAGCGTGCTGTCGTAGGCCAAACCGCACATCTCCCAATGGATCCAAGTATCCAAGCACCAACGCAGATAATGCTGACGGCCGCCCAGGGGCCCGTCACCCAGGACCTCCCGGAGTGAATTGATTTCGCGACGCAATTTTTCAGGAGAGCGAAACGTGTTGTACCCTGGTTGCACTCCCGATTCGACGCCCTGTTCGCGAAGCCCATCGATCACTCTCCGGATCTTGCGGTGTCGCGGATCGTAACCGCTGTCGCGCGAACTCGGTAGGCTAGCCATCCAGTAAACCGCGGAGTCGAGCTGATGCTCTCGCGTTATGCTAACAATCTCCCGGACTGCTCGCAGGTCGGCGGGCTCGCAGTCCGGCAACCACCCCCACATATCTCGCCATGTGTTGACGGCGCTGCCGCGAGCCATGTGGCGCAGCACGTTTTTCGGCTGGAACGGTATTCCCACGTGATCCGCGTCGTGGCTCAACTTTGCCCGTACCCTTCGCTCTGGCGTTCGCCAACTCGGATTCAAGAACTTAAGCACTTGTTCGAACGCCAGGCCGTATTCGTCTACGATAGGTCTTTGGAGAAAACCGTGCTTGAACGCAAGACTTTGCTTCGAAGCGAACCGTCCGTGATTGTCGTGCTCGGTGGCCGCCATTTCTTCCCAACGGGAAAGGATCAACAGTACGACAAGCAAAAGGTCGACCGTGCACTCCACACGATCGGTGCCCACAGCTATGAAAAGCGGCTCCGACGCTCTGCCGCTGTTCGCAAACGGCACGATGAAATCCGGAACCAGTTCTTTGATTCCCGAATCCGGTTCACAAAACCATCCCTTTCGAACCACGCGCATCTCGTTGCCGCTGAGCTGCTGGAACAGCTCAGGATCCGCATTCGGGAAAAACACCTGCTTTCCCTTCGAAACAAACGCCTCGATCAGGGTTCCACGTGCCTCGTGGCGAATCGTCCACATGCGAAATAGTTCTGGCGAAACTCCCGCCCGCCGAGCTAACTCCCAAAGCGCGTACCGCCTCGCCTGTGGCGTGATCCGCACGTGAGTGCCTATCCTTTGGACCGCCTCGGCCCCATTCTCAAGCCAAAGCGTCGGGCGTGCGGAAGGTGAAAGTATCCCCGTGGGGTTGCGTGTCGACCTGGCTGGTGTGAGCGACTCGGGACCCATTAGAGCGCCATCCTTTCTTCCCGTCCTACTTTCGGACCGGTCTGTTGCTTTCAATTGGCGGACGCCTGCCGTTCCGCACGCGCCCGATAGCGCGCAGCGGATTGCAAGAGGCTGCCCCGGAACGAACCTGCTTTTTCCAGTCGCCATACCGGAACCGCGGCTGGTCCCCACCGACGGTAATACTGCTCAACGCCTCGGAGCGCCGAGCCTTCGAAATCAAAGTCGCGCTTTGCCACAAGTGCTTCTTGAAGTGCGGTCCACAGCACCGCATACGATCCGGGAATCTCCCGCTTCGAAGAATCGAACGCAGAGACGATCTGAAACGTGGTTCTGGAATCGTGAACCGTTAGAAGCGCTGCAGCCACCTCACCATTGCTCGTACGGGCAAGATAGAAGTCGCTCATGCCACGCTTGAAGGCAGCCAACCACAGCCGGACCGGAAGATCCGCTGGGTAGAGTATTCGATCCCCGTGTAACGACCCAATTTTGCAAAGCTTTGCGAAGGCTTCGGTGTCCTCGTTTCGAGTCACGGACACTCCAAGTCGCTTCGCCTTAGCGAGTTTTTGTAAGTGAGTGCGTGTAATGTGGGTTTCAACGAATTCGACGGAAGTGCCGCTTGGCATTCGAAACGTGTATGCCAATTCGGCTCGGAAGCCAGACCACAAAAACCCCTGCAGATCAGGGCCGCAAGCGCCCACCATGCACCGAAAACTATCGAATCGCGGCACGTTTTGAGCTATCAATTCGCCTGCGGACCGCATCAGGTGCAGCCGGTCGCAAGGTTCCTTTATGCCAGCGATATCGAAGATCGGTCCCAAAAAAGGGGTTAGCTGTGGGGCGTGCAACAGCTTGAGTGCCGCGCGTTTCTTCCATGTCAGCGGAACTCCACCGCAGAGCAAGCCATTCTTGTCTCGCACCGCCAGGATGTCGAAGCGCTGTGCGGCGATGTTCAGCCACCATGAATAGTGAAATACGGTCCCGTGCGGCGATTTTTCGACTAGCTCATCCCAGGCGGGGTAGTCGGACGGAAGCAGAATCTCGCAGCGCATGCTGTTTCCGCCATTGCTTCGCTTAGGCTCCGCCGCTGGCGGCACGTACTTTTGTTCTCGCGTCGGTGCGGATGCAGACGTATTCATTTTTTGTCTTTCGAATCCTACGGACTGTCGGGGACGCAGAGTTGGGTTAGGGAAGCAGGCTTATTGCGATGCCGCGTGCAACCGGGGAAGAGGAGTTGTCCCGCCCGCGGCAGAGAGCGGAACGCCCGAAAGTGCCGCGAGCTGTTCGCCACCGAAGATGTAGCTTTGGCCGCAACTCGCGCATTGGACGTGCCCATCAGCAACATTGAGTCGCACGCCGCAGCGGCACATCCAGCCGATTCGCCGGGCCGGAGCGCCAACCACAAGCGCGTAATCCGGCACGTCTTTTGTCACCACCGCCCCGGCGCCCACAAACGCATACTCGCCGATGGTCGTCCCGCAAACGATTGTCGAATTTGCGCCCAGACTTGCTCCTCTTCGCACTAGCGTTCGCTGGTACTCGTTCTTACGGTTCACGTGGCTCCGCGGATTAATTACGTTAGTGAACACCATGGAGGGGCCGCAAAATACGTCGTTTTCCAGCTCCACACCGGTGTAAACGGAAACGTTGTTTTGAATTTTCACGTTATTTCCGATGCGCACGCCGCTCGCAACATGAACGTTCTGCCCCAAATTGCAATTCTTCCCAATTTGGCAGCCGGGCATCACGTGTGTGAAGTGCCAGATATGCGTTCCGTCTCCGATCTCACATGGATCGTCTACCAGTGCGGTTGCATGAACGAAATAGCGTCTACGCATCGCATCTAAGCGTTGCACCTGCCCGTTCTGTTTCAAGGATTGTTCGCTCGCGTTCAGAACGCGCAGCACACGCACTCCGTTAAGGCCATCCGTTCGAGGCGTTGTCCGCGTCTCCACACACTCCACGAAGTGTTGGCATTCATTGAGCAGCGGTTCTTCAGCCGGTAGGGCGACCACTTCGCCCTCGGACCGGTGAGCCACGGGCAAGCGATCGATCCAGTCGACTCGATGTGGATACAAAAGCAACTTTCGTTCGGGCTCCGTATCGTCAAAAACGGCCATTTTTTGATCGCCTACGATCACAAGCTTTTGTTCCTTGAATGGATGAAGCCAGCTCACGAAAATGTGGCTCGTGACGCCGCTTGCGAATTTGAAACTAGTTAGCGTGAGATCCGCGATTTGTGGATTCAAATACGCACCGCCGTGCGCCGCAACCGTCACGGGATCTTCATCCAGCAAATACAGAATTGCCGAGATATCGTGCGGCGCAAAACTCCATAGGATGTTTTCCTCTGTGCGCAGCTTTCCGAAATTGAGTCGCGATGAATAAACATACTCGACTCGCCCGAGCGTACCTTTCCGGATCAGCTGCTTTAGCTGGCGAATCGCCGGGTGATAGTACAGGAGATGCCCAACCATAAGTACTCGCTGTCGCTGCCGCGCAATTTCGACCAACTCCTCGCCTTCGCTGAGTTGCAGTGCTAGAGGTTTTTCCACGAAAACGTCTTTTCCGGCGATTAGTGCCGCCTTTACCATGGAGTGGTGCTGCGCGGCTGGAGTCGCGATCACTACGGCATCGATGTCGCGCCTCGCCAATACATCTTCGTATGACTTACACGGCTCGACGCCGTATTTGCTGGCCAACGCCGATAAGGAAGCGTCTGAGACGTCGCAAAGCACCTTCAAATTTCCCAACTTGTGGAAATTGCGAACCAGATTCTTTCCCCAATACCCACACCCTACCACCGCAATGTTCGAACGAGAATCCATGGCCTGCCCCTTTTCTGTGGATTTCTTTAAACTCGAGACTCGTAAAACTGCGAAATAGCACGGACGATGGAGTTTTGCACTTCTTCCGTGAGTTCCGGATAAATCGGCAACGCGAGCACTTCGCGGCAAGCGGTCTCCGACACGGGGAACGCTCCTGTGGAATAGCCCAGGTAGGCGAACGCCGCCTGCAAGTGCAGCGGAGAAGGATAGTAGACCTCCGTTGAAAATCCATGCTCCCTGAGGTAGGGCCGGAGCTTCGAGCGCTCTGGGCAGCGAATCACAAACTGGTTGTACACGTGGGTGCAGTTTGCCGGCGTTATTGGCAGCGACACGATCGATTCCAGTTGATAATTCGCGAAGAGTTCTCGATAGACTGCCGCATTCTCCCGGCGCTTACGCTCCCAGTCCTTCAAGTGGGAGAGTTTCACGCGCAGAATAGCTGCTTGCAGGCTGTCCAAGCGGCTGTTCACGCCGAGGATTTCGTAACTGTACTTCTCGCGGCTGCCGTGAGCGCGCAGGAGTCGAAGCTTGTCTTCCATCGAGTCCTCGGTTGTCGTCACGAGTCCGCCGTCGCCGGCGCAGCCCAGGTTCTTGGAAGGGAAGAAACTGAAGCATCCGAAGAGGCCAAGACTTCCGACCTGTGCCCCATCGTACGTCGCTCCAATGGCCTGTGCGGCGTCTTCCACAACAGCCACGCCGTGTTCTCGCGCGATTTTAAGAATCGGTTTCATGTCGGCGGGAAGGCCGAACAAATGAACGGGAATGACCGCTCTCGTTTTTTTTGTGATCGCTGCGCTCAACAAATTCGGATCGAGATTGTAGGTTTTCGGATCAATGTCGATAAAGACCGGTTTTGCGCCCGTCCGCGCAATCGCTCCCGCGGTCGCTATAAACGTAAATGGGACCGTGATGACCTCGTCGCCTGGTCCGATATCCAGCGCGCGCAGCGCCAAATACAAAGCATCCGAACCGGAAGCACATCCCACCGCCGCCGTGGCTCCAACCATTTGCGCGATTTCCGATTCAAGTAGCTGCACTTCCTTCCCGAGAATGAAATGTTGGCTGTCCAGGATTCTTTCAACTGCGTGCAGCACTTCCATCCGAATGGTCGCGTACTGCGCCTTTAGGTCCAGGAATGGCACGGGCGTCGTGGACGTGTGATTTATCTGCGCTCGTGAATCGCGCACAACCGGTTGCGGTGTTCCCATCGTTTTCGTCCTCTCTTCTATTTTTGTTGTTTGCTTGGAGTTGAATTTTTGAATTGTCCTTCGTGCTGTCGCTTCTCTACTTCGCGAGGCGCAGGCCCAAACCGTAGCCGGCCACTTCGGAAGCCGCTTGCACCGCGATGTCTCCTGCTCGGTGCATGCCTTGTTTGAAGCCGCTCTCAGGCACGAACAGAATGTCATTCGCCTCCAGAATCGGATCCTGGATTTTTCCCCGCATTACATCCTTCAGGTTGACCCGAATCTCCTGCCGCTTCGAGCCGTCGTCCGATTGCCGGACGATCATCGCGTGCTTCAATGATGCGGTAGAGTCCGTTCCTTGGACCATCGCGATCGCCTGGAGGACGGTTACGCCGTTCCTCCCATCTTCCACTGCAAACGCGCCCGGCTTGATCACCGCTCCCACCACGTAAACGATCGGCGCGTTCGAGACCGTGATGACGTCGCCAGGTTCCACCGCCACGTTCAACTTGGGATCGCTCCCGGTCATGAGCTTGTGGACGTCGATCGTCTCGAAACCCGTCGCAGGCTGGGTGCTCGTATCCTTCGTCGATCCGGAAGCATTCGCATGATGCGCAATAGTCACCGTCGGCCCGGCGGTCGAAAGCAAACCTCCGCTCATCGATATCGCATTCAGCAGCGTGGTGGTCGGCTTTTCGAGGGGATACACTCCCGGTCTGGATACCGATCCAATAATCGTGACGTTGTGGCTCATGCTCCGGAGAATGAAAACGGTCACCTCCGGTCGCCGCAAGATTCCCTGGGTTTTCAATGCACTGCCGAGCTTCTTCGAGAGTTCGAACGTGCTCAGACCTGCCGCATGAATGGGACTGGAGAGCAGCGGCACTTGAATATTCCCAGACGCATTGACCTGATATTGCCCGCTCACGTCGGCTTCATCGATCACGCGCACCTCGAGCACGTCGCCAACTCCGACCATATATCCGTCATAAGTCGGCGGGGGCGCTGTGCTGGGCGCTTGCGCGGGAGGCGTCGGCGCAGGCAACGAGTTCACCGGCATCTGAGCCGCCACGGGCCTGCTGCAAAACAGAGCCAGCGCGACTACGCTTGCTACGAACAGGCCATTGCGGAAAGAAACGATCGCTTTGCTCCACATAGCATTACCTCGCTCGAATTCTGGCATTCGACGGTTAAGAGTTTTTGGAATCAGGTCTGGCGGACCTACGCGGAGGTACGTTGTTGATAGTGATTGTGCGCGGGCCCGTAGGCATAGTATTCGGAGCTCAGATTCGCGCCATTCAGTACTACGCCGAGTACCGATCCGCGCGCTTCGTCAAGAATTTCCATGCTGCGCAACATCGCCTTCCGCGTCGTTGAGCTGCAGCGCGCTACGAGCACGATGCCGTCGGCGAGCGTGGAAAGCCAACGCGCTTCCGCGAACGGAATGATCGGCGGGGAATCGAGTACCACATATTCAAACCGCTTCCGAAGTTCACTCATCAAGCTTTCCATCTGTTTCGATGTGAGAGCTTCTACCGCTTGTGGTGCGCCTTGCTCCGCGCCCAGGACCGTCAGATTGGGGGTATCGATCTGTCCGTTCGGCCCCTCGTCAAGGATCTCGGGATTGGAAAGCGCATCCAGTAAATGGAGTCGCACCGTTACGCCGAACGTGGGAGTGATCTTCGGATGACGTAAATCCGCGTCGATCAAACAGGTTCGGCTGTGCCGCGAAAGCGCCATCGCTAGATTTGCCGCCACAGTGGTCTTCCCTTCGCCGGGAAACGGCGAGGTGATTAGGATCGTGTGTATCGGCTTCTCCCGAGTTAGAGACGATACGCGAATGGCCGTATCCAGGCTTCGAATTGCCTCCGCCTCGGGCGAGCGTGAATTCTCGTGCAGCAGCGCCACTACCGGCGATCCCGCCAGCATTTCGCGCCGCACCGAACTCGTCGCACTCGCGGGGAGGAATCTTGAGGCGCCCGTTACCCGCAAAAGTCGGCTCTCCGGCACGAGTGCAAGAGCGGGCAGATCCGAAAGGCTTCGCAGATCGTCGGTCGTGGAGATGGTGTCGTTCATGCCTTCCGCTGCGAATGCAAGTGCTACCCCGCCCAGCAATCCCGTCAAAAGGCCGCCGCCCAAAAGCAGCATGCGATGTGGGCCGCTTGGTTCCATCGGCAGCCTCGGGTTATCCAGGACGCGCACGTTGTTTGAATCCAAAGAGGCCGTCACCGCGAGTTCTTTGATTCGCGAATTCAACCCCACGAAGAGGCCCGCATTCGCAGCCGCTTGTTGTTTCAGCAAATCGTACTGCACCACATCCGAGTTCGAGTTATCGAGTGAGGTTTTTAAGCTCGCTAGAGTCCTGTGGATCAGACCTTCCTGTGTTTGTGCGGAGTGATAGGAGGCTTCGATTTGGCTAGCGATCTGGCCGCGTTCTTGTCCCAAAAGGCGGTCCAGTTCAGCCGCCTCGTCCCGTAGCTTCAACACCTCGGGATTATTGCTGCCATAAATTGCCAGTTCCTGGGCCAGCTGCGCTCGTGTATTCGCCAGTTGTTCAGTGAGCTGCTGAATCACAGGGCTGTCCTTCATCTGCGGAAGACTGTCGATCTTTCCTTCTTGGATTTGCCCCATGTACGACTGAAGCTGCAAGCGGTTTCCCATTGCCTGCGTGAGCTGTTGGTTTAGGTCAGCCACGCGCGTCGCAATCGGATTTTGGGTGTCAGCAACCGAACTTGCGCTTCCACTTCCATTCCCGGAGGCCACGATTCCAGCGTCTCCCGCCAGCTGTACGCCTTGATGCGTTTTTTGAAAATTCAATAACGATTGGTCGGATGTCTCTACCGACTTTTGCAGAGCCTTGATCTGTGGCGCGATCGCTGCTGCAGCGCTCAATGTCTCGTTGTATCCGCTGCGGTGCACATCGTCCAAATACTTGTTCACCAGATCGCTCACCACCGCCTTCGATAGTTTCGGGTCGCGGCTTTCATATCGAATGTCAACGAGTTCGCTGTTGGTCACCTGCGCCACGTTCAGACGGCTCTCAAATATTGTGATCAGGTGTTCCATGTTTTGGCCGCCCTGCCTTTTGCCGAACACTTCGGCCTTCAGCCATCCCATCGATTTCTGTACCCAGCTGCGATCCAGAAAGACTGGGTTTTGTGCGAGATTTAGGTCGCCGATCACGTCCGAGGCCAGATGCGCGCCTCGCAGTATTTCCACTTGGGTGTCCAGATAGGAAACCTCGTCCGGTGTCGGTCCGGGCGTCGTTCCTTGCAGGCCCACCAGATTGGCTCCGGGCGGGCTAATCTGCAGTCGTGCTTCCGCCTGATAGGTGTTGTGCATGAAGATCACCACCAGCAGAATCAGCAACTCCAGCAGGCCGGCGAAAACAGCGGAAATTTTCCAGTGCTTTCGAATCACTCGCGTCGCTTCGCGCCATGATCCGCCGCGCTGTTCGTGAGCTGGGGCGCTCCAATACGACTGCCCTTTGAAGGAAGGGTCCTCTGGAGTCAAAGAACTGTTCGTTCGAGCCCGTACGATGTTATTGTTATTCACCATTGGAGTCTCCGGAAATCGCGTAGTGTCACGCTTCTATCTTGGGGAGAAGATTCGCGCCTTGCGGCGGTTTCGGTGCTTCTTGTTCGGGAGTGAACGAACCGAGCGCCCCCGCGAAAGTGAGTAACGCGATTCCCAGCGCGCCTGCCAACACGAAGGCGCTCACGCGTCCGCTCTCGCAAAGGAGCCCGGCAGAGACGAGAATTGCCGTGAGACCGTACGACACACCTAGAACCTTGCGGATTGGCCAACCGCGCTGTAACAGAAGGTCATAGTAATGGCGCCGGTCGCCTTGAAATGGAGAATGGCGAGTTCGCAGCCGCCGGATGATCGCCAGTCCCGCATCTCCCACCGGAAGCAGGAAAAATGCCATGAGTGGCAGCGTGCCGACGATTCCCGGCTCGGCCGAAGTTCGCTGCAAAACTAGGAATCCAACCACCGCTCCGATCATTGTGCTGCCCGAATCACCCATGAAAATCGAAGCGGGCGGGAAATTGTAGATCAGCATCGCAGCGCACACCGCGATCAAGCATCCCGCCAAAATCGCGCCGCTCGGCGAGCTCCCCAGCACAACCGCCAGTCCAATCGCGCCGATTGCCGCGACCCCTGTCGCCAGCCCATCCGCGCCGTCCAACATGTTCATGGCATTGACCAAGAGCGCGAACAGCACACAGGTTGCCGCCAAATCCAACTCTGGTGTCTTGAACCAATTGGTCTGAAAACCCGAGAACCACAGTACCGCGCCGCCAAGAAGTTGGCTCGCCAACCGGGCCGATGGTGTCAAATTCCGCAAATCGTCGGCAAATCCCACCGCCCAAACCCCCAACACGACGCCTATTCCGATCCATTCGTGCGGCTGCATGTCGCGCGCGGCCACCAAGACGCCTGCCGCGATTCCGATAGCCATTGCCGCGCCTCCTAGGCGTGGCGTCGGCTGCCGGTGAGGCTTCAGTCTTCCTGGCTTGTCGAATAGCTTCTTGCGCTTCGCCAGAGACCTCATGCAGGGAACTGCGAGAGCGGCGGATACAAACGCAGCCATCGCGCTCAAATATGGTTCTGTTATCGTCATTTCCTTTACGCGGGCACCGTCGCGGACTTCGACTCTTTTAAGGCACCCGATTCCGCCGCGATAGCGGTTTCCAATTCCTTGCAAACCGCGTTGACTTCCCGCTTCGTTAGGCAGGCTGAAAAGGGAAGCGCCAGGCATCTATCTGCCGCCTTCTCGCAATTCGGCAGCGCCATCGGCGCTTGACTGCAATAGCGCGAAAAGTATGGTTGCCGATGGACTGCCGGGAAGTATCCCTGGCTGGCAATGCCCACCCGCTGAAGCCGCTCGCGAACTGCTTCGCGCACGCTTCTGTCTGCGCCTCCCGCCAATTCGATTACGTATACAAACCAACTCCGGATCGCATCTTCGCGATGCACCGGCAGGCGAACAGCCTTATTCGCAGCGAGCGTATGCGAGTATTCGTCCGCCACTGCTTGTCGCGCAGCCAGCAGTTCCTCGATCCTTTCCAGTTGCGCAAGTCCCAGTGCACAATGGAGATCGCTGAGCCGGTAATTGAACCCGAGCCGAACGTGCGTGAGCCACCGGCCGTTTGCGTCGCGTCCCTGATTTCGAAGCGAACGGCATTCCTCCGCAATGCGAGCGTCATTCGTAACGACCATTCCGCCTTCGCCCGAAGTCATCTGCTTGTTGGGATAAAACGCGAACACTGCTGCGTCTCCAAACGTGCCGGCCGGCTTTCCTCGATATTTCGCACCGATCGCCTCGCACGCATCTTCCAAAACCAGCAAGCCGTACTCGCGGGCGATTTCTCCGATTGCGTCCATTTCGCAGGGCAGGCCGAAGACGTGAACCGGAAGTATGGCCTTTACTGTCCGTCCGCTCTTGCGATTGATCGCTCGCCCTTCCGCCGACCTTGTGCAATTTTCTTCCAGAAATTCACGTATTTTCTCTGGAGCCAGGTTGTACGTTTCCGGGTCGATATCCAGCAATACCGGCGACGCCCCTTCGTACAAAACGCAGTTGGTCGAGGCCACGAAGCTGAAGGGCGTCGTGATCACTTCGTCGCCCGGCCCGATTTCCATGGCCCGCACGCACATGTGCAGTCCCGCCGTGCCGCTGCTTGCTGCAACGGCGTAGCGCGCTCCCACATACTCCGCGAATCGCTCCTCGAACCGCTTCAGCCACGGACCCAGACTCAACTGGCGGCTTCGAAGAACCGCGGAGACGTATTCGATTTCGCGTTCGCCGATGTCTGGCGAAGAGAGCGGTATATTCATCGCTTCACCTCACCCGACCTTCGATAGTTGAACGTCCGTCCGGTATTCGCGAACTTCGTGCCGCGGCGACCGCTGCCGGGCAAACGACGGGAAGACTCTGTCTACGAAATCCAGCAGGCCTTTGTAATCTCGACAGCTCAGGAGCTTTTCGAACTGTGCGACCGCTTTCTGAATATCGACCGCTAGGGGGTTTGTTCCGTCGAGACAGAGCAGGCGCGGCTGATCGGTTTTGCGCGGGACTTCCCATGCGTCCCACAGATCCTCGTGGAACTTCTCTCCGTCGCGCAAACCGATGAACTCGATCGGCAATTCTTCCCCAGGTGCCAACCCCGAGTAGAGGCTCAGCGTGCGCGCCAGCTGGTATATATTGATCGGCTGGCCCATATCGAAGACGAACGTTTCACCGCCTCGGCCGCGTTGCCCGGCGCACAAGATCAAAAAGGCTGCTTCCGGTATGCTCATGAAGTAGCGCGTCGCTTGCGGATCGGTCACCCGCAGGGGGCCGCCCTTCAGGATCTGGTCGGAGAAGAGTTGGATCACGCTGCCCGCGCTGCCCGCCACATTGCCGAAGCGCACGTTCATGAATCGCACGCCGTATTCCTTTGCTAGGTCCCGAATGATCATCTCCGCCATCATTTTTGAAAGTCCCATGTAGTTCTGGGGACTGACCGCTTTGTCGGTCGAAATGTTTACAAACGATTCCACACGCGCTGCCAGTGCGGCGTGTGCCACATTCCGTGTTCCCAGCACGTTATTGCGAATCGCTTCCTGCGGGTGCAACTCCATCATTCCTACATGCTTGAACGCTGCGGCGTGGAAAACGACCTGCGGAGCTTCGCTGGCGAACATCTCCCTAACCGACTCCGCATCCGTGATGTCTCTCAAATAAACAGCCACGTCCAGGTTCGGCGCTCGTTCGCGCACCGCCAGTTGGATGTGAAACAGATTGTTTTCCGATTTGTCCACCAGAACCAGCCGCCGTGGACTCGCGTCCGCCAACTGCCGACACAACTCCGACCCGATTGACCCGCCCGCTCCAGTTACCAGCACTACTTTTTCAGCCACCAGCGCGCGCGTCATCTCCGGATCACATACTAGGCACTCGCGCTGCAGGATATCGTCCATCCGAATTGGGCGTAGGCTCTTGGAGGTCACCATTCCATTGGTCAGCTCCGCCAAGCTCGGTAGCATGCGCACGGGAACCCCGCACTGTCGGCAAGCGTTCAGGATTCGCTCCGTCTGTTCTCGCGTCGCGCTGGGAATGCAGATCAGAATCTCGTCGGCATTGTGTTCGCTCACCGCTTTCTGTAGTTCCGAAAGGTCTCCCACAACCGGCACATCGCAGATCCGGCTGCCTTTCTTGGTTAAGTCGTCATCTACAAACGCCACCGCCCGTACCTTCGACTGCGGGTCCGCGCTCAAATCGTTCACCAGGCAGGCTCCGCCATCGCCCGCGCCCACAATGACCGCCCGTTTCCCGGTAAAGGACTTGCGGTTTCTTCGCAGCGCATACAGGCGTGCGCTGAAATGGAAGGCTGCTAGAGCCAAGAAGCAGATCAGCGCATCGCGAACGAAAAGAGCGCCCGGCAGTTGGTTTGACGGAACCCACAGATCGCGCACGAAATAGAGGCACACGCTGCTGAGCCCGACCGCCTTCGCGATCGCCACTAGGTCGCGTATCCCCGCGTGCCGGAACGACCGCCAGAACACACCAAAAATCATGAGCGCCGACCCGCGGATCAAAACTACCGCGGGAATAGCGGCCCAGAGCAGTTCCGCACTCCACCGGTTCGGATCGTGCAGGATAAGAAGCCAGTAACTGAGGATGAAGGAGGCCGATACGATGGCCAGTTCGACCGAAATCACGAAGAACCGAAGTCCGAAACGGATCGTGCGCGGACTAATGGTTTTCGGGCGGAGGGTGGAGTTATTGCTAGTTGCTAATTGAAGATCGAGTGCTGGTACCGCTAGTGTGTTGGGCATGTAAGCGAGTCAGATGTTATCCGGGATTTTCCTTGCTTGGTGTTACAGCACTTCCAGGTCGTATCCCTCGATTTGAATGGATAAGGATCTTTGAATGAGGCTCACGCTGAGAATTAAGCTTTCCTTGCCGGCCCCGCGGACCAGAATTCCTTCTATCCCGCGAAGCGCCCCATTTCGAATCCGCACCTTTTGACCTACTTGCACGAAAGGATGGGGCTCGCAGTTAACTCGATGTTCCATCAACTGCCGGAGGTGGTCGATTTCATGCTCTTCCAGTGGGATAGGCCCCTGGCTGGTTCCCACGAATCGAACCACGCCCGGCCTTCGCAAGACGCGCACCCGGTCACGCCGCGACTCGTTTAGCCGTACGAACGCGTAGCCGGGAAACAACGGCAGGCTTACGTTTTGTTTGCGATCAGTCCACTTGTGCACGCGGACTACGAGAGGAAGAAGGCATTCGAGGCCTTCATTTTGCAGGTGGTCTGCAACGGCTTTTTCGTGCCGTGGAAACGTTTGAACTGCATACCAATTGAAGTCGAACGCCTTGATACTAGGTGTAAAGCTAACTGCGTCGATGCTCGCTTGGGTTGTAATCATCGGGGCTCTCAAGGCTCCGCCATCCTCAGTCCCTTGGCCTCAATGGCCTGAGTGCGGACGGTCTAAAATCTGTCGTTGGGAAGAACGAAGATATGTACGCCCTTCCGCTCCAGCAGAAGACCACGTATCCCGCGACTCCGGCAATACGGAATATCTATCAAATCGTGGTCCGAAGTGCCCTGATCTCCCGACTCAGGGGAAGACCGCAATTGCCCGCGCTAACTTCTGAATTTCTGTGCTCCGTCGGGCTGCTTTGCCCCTCGACGGGAACTGCCCGCTACCACGCAAGCGATCGCTGGAATGTTGTGTTTCACCGTACGCGCCGAGTGGCCCGCGCGCAGGCCACAGCTGGGACGCTGATCTCGCGCTTAAGAACGTGAACCCCTCAGATTACGTCGCCGTGGTAATTCCCGGCAGGCGCGCGCCGGAGTACATTCGCAACGATGCGGGCTGCAATCGGATCATCCAGGCCTTCGTGGGGCCTGGGAATCGCACACTTGGCGGGCGGCGAGGCCCTAATCACGCCGCGTTGAGATACAATTCAGACGGTGCAGCGCGAGAGTGCATGAGAATCGGGGGTTCCACTGTAGACCCTTTGCGACCTAGGAGGAGAAAGCATGAAGAACGTTGCACGGCAGGCGATTTTGGTGGTTTCAGCGGCGATGCTGGCGTGCGCGATGGGGATTTGCGCGCAGGCCGCCGGAGCCACGAAGACTTTGACGGGCGTCGTAAGTGATTCGATGTGTGGCAAGACGCACGGCATGAAGGGCATGACTGACGCACAGTGCACTCGCATGTGCGTGAAGGGCGGCGCGTCATTTGCGCTGGTCGTCGGCGACAAGGTGGTCGATCTGCGCGGAGATTCGGCCGCCCTAAGTAAATACGCCGCGCGGAAGGTAACCGTTCGCGGCACGATGCACGGCAAGGACCTGGTTGTCGAGTCTGTGATGCCGGCAAAGTAGATTGTCAGAATTGCGCTCGCCAATGAAGGCCATGAGCGAAGCCGACACAAAAGCGCATTGGGAAAAAGTCTACCGGCGGAATCCACCGGAGGCGGTTAGCTGGTACCGGCCGCATCTGGAAACCTCGGTGGATCTGATCGAGCGCGTAGCGCAAGGACGCGGTGCATCGATAGGACCCGGTACATCGATCATTGACGTTGGCGGTGGGGAATCGACCCTCGTGGATGATCTCCTTGATCGCGGATTCCACAACGTCACGGTACTCGATATTTCCGAAACCGCGATCGAGACGAGCAAGCAGCGGCTGGGAGCGATGGCCGAGCTCGTGCGGTGGATCGCGGCGGATGTAACGGCGGCGGCGTTTGAGCGTGCGGCGTATGACGTGTGGCATGATCGCGCGGTGTTTCATTTCTTGACGACGGCGGAGCAGCGCATCGCGTACGTGGTGAACGTGACGCGAGCCGTGAAAATTGGCGGCCACGTGATTGTCGGCACCTTCGGTCCGGAAGGGCCGACGAAATGCAGCGGGCTGGACGTGGTGCGTTACGACGCCGCCGCGCTGCACGGAGAATTCGGCGCACACTTTCGCGCGGTTGAGAGCCGCGAAGAAATTCATCGCACGCCGTCCGGTGTCGTGCAGCAGTATTTATTCTGCTTGTGCCGCATGGAGTGATTTTGGGCGCGTAAAGCCGACGTATTGCGGCAAGGCGGAATTGCCGGGCGGCCTGATCGGGCCGAAATAAAAACTCCCGGCAAGCGGAGACGTTGGCTCGCCATTTCAATGTCGGTGCTGAGACTCTGATCCTGCAAACTGCGGCGAAGGAAAAGATCGGGCCCCCTTCCGTCGCCATGATCCAGCGCGCACGCAGCCCTAAAAGCGCGCAGAGCCTTCCATCCCAGCAAGGCGGCGCGGATCATTCCCGGGAATCTTCATGGAAAAAATCGATTCGACGCTGGTGTAGTCGTAGTAGCCGAGCCGCGCGATGGGCCGCGCCTTCAGAATGTCGATGTGGCCGTCCGGAGTGAGGTAATCGTCTGCGATGTGGATGGCGATGACTCGGCCAAATACGATATCGACGGTGCCCATTGTGCCGTTGCCAGGCAAGTGGATCGTCTGATGGTAAGCGCACTCGAAATGCACCGGAGATTCGGCCACGCGGCAGGCCTTCACGACGCGCGAAGGCGCTTTGGTGACACCGGCGAGATCGAATTCGTCCACATCAGGCGGGACTTCTTCCGCGGACTTGTTGACCGCTTCCCGCAGCGCGTAGGTGGCCATGTTCCAGACGAACTGGCTGGTCCGCTCCGCGTTCACGACGGTGTCCTTGCGGCGGCCACGCGTGTTCTGGTTCGACGCGAACATCACGTAGGGCGGATCGAAGGTCAGGTTTTGGAATTGGCTGAACGGCGCGAGATTGTGCGCGCCTTCGAGGCTCACCGTGGAGATCCATCCGATCGGCCGCGGAACGACGCACGATTTGAACGGATCGTGAGGTAGGCCGTGGGGCGTCTTGCCGGGTTCGTAAAACATGGATGACTCCTCTAATAGCGATACGAATATGGGGTCGCGTAGAATGCGCATATTTATCGTCGGGATCACATTATAGCCAGACGAAGGCGGTGCGCCCAGTCATCAGCGCGTTTACTAACGGCGCGGCAGGGGCCAATGTCCAGTGAGTGCGCGATGCTTCCAAAGTCGGTGATAAGCCTCGTTCAATTTCGCTTGCGGCGCGGATGGTATCGGGGGTGGTTCGGCGGGATTTAGTCGAAACCCGTACGTGCGAAACGCCGCGTCGACGCTTTCTTCGTCAGTCGATTGGAACACGGTCAAAAGCGCCTTGCGTGCGGCATCGAATCCCGGGGACGACCGGATTGCGTCCGCGGCATTGCGCAAGGCTTCACGGATTGCCTCGCGCTCGCAGCATTCGGCCGGGGTGGTCATGGAAACGGATTATATCCCGCACCGCCGCGTGTGATACGCGGCAGTTAGACGAAGAATAGGCGAAGGCGGACGCAAACCGAAACTGCATGAAGCTACGGGAAGTCTCTTTCGTGTCGATGCGGTTCAGGTTAAAATGCCGTGATGCTCTTTGGGTTTACGCCAGCGAAGCGTGCACCTTGGTGTATCCACTCATCGTAATGAGGCTCACAGGAGGACCAGGTAGATGTTGAACAGCGGCAATGGGAAACCCGCGGATTTAGGCACGGATTGGAAGACAAATCCGCGCTGGGCTGAGATTACCCGTCCATATAAGCCCGAAGACGTGGAGCGGCTGCGGGGTTCGATCCACATCGAGCATACGCTAGCGCGATTGGGCGCGGAGCGGCTGTGGAATTTGCTGCATTCGGAGCCGTATACAGTGGCTCTGGGCGCCATGACCGGCAATCAGGCCGTGCAACAGGTGGCCGCCGGACTGAAAGCCATCTACGTGAGCGGCTGGCAAGTGGCGGCGGATGCCAACGACGCGGCGGAAACCTACCCGGACCAGAGCTTGTATCCCGCCAATAGCGTTCCGACCCTGGTGCGGCGAATTAACCGGGCACTGGTTCGCGCGGATCAGACTCACCATGCCGAGGGCGATCATTCAAATCACTGGTTTGCGCCCATGGTGGCCGATGCCGAAGCGGGATTTGGCGGCAGCCTCAACGCGTTTGAGCTAATGAAAAGCATGATCGAAGCTGGCGCGGCCGGAGTGCATTTTGAGGATCAGTTGTCGTCGGCGAAAAAGTGCGGGCACTTGGGTGGCAAGGTGCTGGTGCCAACGTCCGAAGCGATCCACAAGCTGGTGGCGGCACGCTTGGCGGCGGACGTGATGGGCGTGCCTACGCTGGTAATCGCGCGGACCGATGCGGACAGCGCCACACTGCTAACCAGTGACGTGGACGAACGCGACCGCGAGTTCATCACCGGCGAGCGAAGCGCGGAAGGATTTTTCTACGTGCGGCATGGCTTGGAAGCGGCGATTGCCCGCGGATTGAGCTACGCGCCGTACGCCGAGCTGCTGTGGTGCGAGACGTCGACTCCCGATCTGCGTGAGGCGCGGATTTTCGCGGAACGCATCCATGCGAAGTTTCCCGGCAAAATGCTGTCGTATAACTGCTCGCCATCGTTCAACTGGCGGAAAAACTTGGACGACCAGACCATCGCGAACTTCCAGCGGGAACTCGCGGCCATGGGGTACAAGTTCCAGTTCATCACACTGGCTGGATTCCACGCGCTGAATCACTCCATGTTCGAGCTGGCGCGCGGATACAAAGAACGTGGCATGGCGGCGTATTGTGAGCTGCAGGACCGCGAATTCGAAAGCGAGCACGATTTCGGATATGCGGCGGTGAAGCACCAGCAGTTCGTCGGCACCGGATATTTCGATACCGTCCAGCATGTGATTACCGACGGAACGGCTTCCACGGTGGCTCTGAAAGGCTCGACTGAGGCGGCGCAGTTCCACGGGCACAAGCCGCGGTCGCGCGTGGCGCAACCGGTTCCCGCCCCTGGAGAAGGCTGCTAAACCCAAGCGAGCGGCGAGCGAGTCCGCCTCTGGCGTGTTTAGCGGCGGTCGGCGCTCACAATCTTTGCGGTCGTGATTGCCTGGCCGACGTGGCGCTGCGTGTGGTCGGCGACGTGTATTAACAGGCTACCGGCGGTCGTCGGCAGGTGCAGCTTGCCCACTTTTCGGGGCTGGTCGAATTGCGCGGGGCTGAAGGCGCGCACGCGAGACGCAACGCTCTTGATCCCCGCGCGAAATTCCCCGAATAGTTCCTGCCCGTTTGCTCCCGGATCGAGCTCCGATTTCATCGCGGCAATTTGTTCCTGCGTAAGCTGTCGAGCCTCTGCGTAGGTCAGCAAACGATCCGCGCTGCGGACGATATGCCGCAAATGAAAGGCGACCGGAGCGATTCCCGCGGGCCGGTCGTTTAGTTCGTCATCGGTCAGTGCGGCGCACCAGCGCTCGATGTCTTCACCCGCAAGCTCCAGCGCGTGCAGGACAGCGCGCGTAAGCACTGGAACTTCAGCAAGCGAGCCGCGCAACCAGGGCTCGGGACGCCTGGGTTCAGGCACCTTGAGTTCAGCACCGCTCGGTTCCAAAGATTTGCTATGTAGCGAACCGCTTTCCTGCATCCGCATTCTCCTTCCTAGTCCTAGATTAACCTCCGCAGCCTCGATATAAAAGAGCCGTGCTGGGGCGCTGGGCCTTTAAAGCTCCCCCGATGCGCATCCGGGCTGCACCCGTTGCATCCGATAGGAAGGGCAATAGGCGATCCAGCCCCAATGGGAGGAGATTTATATGGCATCTGCTGCATTTAGCCCGGATCGGATTCGGGCGAATCGCGATTATTTCGCGGCCAAACTGAAAGCCGAAAAGCAACGCGACGATGTGTTGAAGGCCGTGCAAGGCACCGCGCCGTTTGATTTCGTGCTGCTCGATACGCGCGGCAAGGAAGCCTTCGCCAACGGTCACATTCCCGGCGCCTGGTGCTTCACGCTGGACGACATCGCACGCTCCGCGACTCAGCTCCCGGAGGGCAAAGAGATCGTCACCTATTGCTGGGGACACGATTGACAGCTTTCCGCGCAAGCGGCTCTGCAGTTGGCGGAGCTGGGTTTTCTGGCTAAAGAAATGAATGTGGGATGGAAGGAATGGACTGCCAACCGTCATCCGACTCATCAGGGAAAATCAGAGGATGACCTGCATTGTTCGTGCAGCAAATAGCGCGAGCCTAGCTCACATTGAAAAATCGCAAGGGGTGGCGAAGGCATCGCCATCCCTTATAGTTTTTGCGCGCTGGGTGGTCGTGGCTGGATGCGGCTGTGTAGATAGCTGCTTGACAATGGCGCGACGCTCCAATACGGTATTCGATTGCATGCCGAGCCAGAGGAAGACCGTCGGAGCGCACTGCTAAGTCATGACCCCGCGCGACTTCTGAGCGACACTTCCCGGTCGTTGCATACATCGCGGTTGCACATTTCAAGGAGAAGAAAAGGATGCCTCATAAGCTGAAGAACATACTCGCGCGCGTGCCTAGCGATATCGAGATTGCGCAATCGGTTACGCCGATTCCTATTGATAAAATCGCGGCGGAAGCGGGCATCCTTTCCGACGAACTCGATCTGTACGGCAAGAGCAAGGCAAAAGTACATCTTTCGGTGCGCGACCGGCTGAAGGACGCGCCGAATGGTAAGTACATCGTGGTGACGGCGATCTCGCCGACGCCGCTCGGCGAAGGCAAAAGCACCACGACTGTGGGTTTGAGCCAGGCGATCGGCGCGCACCTTGGCAAGAAAGTATTTACCTGTATTCGCCAGCCCAGCCAAGGGCCGACGTTCGGCATCAAGGGTGGTGCGGCGGGCGGTGGGTATAGCCAGGTTATTCCGATGGAGGAGTTCAATCTTCATCTGACCGGCGACATTCACGCGATTACCGCCGCGAACAACCTACTGGCGGCGGCCATTGATACGCGGATGTTCCACGAGGCCCATGCGACGGATGAGCAGTTGTTCGACCGTCTGACGCCGCGGGCCAAAGATGGCAGCCGGAAATTTTCTCCCGTGATGCTGCGGCGGTTGCGCAAGCTCGGAATCAACAAGACCAATCCCGACGACCTGACTCCCGAAGAGCGCAGCCGGTTTGCCCGGCTGGATATCGACGCAAACTCGATCACGTGGCGGCGCGTCATCGATACCAACGATCGCATGCTCCGGCAGATCACCATCGGCCAAGGGCCAGAAGAAAAAGGCTTCACGCGCGTCACTGGATTCGACATCGCCGTTGCCAGTGAAATCATGGCGGTGCTGGCGCTCACCACGAGTCTGACGGACATGCGCGACCGGCTGGGGCGCATGGTGATCGGCACCAACAAGGCCGGTGAAGCGATCACTGCCGACGATATCGGAGTGGGGGGCGCGCTGACCGTCTTGATGAAGGACACCATCATGCCGAACCTAATGCAGACGCTCGAAGGCACGCCGGCGTTCGTGCATGCGGGGCCGTTTGGAAATATCGCGCACGGAAATTCGTCGATCGTTGCCGATCAACTCGCGCTCAAGCTCGTTGGGAAAGATGGCTACGTGCTCACCGAATCGGGATTCGGTGCCGAGATGGGCATGGAGAAGTTCTTCAACATTAAGTGCCGCTATAGCGGATTGGTTCCCGATTGCGTATTAATGGTGGCAACCATTCGTGCGCTCAAAACGCACGGCGGCGGGCCGAAAGTGGTCGCCGGGAAGCCGCTCGACCCGGTGTACACGCAAGAAAACCTCGACCTGTTGGAAAAAGGTTCTGTGAATCTAGTGAAAATGATCGAGAACGCCCGGAAGTACGGTTTGCCAGTAGTCGTCGGCGTGAATCGATTCCAGTACGATACGCCAGCGGAAATCGAGTTGGTGCGCAAGATCGCGAAGAGCGCGGGCGCCGTGGACGCGGTGATGACCAATCATTGGGCCGAGGGCGGTGCGGGAGCCGTTGAACTGGGCAAAGCAATTATCGCCGCGTGCGAAAAGCCGGGCCATTTCAAGTTCCTTTACCCGCTGGAGAAGAGCATCAAGGAAAAGATTGAAACCATCGTCCGCGAAATGTACGGCGGCGCGGGTGTGGAATACAGCCCAGAGGCCGAGAAGAAGATCGCTCTCTATACCAAGCTCGGATTCGACAAGCTGCCTATTTGCATGGCCAAGACGCAGTACAGCTTGAGTCACGATCCGAATCTGAAGGGTGCGCCGACCGGCTTTATCGTCCCGGTTCGCGACGTGCGGGCGAGCGTGGGCGCAGGATTCGTCTATCCGCTGCTGGGCACGATCCCAACGATGCCGGGCCTGTCCACGCGCCCCGGCTATTACGACATGGACCTGGATCTGGCGACCGGCAAAATCGTCGGGCTATCGTAAGCGCTCGCGGAAGTTTGGCCAAACGAGAGGCCCAAACCGTTGACGACCGGAATTCGAGAAACCCTATTTGGTGACATGCCGCTTCCGGAGTGGGCTTCGTCCGCTATTAAGACGCCGAACTTGGAACCTTGGTTCTCTTTTTTGCGCGTTCGACAGCTCGTTGAGTCCGGCGACGCCCAAGGTGCTACGACCGTGCTCCAAGCTATTCTCAAAATGCCCGGCTTGGAATCGCGTCAGTATCTTCAGGCAGACTGCTTTCTTCGCGACTTAGGGGTTGCTTCTCCCTCTGAGATCTTCCCGGGATGTCCTAGGCGTGGTGGTTGAAGTCGGCATGAAAGGCGGACTGGACATCATCGCCGGATATACCGACCATCACGCCCGGTATCACAATTGTAGCGGCGCGGATGTGATCTGGGAGCGTCCGGACGACCGGCTCGACGCAAGGATCGAAAAACTGCTTCACGTCGGAAACTCGGTGGCTCAGGCAGTCGGGGTCTGGGACAAGGCCCGACCGGCACCACCTAAAATCGGGCACGCAAGACTTAACCTACTCACTCCTGGCGGACTCCGTTTCGGCGAGGGTCCCCTCGCAGTTCTCAGCAAGGATAAACTTGGAGGGCCGCTAATAGCCACCGCCGTGGTTCTAATGCAGAGCCTGATCAAACTCGCTAAGAACTGAGATCGAGTCAGTCGGTCATTTCTGTGGCTCGTCGTAGAGCTCTTCTTCGGACAGCACGGGGAGCTCGCCATAATCCTTCGCCGCCCGCGCGGCGGCGCCAAACATTGGGCCGCGAGCTGGAACCGCTGGCGCGAACGCCATTAAGCCGATCTTGTCCGGCACATCGTCGTAGATCGCCTCGATGCCTCCGCGTCGAAAGTACGTTTCGTGCCAGAAGCCGGCTCCGCCGGAGTCTTTCAAGAAACGTTGCCACCATTGCCGATGCGGGTCCGAACGCGTCCACGCCAGAAGTGAGTCTTCGTTAAGCCAGTATTGGCGTATGCCCAGGTGCGTTGGAAACAACGAGTAGATGAATAGTTCGTGCGCAAGCAGTCCGTCGGGCTTAGCCGCAGCAGAGGAAGAAATCTTCGGCCCAAAGCCTGCCAGCGTCTTGATTCCGGTGATGCGGTTCACTCGCATCCCAAGGTAGATAACCACAGATCCGGATAAGCAGAGAGATTGACGGTGCGTCGTTCTACATGCGTGTGCATAGGGAAAGTCCTCCCGCTCCATCATAGCGATCACGCAGGCCGGCCAACAGGCCGAGAACAGAACTGGGTTCGGTTCGCCTTGGCAGGCTAAACGCACAGCATCAGTGGGCCGGTTCGTTATCAGCGCTCGCGCCGAGCTGCGGCGCGCGAGCCATCCACCAGCGGCGCAGCGCGACCATCGACCACACTCCCTCGACTAGACCGAATGGCCACGCGCCCTGCAAGAATCCATAGGCGGAGTCGAGCATGCATGAAAACGCGAAGCCGAGAATGAACCATACGCTGCGCTTTTCGAAGGCGTAAAACAGCAGCATCAATGTGACCGCTACAAGACCGAAAAGCGAAAGCGCGCTCATTAGCTGCGGCTAAGATTCTCTCCCGAATTTGCCGGGGAGGGAATTGATTACGGTTGCCACGTGCTTCAGCGCGGATTCGGCGTGGCGATTGGCGCGTTGTTCCCATTCGGTTCGCGCGGCGAACGCCTCGCGAAAAGGCTGCGGATCGAGCGCCAACTGCCGAAGATTTGAGTCCGCGCACAGCAGAAAAACACGCATCGTGCTCGCAAGCAGGGAAGTGGCCGCGCCAAGATCAGCAATTACAGCCACGTGCGTCAAACCGGATGCTTCTGAGCAAAGTTCCAGCCCGGTTGCCGCGGAACGCGCCGCCGTCAGCGGCATTTCAATGGCCTTGTGCACGGCGGCATTTACTGCGCGCTGGCGCTCCTCACGTTCACGGTCGGTCGCTTGCGGCATGCGGCTGCTGATCACGTACGCGGTGAACGCCGCAATATCTTCCTCGGCGAAGTGCAGCATGCGCTTCGCTTCAGTGCGTGCCGCGTCGCAGAGGGAATCTATTTTCGCAATACTTCCGGCGAACTTCTTGTGCCGGCCGCTCACTTTCAAAACTTTCGCGAGCAGGCCGAGCGCGAAGCTGGCCGACACGGCGGACACGGCCACGCCCGCGGGAGTAGGATCGCCGCTGGCCGCAGCGGCGCGAAACTGCTCGAGCGAGGATTCCCAGATGGCGGCTGTCATTCGGAACTCCTCTCGAATTTATTAGATTGAGCCGGCGCGAGAAGAAAATCCGGCTGCGAAGCCGCCTAGAGTATCATTTTCAGCCATCGCATCGCGCTGGTACTTCGCCGCCACGGTACGTCGATTGTTCGCCGGCTGTGGATGCGTTACAGTGGCTGGCTTTCAGGAGACGAATGGCTTTGACGGGGAGCATCGAAAAAGCGCGGCTGAAGCCGTTGATCCGGCGCGCTGCCATCGAAAAGCGCGTTCGCCGCGTGGCGCGGCGGATTACGCGGGATTTTCGCGGACAGCGGGTTCACTTGATCGGAGTGCTGAAAGGCTCGTGTATTTTCCTCGCCGACTTAGTTCGCGAAATCGACTTGGAGACGTCGATCGATTTTATCGCCGTATCCAGCTACGGGCGCGGTAAGGAATCGTCCGGGCAGGTTCGTCTGCTGAAGGACCTGGATAGCAACGTGGCGGGCCTGAACGTGATTGTGATTGAAGACATCCTCGATACCGGGCTCACTTTGAACTATCTCTTGCGCGTGCTGCGGCAGAGGAAACCGAAAACGCTGCGCGTGGCCGCCCTGCTGGATAAGCCCTCGCGGCGTATCAAGCAGGTCGAGGCCGACTACGTGGGATTTAAAATTCCCAATGAATTCGTTGTCGGCTACGGTCTTGATTACGCGGAACGCTACCGCAACCTGAAGGACGTCTGCGTACTGCAGTTGGCGAAAGCAGCTAAGTAGGAATTGCTCCAATGACTCCCGCGGAGATCGCACGGCTGATCGACCATACACTGCTGAAACCGGACGCGACGCGCAGCGAGATCGCCACACTTTGCACGGAAGCGCTGCGGTTTGAGTTTGCGTCCGTATGCGTGAATCCGTGCAATGTGGCGCAAGTTGCGGAAGCGCTGCGCGGTAGCCGCGTGCGGGTTTGCACAGTGGTAGGATTTCCGCTGGGCGCGACGCTTACTTCTGTCAAGGTGTTCGAGACCGAGGAGGCGATCCGGCTTGGGGCGCACGAAGTCGATATGGTGGTCCAAATCGGCGCGCTGAAATCGGGAGACGACGCGGTTGTGGAAGCCGATATTCGCGGCGTAGCCGAAGCGAGCCACCATGGCCGTGCGATCTGCAAAGCGATCATCGAAGCGCCGCTCCTCACCGATGGCGAGAAAAATCGCGCGTCGCGCGCGACGATGAATGCTGGCGCGGACTTCGTGAAGACGTCCACTGGCTTCGGGCCGTGCGGCGCCACGGTTGAGGACGTTCGGTTGATCCGGAGCGCGGTCGGTCCAAAAATGGGTATCAAAGCCGCCGGCGGCATTCGGACGTGGCACGACGTTCAGCTGATGATCGCGGCGGGCGCCACGCGCATTGGTAGCAGCTCCAGCGTGAGAATTCTAGAAGAAGCGCGATCCGCCACAGCCGCCAAACCATAGCCGCACGGCGGTTTATACGGGCACATTCGCCTCAGCCGTAACTTCCTGCTTGCAGTTCCAATACCATAGAATCTGCGTCCCAAAGCATACGTAAGCGCCTGTTATAATGAGGCGCCTTGCGTCTGCAGGGCAGGGTAGGGATTCGAAATCTGGTCGCGGGCCGTTTACGCCTCTGCCGCTTTGCGGGCGGCTGTTCTTCGCGTGCAAAATGGATTCGACTGAACCCAATCCGGTGCTGGAGATGCCTGCGGAGACCCTGGCGGTTCTCGCGGAGATCAGCCACGAGATCAACTCGTCGCTGAATCTCGACGAAGTGCTGGCGCGCGCGGCGGCGCAAGTCAAGCGGCTCATCGACTTCGAAATTTTTGCCGTCCTGCTACCCACGGAAAATACCAACGAGCTGTATATCCGTTTCGCCATCGGGCACCGTGTGGAAGTGGTTGAAAACTGGCGCATTCCAATTGGCGACGGCATCATCGGCTCGGCCGCCGCGATTGGCCAGGCCATCCGCGTGGGCGACGTTTCCAAGGACCCGCGCTATCTGGCTGCGGTGGACGAAGTGCGGTCGGAACTGTCTGTGCCCCTGATCGTGCGCGGGCGCGTGATCGGTGTAATGGATATCGAAAGCCGCGAGCTCGATTACTTCACACCCGCTCAGCAGGCGATTTTGAGTCTGGTTGCTGGCCGCATCGGCACGGCCGTTGAGAACGCGCGCCTGTTTGAGAACGCGCGCAAGCAGGCCGAAACGCTGCTGCTGCTGAATGAAATTGGACGCGAAGCAAGCGCCACGCTGCGCGTGGAAGAAGTGCTGCGTCGCGCGGCAGAGCTCGCCAAGCGCCTGATCGACTATCAGATTTTCAGCATTTTTTTGCACGACGATGCCGCGGGCGTTTTTCGCCGTAGCGTTTCCGTGAAATTCGGAGTGACGGTGCAGGACAAATCCGTTGTCCCGGACCACGAGGGAATCGTGGGAGCGGCCGGTAAGCTGCGAAGGGCAATCGCCGTCCCGGACGTTTCGCTCGACCCTCGCTACCGCGTGTCCAATCCCGAAACGCGCTCGGAACTGGCGGTGCCGATGCTCTATAAGGGGCGCGTCGTGGGCGTGATGGATTTGGAAAGCCCGCAGCTGAATTATTTCACTCCGGACCACGTGCAGGTGCTTTCGATTCTGGCCGCCCATCTGGCGGTATCCATCGAGAACGCCAATCTTTACGAGCAGCTGGCGCGCGATGAACAGCGCATGGAACGCGACCTGAACGCCGCGCGCCGAATTCAAGGCGCTCTGCTTCCGCTCCTGCCCGGACGCGAGTTTGGGCTCGATATCGCCGCGCGTGTGGTCTCGTCGCGCGAGCTGAGCGGCGATTTGTACGACTTTCTGCGCTACGGACCGCAGGACCTGGGCATCGCCCTTGGCGACGTAAGCGGGAAGGGAAGCGCTGCTGCGCTGTACGGTGCCGTAGCCGTCGGCACCATGCGCAGCTTGGGATCGTCGAAGCCGCGGCCTGCGAATATGCTCCGCGCACTGAACGGCTTTCTGGCCGAGCGGCTGATCGAAGGCCGTTTCATGACGCTGTGCTTCGCCACCTGGAACCGCCGCGCGCGGCGCTTGCGAATCGCAAACGCTGGACAGGAACAGCCGCTGCTCTATCACGCAGGCCGTTGCGAAAAAATTCCCATTGTCGGGTTTCCGCTCGGCATTTTCGACGAAGTGACGTACGACGAGCGCAGTTACATCCTCAAACCGGGCGACATCGTGGTCCTTTATTCCGATGGCATAGGCGACGCGCAGTCGGCCGGCGGGGAATTTTTCGGCTCCGGCCGAGTGGGACAAATCGTCAGCGCTAATTTGGAACTGTCGGCCGACGGTATCGCCGATAAGGTGCTCGGGGAGGCGGACAGTTTCTCGGGCGGGAAGCATCCGGTGGACGACCGCACGCTCCTCGTCCTGAAATGTGAGTGACTCGCGATTCCTCCGCGCAAACCCTTTCGTTCACCGGCGCGACCGCGGCCTCACCGTTCACCCCAGCGAAGTTTGCTGCGTAGAATCTCGAAATAGCTCTTATCCGGCGGACGTACCAGCGTCACTCGCTTCTCCGATTTGGTGATGGTCACGCGATCGTTGGCTTTCAGCTGAAAGCCGGTTTGTCCGTCCAGGGTCACGTACACTGGTTCCTCGGCAGCCGCGAAATCCAGATCGATGCGCGCCGTACTGGGAATCACGATCGGACGGTTCGTCAGCATGTGCGGGCAGATCGGCGTGACCACAAACGCGTCGAGTTCCGGATCGACAACTGGACCGCCCGCTGCCAGCGAGTAAGCCGTCGATCCCGTCGGAGTGGCCACGATGATTCCGTCCGCGCGGTATCGGCCAACGTGATTTTGGTTCACGTATACGTCAAAATCAAGCATGCGCGCCAGCGCGCTTTTGTTCGCGACGGCATCGTTGAGCGCGCACTTGCGCTTCCCGGTGTTCCCGTTACTCCGGACTTCCGCGTCGAGCATCATGCGCGCGCTGGTGCGGGATTCGCCGTTCACCACTTGATTGAGCAGCGGATACAGTTCGTCGAGCGTCACGCTGGTAAGAAAGCCCAGCGCGCCCAGATTCACGGGCAGGATCGGCACGTTGTAGCTCGCCAGCGAGCGTGCCGCCGAAAGTAACGTGCCGTCGCCGCCCAGCACGATGGCCAGATCGATTTTCGTGCCAAGCTCTTCGCGCGAGTACGCCTGCGGTCCGGAAACCACGCAACTTTTTGTTTCTTTGTCGAACAGAACGTCGATCTTGCGGGCGCGCAGCCATTCCATCAGCGGCGGGACCACCTCGCAGATTTTTTCTCGGATGGGTTTGGAGACGATTCCTGCGGTGCGGATCATGCGCGTCGAGAAATTCTACTCTACAACGGCGGCTGCCAATAGGTGTTTGTGCGCCGGCTTTGTCATGTGGTTGATGCCGTCGCGGTTCGCGGTCGCGCATGCAGGAAAAACTCCTGATTGCCTTCCGCGCCCGGCAGGCGGCTGGGTTTCGCGCCCAGCGTTTCCAGGCTTTCGGATTCCGCGGCGGCCGTTACTCGCTCCACGGCTTTTTGATGCAGGGACGCCTCTCGTACGATTCCGCCCTTGCCCACCTCGGTTTTTTCCAGCTCGAACTGCGGCTTCACCAGCACCAGGAAATCCGCGCCTGCGGCCGCAATCGGCACGATCGCGGGCAGCACTTTCGCCGCGGAAATAAACGAAACGTCCATCACCACCAGCGTGGCTTTTTCGCCGATATCTTCAGGCTGCAGATAACGCGCGTTGCGCTTGATGGTCGCCACACGCGCGTCCTTTCGCAGCTTCCAATCGAGCTGATCGACATTCACGTCGACGGCATAAACTTTGCTTGCGCCATGCTGTAGCAGGCAGTCCGTAAAACCTCCGGTCGAGCTGCCGACGTCCAGGCAGATTTTCCCTCGCGGGCTGACGTTGAAATCCTCCAGAGCGCCCGCGAGTTTCAGTCCGCCGCGGCTCGCGTATGGATTGGAGTGGCCGGCGATTTCAAGGCGCGCATCGTCGGCCACGCGTGTGCCTGCCTTCGTCACCGGCCTGCCATTCACGCGCACTTGCCCTGCCAGGAGTATCGCTTGTGCGCGCTCTCGCGAGGCCGCCAGTCCGCGTGTCACCAGCAGCACGTCAATGCGCTCCTTGCCGGGTTTTTGCATTTTCAGGCCTCGTGCAGTTTCTTGCGGATCGCGGCGCATCAACAATCAACGCACTGCGAAATTCGCGGGATCTGGCGCAAGGGAAGCGCCCAGAGTCGGACTTAGGACCGGCGCGCTACCAAAAACTGCGCCAATTGCCGCAACCGCTCCGCGCGCGCTCCGAATGGCTCGATTTCTTTCAGCGCCCGCGCTTCCAAATCCGCGGCGATGGCGCGTGATTTCGCAAGCCCATGGAGAGCCGGATAAGTGGCTTTCTGCTGCTCCTGATCCTTGCCTGCCGTTTTCCCCAGCGCCGCGGACGATTCCTCAACGTCCAGAATATCGTCCACCACTTGAAACGCCCAGCCAATCAGATCGCCGAATGCACGCAAGCGCTCCACGTCTTCATCCGGCGCTCCGCTGGCGAGTGCGCCCGCCACGATCGAACTGCGAATCAGCGCGGCGGTTTTCGAGCGATGAATGTACTCGAGCATCGCGGCATCCGCAGGCTTGCCGCCGGCCTCCACATCCGCCACCTGGCCGCCCACCATGCCATTCACCGTTCCCGCGGCGGCGCCGATTTCCGCGATCACGCGCACACGGCGCGTCGGCTCGATGGGCGCATTCGCCAGCGTTTCAAAGGCGAGCGTCAGCAACCCGTCGCCCGCCAGGATCGCCATGGCCTCGCCAAACACTTTGTGATTCGTGGGCTTGCCGCGGCGCAGATCGTCATTGTCGAGCGCGGGCAGATCGTCGTGAATCAGCGAGTAGGTGTGGATGAACTCAAGCGCGCATGCGGTGTGAATCGCGCCATCGAGGGTTTCGGTGAACGATCGCGCGGCTTCGAGGCACAGAACTGGGCGAATCCGTTTGCCGCCCGCAAACACGCTATAGCGCATCGCGCGGTGTATCGTTTGCGGCGGAGTGCTTTCCGGCGGCAGCAGGCGTTCGAGCGCGGCTTCGAAAACCGCGCGATCGGCTTGAAAAAAATCGGGGAGCGTCATGCTGGTGGCGCAGGCAAGCGGAAGTTGCGGGGCGCGCGGTGCAAGATTCGCGGCCGCCTACGACGATTCATCTTTAGGCTCGAAGGGTTCAGCGGCGATTTTTCCGTCCGCCTTCTTCAGTAGAATTTCCACCCGGCCTTCGGCTTCTTCGAGTTGTTTCTGGCACTCGCGCGAAAGCTTCACGCCCTCTTCGAAGAGCTTCATGGCTTCGTCGAGCGAAAGCTCCGTGCTCTCCAGGCGCTTCACCACTTCTTCAAGGCGCACCAGCGACTTCTCGAAGTCGCCCTTTTTCTGTGTTTCCGCCGTTTTATTTGCCGGTGAGTTCATAATTTCTCAGATCCGCGCTTCCGTCCGTCTATCAAAGAGCGCCTCGGTCGCGATTCGACCCGGGCCGCTGGAGATGCATTCTAGCGCACCTCCGCTCAACGTCAATCCCGCACACAGCGCTAGGCGCGCCGGCTAACTCTTGAGTTGCTCGATCACCGCGTCTGTGAATTCGGCCGTGCCGGCCTTCCCGCCCACGTCTCGCGTTAGATGCTTTCCCTCTCTGTAAACCTTCTCCAGCGCCTGTTCGATGTTTAGCGCCGCCTTCGTCTCTTCGAGATGCCGCAGCATCATGATGGCGCTCATCAGCAGTGCCGTGGGATTGGCGATGCCTTCGCCGGCGATGTCAGGAGCTGTGCCGTGCACCGCTTCGAAGATCGCCTCTTTTTCTCCGATGTTGCCGCTCGGCACCACACCGAGTCCACCGACAAGTCCCGCGGCCAGGTCGCTCATGATGTCGCCATACAGGTTGGTTAGCAGCAGCATGTCGAACTGGCACGGATTCAGCACCATCTGCATGCAGGCGTTGTCGATAATCATCTCTTTGTATTCGATGTCCGGATATTGCTCCGCCACTTTGCGAATCGACGTCAAAAAGAGACCGTCGGACATTTTCATAATGTTCGCTTTGTGGATCGAGTGGATCTTCTTGCGTCCCCATTTGCGCGCGTATTCAAACGCAAACCGCGCAATCCGCGTGGACGCCCTTTCCGTGATGATCTTCAGGCTTTCCACCACGCCGGGAACCACCGTATGTTCGAGTCCGGCGTAAAGATCCTCGGTGTTTTCGCGGATCAGAACGATGTCGACATTCTTATATGGCGTGACCACCCCCGTCAGGTTCTTTACCGGCCGGACGTTGGCATACAGATCGAGCGCCTTGCGAAGTTGGACATTTAAGCTCGGCGGGCCGATAGCTACGGCAGTGGCCAGAGGGCCTTTCAGCGCCACGCGTGTCGTCAGAATCGACTTGAACGCCGCCGATTTCATGATGTCGGGCGTGTTTTCATCGACGTCGCCGCGCGCGCTGGTTTCGTCCCATTCAATCGCAACTCCCGCGGCTTGAATGATTTGTTGGACGGCTCTGGACACTTCCGTTCCGATCCCGTCGCCGGGAATTAACGTAATAGTGTGCGTCATGTATGCTCATAATCTTATCAGGGTATGAGGCTTATTGCCGCTGCTACATGGCTTCGCTCTGCGCTTTTGCTTGTAAAGCACTTTTGTGGAGACGTGCCGCACCAAGAATTTGGCGTCCGGAGCTTGCATGCATCTGCTATAATGATCATGTGATCGTGCGCTGCGCGTGCGTTCCGCGCCGATTTGGGAGGAATCCAAAATGATTGAATTGACACCTGTGGCCGTAACGAAAGTAAAAGAGATTCTTTCGCAGCAGACCCCTGCGCCAACCGCTCTGCGCGTGGCGGTGGTCGGCGGCGGCTGCTCCGGTTTCAGCTATCGTATGGCCTTCGAGAATCAGGTCAACGAGAACGCCGATAACGTGTATGAATTCGACGGTTTGAAAGTGCTGGTCGACCAGATGTCCGCGATGTATCTCGAAGGTATTTCCATAGATTACATCGAGACCCTCGAAGGTGCAGGCTTCAAGTTCAATAATCCCAACGTCAAGAGCACTTGCGGTTGCGGCAGCTCTTTCACCGTATAGTTTTTTTGAGGCTCCCAGGCTCGTCCGGCGCTCGCGCCGGGATGGCCCGGGAGCCTTTTCTTTTTACAAGGATCCGTTTCGACACACTTTCGCGCCTGTTGCATTGTCGGTTTCTCTTCGCCCATTCGGCTGCTTAGCCCGGCCGCCATCCTGATAAAATCGCGATTGATGGGGCTCCATCCGTTTTCCGAATCTTCCGTAGCGTCACCGCATCGTGCGGAACTGTGCCCGCTGCCAGTTACAGGCACCGCTCGTAGAGCGGAGGCCGGATTGTCGTCATGATCGCGTTACAAATCTTCGGTATTATTCTGCTGATCGTTGCAAACGCGTTCTTTTCCGCCGCGGAGTTCGCGCTGGTCGCCGTGCGCATGTCGCGCATCCGGCAACTCGTGCAGCAGGGCGACCCGCGAGCCAAAATCGTCGAGAACTTGCTCGGTGACTTGGGACGCGTCGTTTCGGGTGTACAGGTCGGCCTGACCATCGCCAGCCTCTCGCTCGGCTATCTCGGCGAAGTCACGCTTGTCTCCATCCTTCAGCCGTTCGTGAAGGAAGTGACGCCGCGCTGGGCAACCATCGTCGAACACAGCGCCGCGATCATCATCGTTTTCGGCCTGCTTACCATTTTGCAGGTGGTTTTCGGTGAACTGGTTCCCAAGGCGCTCAGTCTGGCGAGCGCCGAACGCGTGGCGCTGCTGATCGCGCGCCCTTTCTATTGGTTCGTTCATACTTTCCGCTGGGCCATCGATTTTCTGGATGGTTTCTCCGAAAAAGTGGTCGGAGCGCTCGGCATTCTTTCGCCTCAGAGCCACACTCTGGTGCGGTCGATCGAGGAGCTCCAGGTCATGATCCAGCAAGTGCGGGATCTCGGACTTCTGCCGGCCTCCGAAGCGAAATTCATTCAGAACGCCATGGAGCTAAGCCAGGTGCGGGTGCGCGAAATCATGGTGCCGCGTCCCGATATTCACGCGCTGCCCGCCGACGCCTCCATCGACGAGACCATGCAGATGTTCGCCACCACGCAGCGATCGCGCATTCCCGTCTATGAAGGTTCGCTCGACCACATCCTCGGATTCGTGCATCTCAAGGACGTAATGTGGACCTTGCTCGATCGCTCGCGCGCCAACGAAGGCGAGCCTTCGCCGGCCTTTCTCCTTGCCAATTTTTTGCGCGAAGTGGCCATTGTGCCGGAGAGCAAGCCTGCCACCGAGTTGCTTCGCGAACTTCTGGCGCGCCGCACCGGGCTGGCCATGATCGTGGACGAATTTGGCAGCATTCTCGGCCTGGCGACGCTGGAAGATATCGTCGAGCTGATGATCGGCGAAATTCACGACGAATTCGACGTGGTCGAGCACCCGTTGACGCTTCCGGATGGCTCGATGATCTTCGACGCAGCCATCAACGTGCGCGACCTTGAAGCGCAATACAGCATTGCCATTCCCGAGGATGCGTCATATTCGACCGTCGCCGGATTCATGCTCGCACGGCTGGGATTCATTCCGCGCGGCGGCGAAAGCTTTGAAGAAGGCGGCCTTCGCTTCACGATTATGGAAATGGACCACCGGCGCGTCTCCCGCGTGAAGATCAAGCGCCTCCATCTGCCCTCGGAAATTTCCCCGAGGAATGCGCCGCCGCATGGCGAATCCTCATCCGCCCCCGCTGCGCCATCGGCGCCCCGTTCGTCCGCCGAACAGGCCAACGTGCACGCCGCGGCTCTCCGGGAGCGCCGCGCACGATGATTCGCTATCTCTCGCTGCGCGTCCTGCTGACCATCCCCGCGTTGTGGCTGATCGTCACCATGGTCTTCATGCTCGTGCACATCGTCCCAGGCGACCCCGTGCAGCAGATGCTCGGCGAAGGCGCTCGCGCGCAGGACTTGCAGCAGCTCCGCCATTCGCTGGGTCTCGATCTGCCGATTCCGGTGCAGTACGAGCATTACGTGCTCGGAGTGCTGCATGGCAATTTCGGCGAATCGTTCCGCTTTCAGCAGCCCGTTGCGCGCGTGGTGCTCGAACATTTTCCCGCCACCCTGGAGCTTGCGTTCGTGTCGCTGCTCGTCTGCCTGGCTATCAGCATTCCCGCCGGAATTTTGGCCGCGCATCGCCGCGGCACTTCCGCCGACCACGCTGTAGGTGTGTTCACTTTGATTGGGCTTTCCGTTCCGAATTTCGCGCTCGGCCCCGTTCTAATTTTATTTTTCTCGGTGGTTCTCGGCTGGCTGCCGGTTTCCGGTCGCGGCGGAATCGGACACCTAGTGTTGCCGGCCATCACCCTCGGCGCCGCGCTCGCCGCGATCCTCACGCGCATGGTGCGCACATCGGTGATGGAGGAGCTTTCCAGCGACTACGTCCGCACCGCGCGCGCCAAAGGACTTTCCGAAACAGCGGTCCTTTTCCGCCATGCGTTTCGCAACGCACTGATTCCCATTCTCACCGTCATTGGCCTGCAATTCGGCACGCTGCTCGCCGGTACCATCGTCACCGAGACGATTTTCTCTTGGCCCGGCATTGGCCGCCTCACCGTGCAAGCCATCGAGGCGCGCGATTATCCGCTGCTGCAGGGCTGCATTCTGCTCATCGCATTTTCCTATGTAGCCGTGAATTTTCTCACCGATGTGGTGTACGTCTTCGTCGATCCCCGGGTGAAAATGCAATGAAGGCGCTGCGCGAATTTCTCCGCCATAGCGGCCCGGGACGCTGGGGCTTCGCTCTTTCCGTTTTGCTTGTGTTTCTGGCGCTCGCCGCGCCGTGGCTCGCGCCCAACAATCCTGACGCGCAACATCTCGCCATACGCCTCGCCGGCCCGAGCATGTCCCACTGGATGGGAACCGATGAACTCGGCCGCGACATTCTCTCGCGCGTCTTGTACGGCGCTCGTGTCTCGATGTTCGTCAGCATTTCAGTGGTTCTTGGCGGAGGATTGATCGGCCTCGCCATCGGCGCCGTTTCCGCCTACTTTGGCGGCTGGTTCGACCGCTTCACCAACATCATCCTCATCAACGCGTTTCTTTCGTTCCCCGGCATCCTATTGGCCATCGCCTTCGCCGCGTTTCTTGGCCCCAGCCTCGAAAACGTAATCTTTGCACTGATCATCACCGGCTGGGCCGGCTACGCTCGCCTGGCTCGCGGGCAGGTGCTGCAAGCGAAGGAAGCGGAATACGTGCTCGCGGCGCGCTCGCTCGGGGCATCTCCTGCGCGCGTGATCGTCCGCCATCTAGTGCCCAATATTTTGCAGCCGGTAATGGTCCAGGCCACCATCGGCATCGCTGGGGCGATCCTCGCCGAATCCACGCTCAGCTTTCTCGGCGTCGGCGTCAGCTATCCCACGGCGAGCTGGGGCTCCATGCTTAACGACGCACGCAACCATCTCTTCGACGCGCCGCACATGGTCATCTTTCCAGCGCTGGCCATCATGACGGCCGTGCTCGCTTTCAATTTGCTCGGTGACGCGCTGCGCGACTGGCTCGATCCACGCATGCGCTCTTTCCTGATCGTTACCTCGTTGCTACGCCGTCCAATCCTGGTCGGCCGCGAGCATACAGAAGCTCCCGCAGCCGACGAAGCGGGCGCGCCAAGGGTAACGGTCTAGCCCAGCCCGTCTGGCTCGCGTATGCCCGTTGTGAAGCTTCACAGAGGCATTCCAGCGTTCGCCCTAGACGTGTTTTTGGACGCCTCGGCCAGGAATGCGTCCATGGCGCGCCTCGATTTCTCGAAAAATCACCCGAAATGTTATCGCGAATCCGGTCGCGTGCTTTTCGCGAACGGCGTCGAGCGATCTGCTTTGCCTCCGCGTTTTCCGCAGCATTTGGAAGTTCCAAGTGTCGCGCGCGCTTGGTTTTCTGTAGCGCCGGGCTTCAGCCCGGCAGCTTTTAGTTGTCTGGATGTTGCTGAGATGCCTCAGTTCTACTGTTGGAGGCATTGCAATCAGCGTTTCTGGCTGGATAAGATAATTTACTTGAGGGAAATTTCCGCTGGCTAGCCCAGCTCCACCGTTACTTCCGCGCCGCGCCCGGCGCCCAATGTTTTCGACGCGCTGCCTTTATTCATCGCAATCTCGAGGTGTCCAGTCGAGCCGATAATTCCGACCGCTTCGCCCGGCGCGGCCTGCGAGAACGTCGGCGCCATTTTCGTCACCTGACCATTTCCAGCTTTGATCGTGAACTTGCCGTCCGCTGCCGCAAGCACCGGCACATCCTCCGGGGTCAAATTCGTAATCAAATTTCCGAAATGATCCACGCGCAACACCACGCCCTTCACCGTGTTGCCGTTTACTTTCGGCTTGGGCATCGCGAATCGCACGAAATCCGTAATCGGCTCGCCGAATGCCGACGTCTGCCACGACTTCGTCAGCCACGCCGCTACCGGCGCGAAAACGTCACGCCCGTGAAACGTGTTGCTCACCGGCTGCCGGAAATAGTGCTCGGAAATCACGTTCCAGACGTGCAGCGCCTCCGACTGGTCGTACACCGACGAAAACACGCCGTTATCCGGCCCGATGAAATAATGCTGGTCGCCGGCCACCAGCAGCGGACGCCGCGCGGTCCCCACGCCGGGATCGACCACCACCACGTGAACCGTCTTCGGCGGATAATATTTGTACGCTTGCCCGATGGTCAACGCGCCATCAAGCACGTCGTGCGGCAGCACGTTGTGCGTGATATCAACAATCGTCACGTCGGGATTGATGCTCAAAATCACGCCCTTCATCGCCCCGACGAAGTAATCGCCCGTGCCGAAATCCGTGGTCAGTGTGATGATGGGTCGTGCCAAAATTGGCTCCTGTATCGCGTGCTGCGGTTGCATTACGGCCGAAAGTTATGTAGCGCCGCGCTTCAGGGCAGCATCTTCGCGTCGCGAACTACAACCATTCGCGTCTCGCCAGCGCATCTTGGACTTTATCGAAGCCTCGCGCCTCGGTCAAAGCCATCCGCTGCTTCTGCCTCCATTCAGTAACGCTCGCGCGAGTAAGCGTCGGGTATCTGCCCTCCAGAGTTCCACTTATCCAGCTTATTCTCGCCTTTGAAATTTCTACGCGGCCGAGAGCATCAGCAATACTTTGCTATTTTGGGTTAAGGCTCAGCCAAGCAATCAGTTGGCGGGAAAGCCATAAAGGGAACCGCGATTGCCATTAGTAGTCGCGGAGGAGTTAAAGATGCGAAAAAGAACGACTGCCTGGCATTCGAAGTTCACGCTCGCTGCTGCGGGATTCACCGGATTCGTGATGCTGCTCGGCGCGCCGCAGCTCAGGGCTGACCGCTGCCAGAGGCGCACCGAAAGGGCCGCGCATCATTTGCACGAAGCGATCGACCATCATGGCCCCGACAGTAGACAGGCCGAGCGCGCCCGCCACGAACTTCACGACGCCCGCGAATACTGCTGGAGCCGCGATCACCGCTGGTGGGATCCGGATGCGCATCGCTGGCACACCCATCAGAACTGGAACGACGATTACCATCACGACCACGATGACAATCACTAACGATTGTCGCCTCAGCCCGCGCGGGCGCCTCACCGGCGCCCGCCCTCTCCGGGCTATATCCTTGGGTCTGGTGCTCTCAATGAATAAGCGTCAAGCGGCTTTAGTCCGCTGTGCCGCCCAGACCAGCAATGCGAGGATGACTGCTGAATCGAAAAACGAGAATTCTCGATAGTGAACGTCATACCAGATTTCGAGAGTCAGAAGCACGCCAATGAATGCTAGCCTAAACACGCGAATGCTGCGCGGTCCGTCGTAAAATTTGCCCCACCATCCGGCCCGCACGTGTATCTCGCGGCCCCACTTATCGACCTCCGTCCCGCATGAGGGGCACGTGCAGCCTCCCCAAAGGGACTGCCTGCCGGACTGTGGCTTGCGTATTCTGGAAAGTGCGCCGTTACAACACGGGCAAAAGGTCTGGCCTAAATTGACTCCCCAGGCGTTTTGGGCAATTGTGCCGTAGGCGACGGCAAGCACACCGAGACCCAACAAAGCAAAAATTGCGAGGAATGGATTCGTCAGGAGCGATTCCCAACTCATGGTGGTTTCAATCTGCTTTGCTAATGCCCCATAGGATCATGGTGACCTCTCCGCTCTACTGCCGCCTTTGAATAGCGCGCCGCTACCTCGCGACCTTCGGCTTGCAAGAGCCCAAGCTATACGTCGCCAAATACAACGCCCTCCATCGGTCGCTCGCGGCGAGTGATTAGCCCGCCTTGCTCGCCCGCTTCCATGATGCCTCCGATCTTGGTTTATTACCGGTTCAATTGGAAGCTCGCGGAGCGCGCGCTGAATCGGCTCCTCAATCCCCCTCGATCAAATCGATCTCGCCGACGCCGCCGTGTACATTCATCTCGATATTCTTCGACGACTTGCCATATGCCGCGTTCACGTATGCGCCATCCTGCCGCGTTAGCCCGTCTGCGTTCACCGCTCCGATTCCGCCCGAAGCGAACACGCGCACGCCTTCATCCTTCGGCAGGTGGATGCGCGCCTGTCCCGCGCCCCCCTCGATATCGGCTTGCAGATTGCCCGGTGCCACCTTGGTCAAGTCGAGGTCCAGCTGACCGGCGCCCATGTGAACCACCAGCTCGCTCAAATCAAGCCCAGCAGGCCGAATCCAGGCTTGTCCCGCGCCCATGTCCAGCTTCAAGTCGATTGGCGCGGTGCCACCGAACTGAAGTTTCCAATCGTTGTAGCTATTTCCGAAATGCGACGAATTGCCGTTCTGCGTGATTTCCAGATCGCCCTGGCCATCGGTGACGTTGTAGTTCACCTGAGGCGTGCCTTGCCAGCCGTCGTAACGGAAATCGGCATCCAGCAGTTTGCTCGCGCCACCATCCAGCCGCAATTGGCCCGCGGGCATCTGCACGTGGACGTTCACGGTATTCGCGCCTTGCAGCTCCACGGACCGCGTGGTGTGTTGCGCATTCGAATGGTCGTGCCAATCGCTCCAGTTGCCCTGATTCCAATCCCAGAAACCATTCCAGCCATTTCGCGCGCCGGGGCCGGCCGCGTTGGCTCCGCCGTGCCACAGCGCAATCACAAACAACGCCAGCAGCACGATCCACGCGACCGAAACTCCCGAAATCGGCATGTTGCTATCGGGATGGTTCCTGGTCCAAAAGCTGTCCCAGATCATCCCCACGCCCAGGAAGACCAGGATCAGCGGCCAGTAATGCCACAGAATCCACCAGGGATCCATGCCGGGCCTGAAATTCCACACGAGAAAAATCAGTCCCAGCGCGATCAGGATTACCGGACCGCCAATCGAACGTCGATGCCGCGGAACGCCGCCATCTGCCATCGCGCACCCCTTTCAACTCTTTCGCTAGAAGATACGCTTTTTAGGATGAAAATGTTTCGTGCCGCATCCCAAGTACCTCCGCCCGTAATAGCAGCATAGCCGCATGGTTCGCACGGTTTATGTAGCGCCGCCCTTTGCGGCCGGGAGCCGATTCATGCGCGACCATCCGTCGCGGCGGCAATTCCACAGTACTTTAACCTCTACGCGAGCACATCTCGCCCCTGGCGCCGGCTAAGGCGCTGTCATCCCGAACCCGGTCGCCCCTCGGGGGCGAACGGTGGTGAGGGATCTGCTTTTCTCCCCTGCGGCATTGTCCAGTCGCAACACTTTCCCCGCTCCGCGTATTTCGTGGCGTCGCCCTTTGCGGGCGGCAGCCTTTTCTCGCCTCATCATCGGCCGCGGTGGCAATTCCAGAGCACGTTTCTGCTATGCGAGCGCGTCTCGCCTCTCGCGCCAATGTGAGGAGCTGTCATCCCGAACCCGGTCGCCCGCTGGTGGCGAACGGTGGTGAGGGATCTGCTTTCTCCCCTGATGCATTGCCAGTCGCAACGTCGCTCTTTACGAGCGGCAGCCTTTTGTTGCATTTCATGTGACCTCCGCGTTCCGCTCCGACCCCCAAATGGTTTTCTTAATCGCGCGGATCGCGACTTTCCGTTAGGCAATTGCCGCATGATTTGTATAGGAGGTTCACTCCGCTGCGGCCGCATCCCTAACCACGTACAGGTTCCCGCGCCTGTACTTCAGACCAGTAGAAACCTGTCCTATCAGATTTGCTACAGTCGATCTGTGATGTTGCGCGTAAACGAAAAACTCGCATTTGAAGCAGCGGCGGCCGCAACGCCCGACTCGCGGGTTCCATGGCCGTGGCAAGCAATATCATCGGCAAAATTCGTTAACTGCAGGGCTCCATTCAAATCGATAGATGTTCGGGTAGAATCCAGCGTAAGTTATTGGAAACAAAGCGCCGGACATCCGCCAAATCGATACACTCTCCACAGCGATCCTGCCGCGATCCCCGGATTCGCCCCTCACCTCCGAACCGTTGGTCCTGCAGTGCGTTCGTGCCAATCCAAGTCGCGCCAATCCTTGACCGGCCCGCGCCCAGCCGATATTCTGGAGCTTCTCAGGGATTCGAGGAACCAGATGCGCGTCTATCTTGACTACAACGCCACCACGCCCGTCGATCCTGCGGTGCTCGACGCCATGCTGCCGTATCTCCGCGATAATTTCGCGAATGCCGGATCGGTGCACACTCCCGGCCAGCAAGCGCGCGCGGCGGTCGATGCTGCCCGCGATTCGGTGGCCGCGCTAATTGGCGCGAAGCCCAGCGAGATCGTCTTCACCAGCGGCGGAACGGAAGCGGACAATCTGGCCATTTATGGCGCGGTGGCGGCTTCCACGAAGCCGCGCAAGCACGTGATTGCCAGCGCCATCGATCATCATGCCGTGCTGCATACCTGCGAGGATCTCCAGCGGCAGGGAATCGACGTGACGTTCGTACCGGTCCAGCACGGTCCTGGCGGGCAGGGCGTCGTCGATCCCGAAAACGTCCGCCGCGCGCTGCGTCCCGAGACGGTCCTAATCTCCGTGATGCATGCCAACAACGAACTCGGAACCGTTCAACCCATCCAGGAAATCAGCCGCATCGCGCGCGAGGCCGGTGTTTGCTTCCATTCCGACGCGGTGCAATCCACGGGAAAAATTCCGGTCGACGTGAACCGCCTGGGCGTTGATTTGCTGTCGATTTCCGCGCACAAGTTTTACGGACCGAAGGGCGTGGGCGCGCTGTACGTTCGCACCGGCACTTCGATCGTGCCGCGCTTCCGCGGAGGCCACGCCGAGCGCGACCGCCGCCCGGGCACGGAAAACGTTCCGGGCATCGTAGGTATCGGCAAGGCCGCGGAACTCGCGCGGATTCAGTTGGCGGAGGAGTCCGCGCGAATTTCGGCCCTGCGCGACCGGCTGGAATCGGAGCTTCTTGCGCGTATTCCCGACGCAATCGTCAATGGCGACTGCGCGTATCGGGTTCCGAACACTTCGAATATCACTTTTCGCGGAGCGGGTGGAGAAGCGCTGCTGATCGCGCTCGACCTGCAGGGAATCGCGTGCTCAACGGGCGCGGCGTGCTCCTCGGGATCGACGGAGCCTTCGCACGTGCTGCTCGCCTCAGGGCTTTCGCACGATGACGCGCGCTCCAGCCTCCGCTTCAGCGTCGGGCGTCCGTCGACTGCTGAAGAAGTGGACTACGCAATTGCCACGGTTCCAAGCGTTGTCGAGCGCTTGCGCGCCATTTCGCCGCGCTCCACGGCCGCATCCGTGCTGGCGCGGTGACTTCTCGAAAATTCACGATGCCGACTGAAACTCAAACCGAAAACACGCGCAGCGCCGCACTCGATCTTGAGGGCGGCGAGCTTAGGTCTCCTTCTGCCGGTCAGCAGGCGATCGAGGCAACTGAGGGTGCAATTGCGGTGGCGATGTCCGGCGGCGTGGACAGCTCGACGGTTGCGGCAATGCTGCGCGAGCGCGGACAAGCGATCGTGGGGCTCACGATGCAGCTTTGGAACCAGCGCCGCTTGCCGCAGTTGCAGGGCGACGGCCCGGCGCCGCACCGCTGCTGCTCGCTCGATGATGTGTACGACGCGCGGCGCGTCGCCGAGCATCTCGGCATTCCGTTTTACGTGGTGAATTTTGAGCGAGCGTTCGAAGAGACCGTGGTGCGCCCGTTCGTGCAGGATTATCTTGCCGGGCGCACGCCGATTCCATGCACGCGCTGCAACAACGACGTGAAGTTCGCGGAATTGCTGACCACCGCGCGGCAGATCGGCGCCGAGCGGATCGCCACCGGCCACTACGCACGCGTTCGCCACAACCGCGATACGGGCCGGTACGAACTGCTGCGTGCCGTGGACGAGTCGAAGGACCAAACCTATTTTCTTTTCGGGCTCACCCAAGAACAACTTGCTCGCGCCGAATTTCCTCTCGGCGAGCTGACCAAGCAGGAAGTCCGGGCGATTGCGCGGCGGCTGGCCGTGCCGGTGGCCGAAAAGCCGGAAAGCCAGGAAATTTGTTTCGTGCCCTCGGGCAGCTACGTGCGTTTCATTGAGAATTACCTTGAAGAGCAGGGAAGCGCGCTAGCGAGCCAGCCGGGCGAGATCGTTCTTACCTCTGGCGAAGTCGTCGGCCGCCACGAAGGCTTGCATCACTATACCGTGGGCCAGCGCCGCGGGCTGGGCGTTGCTATCGGGCGGCCCGTTTTCGTCGTGGCGCTCGACCGCGAACGAAATCGCCTGGTCATTGGCGAAGACGCCGAGTTGCGCAGCGATACGTGCGAAGTTCGAAACGTGAATTGGATTGGGTTGGAGCAACCGGATGGTCCCGTGCAGGCTTCCGTGCGTATCCGCAACCGGCACCAGCCCGCCGAAGCGGAAATCATCCCGCTTTCTGCAACGACCGCCCGCGTGAAGTTCCGAGATCCGCAGCGAGCCATCACGCCGGGGCAAGCGGCTGTGTTTTACGCCGGTGAACGAGTGCTCGGCGGCGGATGGATCTCGCAATGATGGCGACCCACAGCGAGATTGTTGGATTGCGAAAATTGGCGGGCGCCCAGCGAACGGCAAAACGCCCTAGATGAATAGCTCTTCGTCTTGCGTAGTGGCTTCGCCGCTCTTTGCTCCGTGGCGCGGGGTGCGGAGGAATTCAAGCCCCGCCTTGATTCCCTTGATGACTGCCGACGCTTGATTCACGGGCTCCCAGAGCCTGCGGCGGAAAGTAGTTCCGGCCTCCTCGATCACTTCCAGTGTGCCGGTGAGAATCTGGTCGGCGTGGATGATCTGCGCTCGCAGGCGGTCGGATGCTTCGGTGACGATGCGGTCGGCCTTTTGCGCCTGTCCACGGGCTAGCCGCGTCACTTCCGACGCATCGTTCATGATGCTGGCGATGCGCTCCTCCGAGTTTTCCAGAATCCGGTTGGTGCGCTGCAGGATGGGATCGATCTTGGCCTGTATTTCCTTTCCCATGCGCATGAACGTGGTGATGGCGAGCCGCACCTGCGCGAACATCGCCACCAGAATGCACATCTGGATCAAGATGGCGAGCGCGGCGATTACGATGAATGCTTCAAGCCAGCCGGACATGACTTTTCTCCAAAACTCTACGAGATTTTCGACTCTCGTTTGTAGGTTTCCTTCCCGGCGTCGACCGCCGAGGAGAAAGCGTCTTTCTGGCGAGACATGATTTCCTTGCTGCGTTCGACCAGGTCTTCGGCGCGTTCACGCAACTCGCGAGCTTTCTTTTGCGCGTAGTCCCGGCCTTCGTCCGCTTTTTTCGAGAGGTAATCCCGCGACTCGTCGCCCGACTTCGGGGCGTAGAGCAGGCCCACGAGTGCGCCAATACCCAATCCGACAAGGAAGAAGCTAACTTTCGATCCAGCGTTATCGCTCATTGAACACCTCCCAAAATCGACCCTAGCACACCCTCCTGTGACAGGCAAGCAAGTGGAAGCCTTACATAGGCTTATATATCCCATGTCCCATACGGCGGCGTATTGAGCGGTTTAAGAAGCGCGGCGACGCGCAAATTTCGAGTAATACAGGAGACCCGCGATGGTCTTTGCATCGCAAATCTTGGCTTCGCGAATCCAGCGCTCGGCCTCGGCGAGCGTGACGATTTTTTGCGAGATTTTCTCGTCGTCCTCCGGCCGCGCTTTCCCCTTGGTAAGACCTTCGGCGAGGTAGATATCCATGCGCTCGCCCAGCAGCCCGGGCGAAGGGAAAATTTCAAACAATTTGCGAATACTCTCCGCCCTGTAACCAGTTTCCTCGATAAGTTCGCGGTGCGCGCCCTTGGCGGGATCTTCCCCGGGTTCTTTGTGCCCGGCGACGAGTTCCCAGAGGTATTGCTTGGCGGCGTAGCGGAATTGGCGGATCAGCACGATGCGGCCATCGGCCAGCACCGGAATAATCACCACCGAACCCGGGTGAGCGATGATATCCCGCGCGGCTTTGATTCCGTTTGGCTCCAGTACCTCATCGTGCCGCACGGTAAACGTGCGTCCGTGGCAGAGCACGGCGCTGCTAAGCACTTTCAGGCGGCCGGTAGCTTTCTTTTTTAGCTGCTTTCTCGCTCTCTTCACGTGTGCTCCTTGGTCCTTCGTTAGGATCAAAGTGTACCGCAGGGCGAGCAGCCGCCGCGGCCCGTTTTCGAGGCGCGCCGTCGCAGGCAGTGTTTTGCTATACTTTTCACCGGAAAAGGGTCGCCAGAAAAGAGCCATGCCGATTAACACCGTAATCGTTGACGACGAGCGCCCAGCACGCGACGAACTTGCGTTTCTGCTGAAATCTTTTCCGGAAATCAGCATCGTGGCGCAAGGAAGGAATGGCCTGGAAGCTCTGGCGCTGATCAAGGAGCGCGAGCCGGATCTGGTGTTTCTGGATGTGGAAATGCCGGGGCTGGACGGGCTGGGCGTGGTGAAGAGATTGATGGAGCGCGGTGTGCAGATGCCGCAAATCGTGTTCGCGACGGCCTACGACCATTACGCGGTACAGGCGTTCGAGGTGAACGCGGTGGATTACGTGCTGAAGCCGTTTGACAAGAGCAGAATTGCCAAGGCGGTGCAGCGTGTGAAGCGAACCGTGGAGGAACGGGTTTCTCAAGTGGAGCGGCTAGAAACGCTGGTGGGCCATCTTGGAGCGAGCGCGCAAAGGCCGCAATCGACCCACCCGGCGAAGCTGCTGGTGAAGTCGCAATCGCGCATGCTGTTGATCGATGCGGACGACATGATCTACGCGTCGATTCAAGACGGCGCGATCACGGTGTTCGCGCGCACGGCCGAAGGAGCGTCGAATTACCGCACCGTGGAGGAACTGATGGAAGCGCTCGATCCGGGCGTTTTCTGGCGGCCGCACCGCTCGTACCTGGTGAACATCAACCACATCAAGGAAGTGGTGCCGTGGTTCAAGTCGAGCTACATGCTGAAAATGGACGATAAGCGCGCGAGCGAAATTCCCGTTTCGCGCGCACAGACGAAGCGGCTGCGCGAGCTTTTCGGGCTGTAGAGCCGTCTGTTGCTGTTATGATCGCAAGGATTTCCACTGGTCTTCCTGTTCGACTGGGACGAGCGCCCCAAATTGCAAAGCGAGGAGAATTTGTCGAGAGTGGCGAAGCGTAAGAGAGTTCTAAGCGGAATGCGGCCCACAGGCCGGCTTCACTTGGGGCATTATTTCGGCGCACTCTCGAATTGGCTGAAACTGCAGGAGCAGTACGATTGTTTTTTCTTCGTGGCCGATTGGCACGCGCTGACCACGCATTACGAGGACACTTCCTCGATCGCCGAAAATACGCTGCAAGTGGCCACTGACTGGCTGTCGGTTGGACTCAATCCCGCGAAATCCACGCTTTTTATTCAATCCAGTGTGCTGGAGCACGCCGAGCTGCACGTGTTGCTATCGATGATTACGCCGCTCTCGTGGCTGGAGCGGGTGCCGACCTACAAAGAGCAGATCGACAATCTGAAGGATCGCGATCTGGGGACGTATGGTTTTCTCGGCTATCCGCTGCTGCAATCGGCCGATATCGTGATCTACGACGCGGATTTTGTTCCCGTGGGCGAAGATCAGGTGCCGCATGTGGAGCTGACCCGCGAAATCGTGCGGCGATTTAACGTTCGATTCGGGTTCGACGTTCCGGAGCAAACCGCCGTGACCACCCTACTTCAGCTGGCCGTTGATCGGACCGATTTTAAACTGGCGCCTCCTGGCTCGGTACGTGAGATGCACTATTCGTCGATTCGAACTTTGATCATTAACCACGCTTTGGAAATGGGAATAGACAATTTTCTCGAAAAACTGGGCGACCGGCGCCTGTTCCGTGTGAAACCAGTGCTGCGCGAACCGGGGCATTTGCTGACGGAGACGCCGAGGCTGCCTGGGACGGACGGGCGGCGAATGGCGAAGAGCTATGGCAATGCTATTTGGCTGAGCGATCCTCCCGACGACATTCGCACCAAAGCGCGCAACATGATGACCGATCCGCAGCGGGCGCGGCGCACCGATCCGGGGCGTCCGGAAGTTTGTCCAGTATTCGCGTATCACAAGCTGTTTTCGCCGCCCGATGTGATTGCGTGGTCGGATCAGGGCTGCCGGACAGCGGGGATCGGCTGCGTGGATTGCAAAAAGGCGATGGCCGAAAACCTGGTGAAGTGGATCGAGCCGATTCAGGCACGGCGTAAGGAATTTGAGGCGCGCCCGCAGGAAGTTTGGGATATCCTCGACGCCGGATCGACGAAAGCGCATGCGGCGGCGCGGCGAACGATGAAGCGGGTCCGGAACGCGATTTTCGGATGGGACGCGGCTCGAAAAGAGAGATCCTTCAGCCGGCAAGAGAGAAACACGTCGGCTTCAGGATGACAACCGTGGTGGGATTGTCAGTTGGGCTGAGACGCGCAGGCAGCGGGGAGCTCCGGCGAAATGATTTTGGAAGTGGCCATTCTGAATGTGAGGCCCGGGCAGGAGGCGGTGTTTGAGAACGCCTTCCGTGAAGCGCGCCGTTTCATAGAGGCGAGTCCCGGGTTCGGCGCGTTGGAACTTCGGCGATGCGTGGAGATCTCCAACCGATATTTACTTCTGGTGCGATGGCGAGCGATCGAGGACCATACTGTGGGCTTCCGCGGGTCGCCGGACTATCAGGAGTGGCGCCGACGGCTACACGATTTCTACGATCCATTTCCGACGGTCGAGCATTATCAGGAGGCGATTGCCTGACATGGCGTCACCGTATCGCGTGAATTTGCCGGTTTACGAAGGGCCGCTCGATCTCCTGCTGGATTTGATTCGTAAGCAGGAGATGGACATCCACAACATTCCCATCGCCAAAATCACCGAGCAATATCTCGATTACCTCCACCAACTGGAACACCTGGATATCGATGTGTCCGCCGATTTCATTTACATGGCGGCGACGCTGATCCACATCAAATCAAAGATGCTGCTGCCATCCGATCCGCTGGCAGGTCCGGACGAGCAGCAAGATCCGCGCGAAGATCTGGTGCACCGGTTGCTGGAGCACGAAAAGTTCAAAAATGCCGCGCAGCTTTTGTATCAGAAGCAGCAGATCGAGGATCATGTGTGGTCGAAGCCGGACCGCGAGCTTTACACCGGCGACGCGGTGGAAGGCGAGTTGGTGGTTTCGCTGGTCGATCTGGTGAAGACGTTTCAGCAGGTGCTGGAGCGGCGCAAGGAAGTGCCGAAGTTCCAGTTGCAGCGCGAGACAGTGACCATCGCGCAGATGATGGACCGTTTGCGGCAGCGGCTGATCGCCACGGACCAACCCGTTTCGTTGAGCGAATTTTTCGAGACCTGCACCACGCGCAACGCCATGATCGTGGCGCTGCTGGCGGTGCTGGAAATGGTGCGCATGCAGGCGGTGATGCTGGTGCAGCTGGAACTTTTCTCTGATATCGGACTGCGCAAGCATAAGATGTTTGACGCGGTATTCGCCGGGCCGGACGGGATGGCTGAAATCGAGGAGCAATATCTGTGAGCATTGAACCACAAGAGATTCAGGCGGCGCTCGAAGCGATTATTTATGCGGCGGACGAACCGGCGACGCTCGACCATATCGCGAACGCGCTGGGAGTGGAGAAAACGATCGCGCGCGCGGCGCTCGACCTGCTGACCGCCGCGTATCAAACGGATGATCGGGGAATCGAGATTCGCAAAGTGGCGGGCGGATGGAAGTTCTACACCAAGCCGCAGCACCACGATGCGGTGCGCAAATTCATCAAGAGCTTACAGCCACCGCTGCGATTAACGATGCCCGCACTCGAAACGCTGGCGGTGATCGCGTACAAACAGCCGGTGACGGCGCCGGAGATCAACGAAATTCGCGGAGTGAACGTAGGCGGCGTGATCAAGACGCTTCTCGAAAAGCGTTTGATAACAACCGCGGGGCGCAAGGAAGTGATCGGGCGGCCGATTTTGTACCGGACCTCGAAGCAATTCATGATGCGGTTTGGGCTTTCCGACCTTGATGAGCTGCCGAGCCTGAAAGAATTCGAGCAATTGGCGCAGGCGGCGCTTGATTCCGATGCCGGCATTGCGCCAGTCGAGCCAGAGGCGCAGGCGCAAAAGCAAGAGCCGGGCGCGGGGGAAGGCGCACCAGAAGAACTGGCCGAGGTGGCGGAATCCGCTGAAAGCGCGGAGATCCTGGAATCGGGCGAGACGAACGATCTGGCGGAGCTAGGCGAGGACGATTCGAGCACGACGGAACAATCGCGGGCCGCTTCCGCCGGCACGTCCGAGAACTCATAGACTTCGCTCGATCATTGCGCCCCGCAAGCTTCTCCTGGATCGCATTGCGATCGAAGCACGTTTTTAGGCCTTCGCTACTTCAATTCAGCTACAATCCGTCGTGCCGCAGGGTGAATTGCCATTTACCCGTTTCAGGGAGCCGTTATGCGTCTTTCGGCCGCGCTTATCTTGGCGATCTCGTTCCCGATATTCGCCGGCGCTGCTCACGCACAAGTTCCCACCGAAAAGAACGCGCTAAGAGCCAACACCAAGCTGATCACCGTGGACGTGGTGGCGACTGATTCGCACGGCAACGTGGTCGGCGGGCTTACCGAGAGCGATTTCAAGGTTTACGAAGACCGGAACGTACGGCAGGACATCGCGCACTTCCGGTTCGTGGACGCGCGCTCGATGCAACAGCTCGGCAGCTCGAAATCGAATGCAACGCCAGGCGTATTTTCAAATCTGAATTCCGCGAGCGGACCGGTCGCGCCCACGGCAATCCTGATGGACGCGCTGAATACCGGAATGCAGCAGCAGATGCAGGTGCGCCGCGATATGCTGCTGTACCTGAACAAGCTGCCGGCGGACACTCCGGTTGCCGTATTCCTGCTGGAACACAAGCTCCACATGGTCCAAAACTTCACCACCAATCCCGCGACCTTGCGGGCAGCCTTACAAAAGGCGGTGGCGAACACTGCGCCGAAGGAAAAGAATCCGGAGTTTGACGCCAATAGCCTGTCCAATGTGCTTCTGGATGAGGGCGTGGACCCTAGCAAGGTAAAAATTCTAGAGCAATTCGAAAAAGGCCAGTATGAAGAGGCGACCCAGCAGCGAGCCCAGGAGACGGCCGATGCGATGAGAGACATCGCGAATTATTTGCGCGGATACCCGGGGCGCAAGAACCTGATCTGGTTCTCGGAGGCGTTTCCGATTTCGATCATGCCGAATTCGGATTTCGGCCTCAATCCGTTTTTCGGCACCGGATCGTACCGATCGGAAGTGCAGGCCGCCGCAGCGTCGTTGATGGAAGCTGGGGTCGCCGTGTACCCCGTTGATGCGCGAGGGATGGAAACCAGTCAAGTTGATATGGCGGAATCGAAGCTCCCTAGCAATAAACTGAATCCAGAGAACAATCCGGGAGGATTTGGAGATACGCTGAGGGACGAAGATGAGGCGAGGGCAAATTCACAGACGACCCTGCAGCAAATGGCCTATGAGACGGGCGGGCGTATTTGCGAGAATACGAGCGACCTGGCCGGATGCGTTTTTCGGGCGCTGCACGAGGATTCGTCCTATTACGAGATTTCCTACTATCCGACCGATTTGGAGTGGGACAACAAGTTTCACAGAATCTCAATTAAAACGAGCGTGCACGATGTCCGCTTGGATTATCGCCGCGGCTTTATCGCAACCGATTCTGCCGTCCTAGTGCAGCACGAAAATGCCGTCGAGTTGCTGCAGGACGCTTGCCGCGACCCGCTGCCTTCCACCACGATTGGTATGTCCGTCACGGCGCTTCCGCCGACGGGCTCCGGGCCATCGGCAAAGCCTCGATACCTTTTGAAGATTTCACCGAACGCGCTGACGTTTGAACCGGAGGGGCAGTCGCTGCGAATCGACGTGCAAATGGCGATCTGTGAGTTCGATCCGCAAGGCAACAAGTTCGTGCTCAATATGAAGGACCTTTCGCAGTCGGCGCCCGAGGCAAAATTCCGGTCCTGGAAGGAGAACGGAATCCGCGACATATTCGTATATGGCGCGAAACCGGAGGACCAGCGGCTGCGATTTGCGGTGGTCGACTTACCAAGCGGCGAGACAGGTTCGGTGAATGTTCCGGCGCATCCGAAGGAGTTCGGTTCGCTTCCGCCAGGGGCATCGGCTAAGCCTGTCGTCGGTGCTGCCGCGGTTCAATCCTCCGCGCCTGCCGTTGTGGCTCAACCGTCGGCGCCCGCTGTTTCGGCTCCTTCACCCGCGCCTGCGGCTTCTGGAAACGCGGCGCAATCGACCCAACTGGTTTTCCAGATGCCTTCGGGGAAGAGCGGCACCTTGGATTGGAGCGGAGATAAGATAATCTATCGGGGCAGCGTGGGAGCCGAATTTTCGGCACCAATGTTTTTCAACGGCGAGCTCGGTTCACAATTTCGCTGCCAGGCAGGTAAGTTGACGCCGACTGGGCCGAACGGCGGCCCTCCAAAATTAGTGTTCCCTTTTCGCAATCCGTCTGGGTCGATCGCAATCGTCGATTTGAGCGGCCCGGCTCCGGTGTACTCCGGAAGTCTGGCCGTCGATCCGAGCGCCAAGGCATTTTTCGAGAGTTTGTGGAAGCTTTGCCATTGTGAAGCGCCGTAGTCCTTCGCGAATTGTAACCTTTCAGATAAGCTGTCCTAGCCGCTTGTGTTTCGCGCGGCGCAAACCCATGGAAGAACGACTACAGAAAATTATCGCGCGCGCCGGAGTGGCATCGCGCAGACACGCCGAAGAAATGATCGAGTCGGGGTTGGTAACGGTCAACGGGCGCGTGGTGACCGAGCTGGGCACCAAGGCCGATGTGTCTCGCGACCACATCAAAGTGGCGGGAAAGCTGCTGCGAGCCGGGCAGGAGCAGACGTATCTGGTGCTTCACAAGCCGGCGGAGGTGGTGTCCACGCTGAGCGACCCAGAGGGGCGGACGTCGCTGCGGGATCTCTTGTACGGCGTTCCGGAGCGCGTTTTCCCGGTAGGGCGGCTGGAGTTTCACACATCGGGGCTGCTGCTGCTGACCAACGACGGCGACCTGGCGAACAAGTTTTTGCGAGCGCATGATATTCCGCAAGCGTACCAGGTGAAGCTGAAGACGCTCCTAACGTTTGCCGAAATCGAAAGCTTGTCGCGAGCAACGGGCGCGCGAATCGAACGTTTACGCAGCAAAGAAGCGCCGTGGTACGAAGTGGAGATTTCCGAGGCGCGGCACGACGCGTTGCGCAACCGGCTGTTCCGGACCAGCCATCCCGTGGAGAAAATGAAGCGCGTGCGTATCGGTGGATTGGAGTTGGGCACGCTGGCACCGGGGCAGCGGCGGGAGATTTCGGCGAAGGAAGCGGGCGCGATTTTACACGCGGGCAAAGCGACGGATCGCGGTCGCAAGCAGGTTTCGCGCGCGCAGTTGGGCAGCGGCCGGAGACCGAGTAGAGCGCCGCGTAAGCCGCCACGCAAATCGCCTCGCAACACGTGTTAGAATCGCAGAACTGTCCCTTATTAGCGGATTTCCACAACGATTTGCTGCTTTTCTTTCCGGCGGATTCCATTACAATGCGTGTTAATGGGTATCCACTTGGAAGTCCTAAGGCGAGTGTTTTTCTGCCTGCTTTGAACGACGAGCGAAACGAGGGCCTGAACGTTCCGCGCGGGCGGCTTTGCGTGCGGATGCTTCGCAAACGCTCCGAAGCAGAGCGAATATTTGAGTGAGGAGCAGGAACGCGATGAATCATTCGGCTGAGAATAATAATGCGAATTCGAACCGCGAGCAGATGTCCGTGGGCGATCCCATTAGCGAAATTCTGAAGACCAGCCGCACGATTGCGGTGGTGGGCCTTTCGAGCCGAAAGTTTCGTCCGAGCTACGGCGTGGCCGAATATCTGCAGACGGCAGGGTACCGCATCGTACCGGTGAATCCGGGGGAGACGGAAGTATTGGGCGAAAAGTGCTACGCGCGGCTGGAGGACATTCCGGAGCGCGTGGACATCGTGGATATTTTTCGGCGCTCGGAATTCGTGCCGGAAATCGTGGATGCGGCGATTCGCATCGGAGCGCGGGCGGTGTGGATGCAGGAAGGCGTGATCCACGCGGAGGCGGCCGAGAGCGCGCGCCGCGCCGGTCTACTGGTGGTGATGGATACCTGCATTCTGAAAGAGCACATCAAGCGATTTCGTTTGCAGTAAGGCGCGCCAGGAAACCCACATCTTTTGCCGACAATTCCCGCGGTATCACTTTCTCCAGTCGCAGTTAATCGAGGGAAAATATCTTCAGGACGCGCTTGCCGGGCTCGGTGACGGCGACGGAATTACCGTCGGGCGCGATCTGGAAGGCATGGTATTCCAGGTCGTGAAGAGCGGGAGTAAAGCCATCGTCATGCAGGCCCACCCACACAAGATCGTTTGATTGGCCCTCAGGTCCCCGTTTCAGCAGCACGCGTCGCTCGGTGGGGCCGAATTGGAAGAACCCTAGGCCCGCGTTCACGCGCACGGGCTTCGAAGGATTCGCAACGTCGATCACTTCGATGGTGTCGCCATTCGCAAAAAATCCTACTTTCTTGCCGGACGAGGATATGGTTAGCGCGCTGCGGTAACTGGTTAGCTGCGCGATCGGCGCGATACGTTGCTGGAGGAGATCGAGTTCCACGAGCGCGAGACCGCCCTGCGGGGTGAGATCTTCGCCGATAGCGAAGGCGCGGTTGCGAGGCGCATCCCATGCAATGGCCTGGAAAGAGTGTCCTTCAAAGAGCTTTGTGGTGGCGCCGTCCGCCGGACGCACGCGCATGATCTGATCGCCGGACCTATAGACGACATACTGGTCCGCGGCGAGCCACGTGGCATCCGATGCCTCGTTGATGAATTGCGATTTAGCTCCAGCGACCTGAATTTCACGGCCCTGATCGTCGAAAAGCGCAACGGCCCTTCCGCCGAGAGCGGGTTTGGGCGGCTGGTAGTCGTTATTGTCGTCGTCATCGTCGGAACTGTCGTCGTGCTTCTTTTTGTCCTTGTGCTTGTTCTTTTTCTCTTCAAGTTGTTCTTCGAGTCTGGCTGGCAACGGTTGGAGGGTCATGTTGACGGCGATGCGCTTGCCGTCTGGAGACCACGATAGGGAATTGACCACGAAGCCCTCAAGGGGCGGAGCGGGAATGAATTTATCGGCATCCACGATTCGATTGATTTTGCCGTTGTTGGTCGCAATAAAAATGTCGTCGCGATTGACGATGTATTTCTTGATGAATTTGCGATGCGGGACAGCGTAGACGATGTCGTTGTGGGAGGAGATGTCGAACGCGCGACAATCCTGGTCGATGATGGCTTTTGGGTTGTCCTGGGCGCGCAGCGCGGAGGCGAAGAGCGACGCTGCGATGGCCGTTAACAGGGCGGATCGCAGCAAGCGCGCAAGAATGTCCGTTGATCGCATTCGAGACGAAGAAATCAAAGCTGGGCCACGCCCGTGCGAAGCGTTACCGCCCATTGGTTTTGGGCGGTTTCTTCTGGATTCGGCGAATTTCTTCGAGGCGCTGCCGGATTCGCGCTTCGAACCCCTGGTCGGTGGGCTTGTAGTAGGTGCGGCCGGCGAGGCTTTCGGGCAAGCACGTCATATCCGTCACTTTTTCTTCCGCTTCGTGCGCGTATTGATAGCCTTTGCCGTATCCGATGTGGCGCATGAGTCCGGTGACCGCATTTCTAAGATGCAGCGGGACGGGTTCCGCGATGGTTCGCTGTAAATCTTCCTGCGCTGCTCCATATCCAGTGTAAAGGGCGTTCGATTTCGGCGCGAGCGAGAGATAGACGGCGGCCTGCGCGAGCGCCAGATTTCCCTCCGGCGGGCCGAGGAACTCGAAAGCCTCTCTCGCCGCGATGGTCACCGCCAGCGCGCCGGGCTCGGCCAGGCCGATATCTTCGCTGGCCATGCGAACCATGCGACGCGCGATGTAGAGAGGGTCTTCGCCGGATTCAAGCATGCGAGCCAGCCAATAGAGAGCCGCGTCCGGATCGGAATTGCGTACGGATTTGTGCAGCGCGGAGATGAGATTGAAATGCTCCTCGCCGGCTTTGTCGTAGGGCAGGAGCTTTTTCTGCAGCACGTCTGTTAGGCGCGCTTCGGAGAGGATGCGGTGGCCGTTGGCGTCCGGCTCGGTGCCCAGTACGAGAGCTTCTAGAGTGTTGTACGCGGAGCGCGCGTCACCATTGGCGAGGACGGCGATGCGTTCGAGTATCGCCGGACTCGCCTCGACGCGCTCTTTGCCGAGGCCGCGAGCGGAATCCGCGAGAGCTTTTTGCAGGAGCGCGACCACTTGTTCGGCGGCGAGCGGGTGCAGAACGTAGACTTTCATTCGCGAGAGCAGCGGCGCGTTCACTTCGAACGACGGATTCTCGGTCGTGGCGCCGATCAACAGGATGTTTCCAGCTTCGACGTGGGGGAGGAATGCGTCCTGCTGTGCGCGGTTGAAGCGGTGCACTTCGTCAACGAAAACGATGGTGCGGCGGCCATAGCGGCGCGCCGCTTCCGCCTTGGTCATTGTTTCCTTGATCTCTTTAATGCCGGAGAGCACCGCGCTGAAGGGAACGAAATTCGATTTTGTGCGCTTAGCGATGATGCGCGCCAGAGTGGTCTTGCCGCAGCCGGGAGGTCCCCAGAAGAGCATCGAGCCTAGCTCGTCGCGCTCGATTTGCACGCGCAGCGGTTTGCCGGGGCTGAGAAGCTCTTCCTGGCCCACGAAATCGTCGAGCGTCTGCGGGCGCATGCGGTCGGCGAGTGGACGCCCGCTGTGCGGCTCTTCTTCGGGCTCGATGGTTTGAAACAGTCCCATTGGTGCTATTCGCGCGCGGCTATCCGGCTGCCACGCGCGCTTCGGATTGCCTTTGCTTCGCGGCTTCGTAGAGCACGATTGATGCGGCGACACCCGCGTTCAGCGATTCTACATTCGGGCGGATTGCAATCGTGAGCACTGCGTCCGCGGCACGAGTGACTTCCGGGGATAGGCCGGCGCCTTCATTGCCTATGAAGATGGCGGCGGCCCCGCGCAGATTAACTTCAGCCGCGAAATCGGCCGGCACCGTATCATCCGGGCATGATGCAGCGCTGGTTGCGTAGATTTTCACGCGTAGCATGCGCAGTTGCGCCAGCAAGACTGGGATAGCAATGCCCCGCAGAAGTGGAAGGCGCAGGGCCGCTCCAGCAGAGGCGCGCAGCGCTTTGGGAGACCAAGGATCGGCGGTGCCGCGCGTCGAAACCGCTCCCGTGGCGCCAAAAGCTTCGGCCGATCTCAGGATCGTACCCACATTGCCGGGGTCCTGAATTTCCGCGAGTACGATCGCGAGCGGCGGCGCTTCGCGCATTTCGCCCGCTCCGCGCAGGACGTCCTCGATGCCCCAGACGCGCTGGCGGAAGAGCGCGGCCACGCCCTGCGGCGACTCGGTTCCGGAGACGCTTTGAAAGAGTTTGTCCGCGGTGCGCAGGATTCGCGAGCGAGAAATCCCGGCTTCCGTCTCGCCGGCTGCGCGCAAGATCGACTCGGCGTGGGATTCAGCAGATTCGCTTACAAGCAGAGCCTCGGCTTCCAGACCCGAGCGCAGCGCGTCCTCGACAAGTTTCGGTCCCTCGACGCCGATAGATTCGCCCTTCTCCGGGCCCGAACCGCGAAGTGCCGCGCGAAAGAGCTTCAGCCATTTGTTGTCGCGACTGGTAATGATGTTCATCGGATGGGCGGGAAGCCGTTTCAGGTTGCACAGCAGGCCCTACTGAAGGCTATCAAAAGGCCATTGCCACGTAAACTGCCGCGCAAACAGCGGAAAGGGCGCAAAGCCATCACAGCCTTGGACTTCGCTTCTTGCTCTGGGCCGTAAGCTATGGTATTTTGCGCATGAGCACGGCTGAGTCCGCCGCGAGACCGACCACTTGCCTGTCGAAGTTCTCAAGATCTCATCCGACGCGCCAGAGCGTCACGCCATTGACTACGCCGCGAGCTTCATCAAGCGCGGCCGGGTGGTGGCTATCCCCACAGACACTTTTTACGGCCTTTCCGCGGATCCGTTTAATTTGGCGGCCGTTGAGCGCGTTTTTCGGGTGAAGGGTCGGCCCGAAAGCCAGGCCTTGCCAATTCTGGTCAGCTCGATCGAGCAGGCCGCCACGCTCATCCGTGAGATGCCCGATCCTTTTCTGATGCTAGCGCATAAATTCTGGCCCGGAGGATTGACTCTAATCGTGGAAGCCACGCACCGGTTGCCCTTGAAGGTGACCGGGAACACGGGGCGGGTTGCCGTGCGCTGGCCCAATTGCAAGATTGCCACGGCGCTTATCGAATCCGCGGAAGGGCCAATTACTGGCACAAGCGCGAATCTTTCCGGGCACCCATCATGCAGCAATGCCCAACAGATCGTCGAGCAGCTCGACGGCCGCTTGCCGCTGATCCTCGATGGCGGTGACAGCGGCGGCACGCTTGCTTCGACGATTGTCCGCATCACTGGCGACGATTGGAGTATCGCCCGTGAAGGGGCCGTTCCAAACGCCGAAATCGAAAAAGCATTCAGATAACGTTTCTTCCGCTGCAATTCACTTCAGCTCCACCCGATCGAGAAAATTGTAATCGCCTCCAGGCGAGATGTGGACATTCATGACGCGTGCTCGGTGCACGCACGTATTGTCGATGTACCACAAGTCGATATACGGCTCATCCTCAGCCACGATTTCCTGAATTTTCCAGATGAGTTGTTTGCGCTTCTCGCGATCCATTTCCACGCGCTGTTGATTCAGAAGGGAATCGAGCGTGGGATTGTCGTAATGGCCGCGATTGCCGCCGATCGGAGGCATTTGATGCGAGTCGTATACGTAGCGAAAAATGTCCGGATCGTCATTCGAGTAGCCCGTCCAGCGAAGCGTGTAGAGCTGGAAGCTGCCGCGCGAGATATCGGCGTAGAAGGTGCCGGGCTCGAGCGGGCGGAGGTCGAGCACCACGCCGACGCGTCTCCACTGATTTGCCAGCGCTTCGCCGAGTAGGCGTGCCGATTCCTCTGTGGAAGTTTTTAGTGTGACATGGAAACGTACGCCATCTTGCCCGCGGCGGAAACCCGCGGCGTCGAGCAGGTGATCCGCTTCCGAAGGATCGTAGGGATATTGCTTCACATTCGGATCGTAAGCCCAATTGCTCGGCGGCAAGAGGCTGCTGGCCGGACGGGCTTGGCCTCGCAGGAGATAGCGGATCAGCGATTCGCGGTCGGTGGCGTATGCCAGAGCTTGCCTGACGTCGCGATGCGAAAGAATCGGCTCGTTGAAATTGAACGCGATGTAGGCGAGTTGCGTGCCGGGCTGCTGGTCCACCACGATACCCGGCTCTTTTGCCAAGGTAACGATCATATCCGGCGTGAGCGAATCCACGCCGCCAATATCCGCCGTACCCTTGCGAAGTTCCAGCGCACGGATGATTGCTTCCGGAACGACCCGCAGCTGCAAGCGGCTGATATTCGGCACTTTGCCGAAATAATCTGGATTGCGTTCAAGAACGACTTGCTCATCCGTGGTCATATTGACGAACTTGAACGGGCCTGTGCCGATCGGATCTTGCGCCAATCTCGCGCCAGAACCGTCAGGAACGATGCCAATCGCGAGGCGGGAGAGGTTGAAAATGAATGAGGAGTAAGGCTCGCGGAGATGAATGACGACCGTTGCGGGATCGGGTGCGTCCACGGACTGAACGAGTTCGAAGGCGCCACGCTTGGGAGTTTGCACCTTTCCGGACATAATGGAATCGAGCGTGTATTTCACGTCGGCGGAGGTGAAGGGGCGGCCGTCGTGGAATTTCACTCCGCGGCGGAGATGAAAGATATACGTCAGCGGATTGGGAGTTTCCCAACTCAGGGCTAGATCAGGAACAACGTTCATGTGCGCATCGCGCTGGACCAGGCCGTCGAAGATCAGGCCGTCTATGTCTTCCGACTGGGCGTCCGTTCCGATCCGCGGGTCGAGATTCGTGGGCATCGATTCGATCAGGAAGTTCAGCGTGCCGGGTTCAGCGGAGCCGCGAGATTTCTGGCATCCCGAAAAAAGCGTGGCGGACGAAGCGAGACACGCGAGCAAGATTCCGCATGCGAATCGTTTCGCGTGCCGCCGAGTACTGCACTGCAATCGCACCTCTTTCGCCAGGCTCACTCGCCGTGCTCCGGTCCATCGGCATAAGCGATTTTCCCTAGGACAACCGGGCGTCGTGCGCCCGTGGCGGAAGGCAGGTTATTTGCGCGGTGGTGATACGTCTCGTAAGCAAGCACGGCAAACGCGAACGCTTCCTTCGCTTCCACGGCCATGCCGAAGCGGTCCGCGGAAAGCACTTCGATTCCGGGAATCGCGGCGGCCAATTGCGCGATCATCAGGGGATTGCGCGCGCCGCCACCGGCGACGATCAGTTGGTCAATTTTCGCGCGCGGCATGATGAACCGCCGAAACGCGTCGGCTATGGAAAGGGAAGTGAACAGGGTCGCGGTGCGTACCAGATCGGCCGCGTTGGCACTGTGCTGTTTGCCCCACGCGAGAAGGTTGCGCGCATATTCCTGGCCGAACTGTTCGCGACCGGCTGATTTAGGCGGCTTTTTGCGCAGGTACGGGTCGCGCATCAACCGGGCAAGCAGATCGGAGAGGGTGCGCCCACTCAACGCCTTGCGCGCGTCGCGGTCGAAAGTTTCTTTTCCGCGCGTGATGCGGTTCACCAGAGCGTCGACGATCATGTTGCCGGGTCCGGTGTCGAACGCGAAGACATTGCTCGGCCGCGCCTGGGCCGGAACGACCGTCACGTTGGCAATGCCGCCGATATTCAGCGCTACGCGTCCATGGCGGGCATCGCGATAGAGCAGATAATCGACGAACGGCACAAGCGGGGCGCCTTGTCCGCCTGCGGCCATGTCCGCCGGGCGAAAATCACCGACGGTTGTGATGCCGGTGCGCTGGGCGATCACACTAATATCCGCGATCTGGAGTGTGGACGGTATTCGAGCCCGCCCTTGAAAGCGGGCCGATGCGCCGAGATGAAAAATCGTCTGTCCGTGCGAACCGATTAGTGAAAACTTGCGAGGCGGAACGCGCCATCTCTTGCAGGCGCTCAGGGCGGCGCGAGCAAACTGTTCGCCGAGCAGAAAATTTAGTTCGCTCAAATCAGCGGTGGTCGTCGCTGCGCCGTCCGCAACCTGAAGAATTCGCTCGCGAATATGGGAGGGAAACGAGACATGATGATGCGCTTCGAGCTGCGCGGAGAGATTGGGCGGCGCGCCGGAGATGCAGGCGGCGGCCAAGTCGATGCCATCGACGGAAGTTCCCGACATCATCCCCAGCACGCGCATCGATTTGTTCGTTTTTTTCACTGAAGTCCCTGCACCATGGCGCTCATTCGAGCTGTTTCTGCAAAGCAGCGAGCAGGTTCAGCGCTTCGAGAGGCGTTAGTTTGTTCAAGTCGGCGCCGCGAAGCGCCTGGATTACCGGCTGATCGAGCGCGGTAAAACTGACCTGTTGCGGCGCGGCGGTAACGGCACCCGGCGAGAGCTCTTTGGTAAGGTTTTCTTCACTGCGTTCGTGGCGGCGGAGAATTTCGCGCGCGCGAACGATCACATCGTTCGGCAAGCCGGCGAGGCGTGCGACTTCGATTCCGTAGCTCTTGTCCGCGCTGCCCGGCTCCACGCGGCGCAGAAACACGATATCGCCGCCGGTTTCCTGCACGGAGACGTGGACATTCCTCACGCCGGGCAGCAACTGTTCGAGTTCGGTGAGTTCGTGGTAATGGGTGGCAAAGAGCGTTCGCGGACGCGCTTGGGCGTGAAGCGCTTCGACCACGGCCCAGGCGATCGATAGGCCGTCGAAAGTGGCCGTGCCGCGGCCGACTTCGTCTAGCAGAACAAGGCTTGCAGGTGTCGCGGTATTCAATATGGCCGCCACTTCGCTCATCTCGACCAGGAATGTGGAACGCCCGCGGGCCAGATTGTCCGAAGCGCCGATACGCGTGAAGATGCGGTCGAGCAGGGGCAGTTTTGCCTGGGCGGCGGGCACGAAGGAGCCCATCTGCGCCATCACGCAGATTAGAGCGGCCTGGCGGAGATACGTGGACTTCCCGCCCATATTTGGGCCGGTGATTAGCAGCAGAAATTGCGATTCGTCGCTGAAGTACAGGTCGTTCGGAACGAAGCGTTCTCCACGCTCCTCCACCAGTTTTTCGATCACCGGATGACGTCCTCCGGCCACCAACAGATCGCCGCGCGGGCCGCTTTTCGCTGGAGATTTTTCGGTGAAGCTGGGACGCGTGTAATTTCGCGAAGCGGCCAGGTGAGCGAAGTTCACGAGAACGTCCATTTGCGCGATGGCGGCCGCCGTGTGGCGCAGCCGGGCCGCCTCGCGCGCGATCGATTCGCGGAATTCGATGTACAGGCGACGCTCGATTTCGAGCACTCGTTCTTCCGCGGAAAGCACTTTGCGCTCGTGTTCTTTTAGTTCCGGAGTCGTGAAACGCTCGGCGTTGACGAGCGTTTGCTTGCGCTCGTAATCGGCCGGCACGAGCGATAAGTTCGCCTTGGAGACTTCCATGTAGTAGCCGAAAATCTGGTTGTAGCGGATTTTCAGCGAAGCGATGCCGGTGCGTTTGCGTTCGCGGTCTTCCATGGCGGCGATGATTTGCCGCCCGTTTTTCAGCAGCTCGCGCAGTTCATCGAGATCGGAGTTAAATCCGGGGCGAATCACTCCCGGCTCGTTTACGACTGCGGGAGGCTCGTCGGCGATGCCGCGAGCGATCAGTTCGCGAACGTCTGCCAGTTCATCCATTTGCTCGCGAATCAGCGTGAGGCGGGCTGCTGAATGTGGCTGGGACGATGTGCTTGCCGTCGATTCGGATGCGCTGGCGGTGGCTGCCGCTGCCATGCACGCGGGTAGCCGGGAGCGTATGATCGGAATTTGCTCCAGCGTTTGCCGCAACGCAAGCAGGTCGCGTGGCGTGGCCACGCCGAGCGTAATCCGGCTGGTGAGGCGTTCCAGGTCGAGAATACCCTCAAGCTGCTTGCGGATCTCCGCTCTCGCGATGGTCTGCGATTTCAGAGCGGCTACCGCGTCGAGACGGTCCTCAATTTCCTGCAAAGCAATTTCCGGCCGCAAAATCCAGGCGCGTAGAAGCCGCGCGCCCATGCCGGTGCAGGTTTCGTCGAGCGCCTTCAGCAGAGTGGCGGATTCGTCGTCTCCGGCGGCCGGCTCGATAAGCTCCAGGTTCCGCACCGTGACTTGATCCAACAACATCGTGTTTTGCTGATCGTAGAAGGCGATGCCGTCGAGGTGTTCCAGGCCGGCGCCTGCTGGGCGCAGAGTAGGTTGTGCGGCGGCATCCTCCGGGTTCCGTGCACCGATGGCGGAAGTTTCGCCGAGGTAATGCACGATTGCCCCGGCAGCAGCCGTAGCAAGGGGGTGGCCGGAGAGCCCGAACCCGTCCAGGGCGGCGACGCGGAATTGCTGTTCCAGCTTGCGCGCGGCGTAGCTCGACTCAAAGATCCAGTCATCCAGGCGGGTCTCGACGGCATTCAGTCCATCGAGTTCCGTGTGAGCGGCATCGGGAAAGAGGGTGGCAGGCCGCGGAAGCAGTATTTCGCGAGGGCGCAGGATGTCGAGCTCGTCGCGGAGACGCGCTTCGGCTTTCTCGCCGCGGAATTCCGTAGCGCGAAACTCTCCCGTGGACAAGTCTACGTAGGCAAGGCCGGCGGCCTGGTCGTAAGGCTCGTTAACGCGATCGCCGCGACGCCCGCCGTTCGAACGCGCCACGGCTGCCAGAAAGTTGTTCTCTTTCGGTTCTAGCAGCGAAGCGCCCGTGGCGGTTCCCGGCGTGAGTACGCGGATCACTTCGCGGCGTACGATCTTTTTCCCGGGGCCGGGCAGTTCCATCTGCTCGCAAATGGCCACTTTATGGCCCGCGCGGATCAGGCGGGCGATGTAGTTTTCGGCGGCGTGGTATGGCACGCCGCACATGGGCACCGCCTGTCCCTTTTCTTTATTGCGCGCCGTCAGCGTGATCTGCAGGATGCGCGACGCGACCACCGCGTCGTCATAGAAAAGCTCGTAAAAGTCGCCCAGACGGAAGAGCAGCAGCGCCGTGGAATGTTGCTTCTTGACGGCGTGGTACTGCTGCATCAGCGGTGTAGCAGATTCATTCATGGAACGCGCACAAATCAGGCGGCAGGGAAACGATTATGCTGGCTGGCGCGATATTTTAGCAACAGCGATCCTGAGCTGCGGAACCAGGGGCTTACCGGCTAGGCTATACTCAGCGGATGGCTTTGCGTATCCAACCAACGCGCGAGATCGAAATCAAGCTGCGTGTGACCGATATTCCGGCGGTGATCCGAAGGCTTCGGCGGCTTGGAGCATCCGCGGAGGGCCGGGTGCGGGAGCGAAACACTCTGTATGACACTCCCGACGGGTATTTCCGGCGTACAGGGCGCCTCTTGCGTGTCCGAATCGAGATCCCCGCCGCGTCTAGCGCGGCCAAAGCGGGGCCAAGGAAGGCATTGGCCACCTTTAAAGCTCCAGCAGCGCCGAACTCGAAGTCCCGATACAAAGAGAAGCTCGAGACGGAGACGCCGATCCGCAGGTCCGAGAAATGGGACCGAGTGCTCCGATCGCTTGGGTTTCGCGCCGGATTCCAATATGAAAAGTACCGGAGCTCATTTCGGCTGCGCCAGCTTCATGTCTGCCTGGATGAGACGCCGATCGGCGCTTTTCTGGAGTTGGAGGGCAGTCCGGAGGTGATCGACCGAGCAGCTCGCCGGCTTGGATATAGCCCGAGCGATTACATTCGCGGCACCTACTGGGATTTGTACGCCACGGGTTGCAAGCGACGCGGTAAAATGCCCCGGAACATGTTATTTCATATGTAAAAATCAGCTAACAAAGCAGTCTTAGCTTGACAAAAGCCGCATCTACATTTACTAGTCACAATGAGGGAAAAGCGCACCGAGGGGAATGAAGAGTTCGTCCAATTCGGAGCCTGGAAGCGACCACCCTGGCGGGAAAGTTTGCCATTTTCTGCCTGGACGGGGTGTCTTCCCGTGTGGACTAAACCGCCGTCTCCGCCGAACGGGCGGGGATAGAGAGGCGAGGCCCGGCCTGAAATAGTCATGGGGCAGTGAAATTTCTGCCCGCGGCCGGATACATCGCCGGTCACGGGCTTTTTTTGTGTCCAGACTCGTGTAAATAAGCCGATCAGGCGGGTTGGAACGCGGCTGTAAGCAGAGGGGTGCTGCCGCGCCCAGAGAGAGCCGTAAAGGAGCTTGCGATGCTTCACGCGACAGAAATTCTAGGGGCCGAGACCTACGACTCATATGGCAACTTCGTCGGCCGGGTGAAGGAGATGTTCGTGGTCCCGGCGGAGCAGCCGAATCGCGTCTCGCGGCTGATGCTCGGCCGGGGCAAGTACCGGCCTCTGGTGGCGCGCCACGACCAAATTGAATCAGTTGCACCGGGACGCGTAAAGCTGACAACCGACGAATCGGCGCTTGAGCTTTACCATCCCAACGAAGCCTGGCTGGCAGTAAGGAAAGACCTGCTCGACCAGCAAATCATCGATACGAACGGGCGAAAAGTGGTGCGTGTGAACGATGTGGACCTGGTGGACCAGCGCACCAATGGCAATATGGAACTGCGCATTCTGCAGGTGGACGTGGGGCTTCCGGCTGCGTTGCGGCGCATGTTGCAAGGCGTGGTACCGCCGATGGCGATTCGCCGCATCCAATCCAAGCTGCCACCGCGGAACATTCGCTGGGAATTTGTGAACCTCATCGAGCCTGACCCGCTCCGGCGCGTAAAACTGCGGCTTTCGAGCGACAAGCTGGCGAAACTGCATCCCGCCGACCTGGCGGACATCATGGAAGAGCTCTCGCCTGACGAGCGGCAGTCGATCGTGGACTCGCTGGATGAGGAGACCGCTGCGGAAACGCTGGCCGAGCTGGATAAGCGTTTGCAATCTCAGGTGGTCGAAAAACTCGATCCGGAAAAGGCCGCCGACATTATCGAGGAAATGAGCCCGGACGAGGCGGCCGACCTAATCCAGAACCTCGAGCCGGAGACATCGCGCGAAGTGCTCGAAGAAATGGATCTCCGCGAAGCGCACGAAGTGGAAGAGCTGCTGCGGTTCGACGAGGACACCGCCGGCGGCATGATGACCACGGAAATCGTGGTGGTAGGAGAAGACGCCACGCGCGGCGAGGTGGTGGATCACATACGCTTCCACGAGATTCCGCCCGACCAACTGGACAACATCGTGCTGATCAATCGAGACGCGGCTCTTGCCGGCACCGTTCCTGTCGCGAACTTGCTGCTGGCCACTGGCGAGCAGAGGGTGGGTGAAATTGCATCGGAGCCGCTGCTTTTCGTCAAGCCCGACGCGAACGAGAAGGAAGTTTTTGAGCTATTCGACAAGTACAATTTGCGGAGCTTGGTCGTAGTCAACAGCGAGAATTGCCCGATCGGCGCGATCACCGTGGACGACGTGGTAAGCCGCATGCGGGCGAAGCTGTAGCGCGCGCTGAACAGATAATTTCGGGAATCGGGTAGGGGAAGGTTTTGAATACGTGGACTTCATTGACGGCGAATTTTTCGCGCCTAACGCGGCGCGGAAAAGAGTTTAACCGGCGCACGAGGCCGTGGCGCAGGCGGATGGCTCTTTTCCTGGCGGTCGTCGGCCCGGGGCTGATCACTTCGAACGTCGATAACGACGCCGGCGGAATCAGCACCTACACCGCCGCGGGCGCACAGTTCGGGTATGCGCTGCTGTGGTCGTTGATTCCGATGGCCATCGCGCTGTACGTCAGCGAAGAGATGTGCGCGCGCATGGGCGTGGTCACAGGCAAGGGGCTTTCGGACCTGATTCGCGAGGAGTTTGGATTCCGCGCGACGTTTTTCGTGATGGTGGCGGCGCTTTTCGTCGACCTGTTCAACACCGTGGCGGAGTTTTCGGGTGTCGCCGAGGCCTCGTCGGTGTTGCACGTGAGCAAGTATATCTCCGTGCCGCTCGCGGCGATCGCCGTTTGGCTGCTGGTGATCTATGGAACGTATCGCGCGGTGGAGAAAATATTTCTGGTGGCGTGCGCATTCTATCTTTCCTACATCTTATCTTCCATTCTCGCTAAACCCGATTGGATTTTCGCGGCGCGGCAAACCGTGCTGCCATCGGTGCATTTCAGTACGCCGTACCTTTTGATGCTGATTGGCCTGGTCGGAACCACGATCGCTCCATGGCAATTTTTCTATTTGCAGGCTGGATTCGTGGAAAAGCGCGTGGGCCCGCGCCAGTACAAGCACGCGCGGATGGACGTGCTGATCGGCAGCATTTCGTGCATGGTGATCGTGTTTTTCATTATCGTGGCCTGCGCCGCCACGCTCAACGCCCACGGTCTCACCAGCATTTCGAGCGCGGGTGAGGCCGCGGAAGCTTTGATTCCGCTGGCCGGCCGATGGGCCGGCGGTTTGTTCGCGTTTGGGCTTCTGAACGCGTCGCTTTTCGCGGCTTCCATTCTGCCGCTCTCCACCGCTCACGTGATTTGCGAGGGACTCGGTTTCGAGGCTGGCCTGAATCGCAAATTCAAGGAAGCTCCGACGTTCTATTCGCTGTACACCCTGCTGATCGTCGTGGGAGCGGGAATCATCTTGATTCCCAAAGCGCCGCTCTGGAAAATTTTGATTTACTCGCAGGTAGGCAACGGCATCTGGCTCCCGGTGGTGCTGATTTTCATCCTGCTCCTGATCAACCGCCGCGATTTGATGCGCGAACATACGAACACCTGGGCGTTTAACGCGATCGCCTGGACCATCAGCATCGTTATGATTGCTCTGACACTGATTTTGATATATGTGGCGATCTTTAACCCCGCGGCTGCCGGGCTGTCCGGATAGCAGTTTTCACTGAATCCGCCCGCAAAGTTTCTTCGTCATTTCTTTGTTAAAAGATGTGAACCGTCTCCGACGAGGACCGGCCGGTGCGCTAAGCTCATCGATTGTCTGGTAGAGGTGCTGCACATTCAGGGGCTTGGGAACGTAGCGATCCATCCCAGCGGCAAGGCAGCGCTCCTTGTCCCCGCTCATCGCGTAGGCGGTCATGGCGATGATCGGGAGATGACGCCCGGTGATTCGCTCGTGCTCGCGGATCGACACGGTTGCCTGCAGCCCGTCCATTTCGGGCATTTGGATATCCATGAGGACCACATCGAACGGCTCATGAGCGAGCGTATCGAGCACTGCGCTTCCGGTCTCGACGGTTTTCACCGTGTAACCGCGCTTTTCGAGAAGGCGTACTGCCAGCGTCCGGTCGACGGCGTTGTCCTCCGCTAAAAGGATTTTCAGCTGGCGGCGCGCTTCTCGCAAGGAATGGCGAGTCACCAGCGAAGATGAGTCGGCGGCCGTGGAAAGCTGCCCCACGAGTCGGCGAATAGCGTCCAGTAGATCGGCCGGCGCCACCGGCTTGGGAAGGTAAGCATTGATGCCAAGGTTGCGGCACCGAGCGGCGTCGCCTCGGAGTCCGGCGGAGGTGAGCAGAATGATTGCAAGGCCTGCGCGATCTTCGCTGCGCCTGATTTTTTCGGCTAGGGCAAACCCGTCCATGTCGGCCATGCGTCCGTCCACGATGGCCACGGCAAAGGGATCGCCGTCCGTTCGCGCGTGGTGGAGTTCGGAGACCGCTTCGGCGGCGTGCGGTGCGAGCGTCGGGCGCATCTGCCAGGCGGTCAACATGTCGCCGAGGATTCGGCGATTGGCAGCGTTGTCGTCCGCCACGAGCGCGCGCAGGCCGCGGAGTTCAGACATCGAAGCGGGCCGGCCC
>JBOGMX010000027.1:0-2772 GCA_050746725.1 Candidatus Acidiferrales bacterium | reverse complement strand
ACGACGCGTCGCCTTCAATCGCTTTCGCCAGGCCGAAATCGAGGACTTTCACCGCATCGTCGGGCGTGACCTTCACATTCGCGGGTTTCAGATCACGATGAACGATGCCGCGCTCGTGCGCATATTCCAGCGCCTCGCAAATCTGCTTGGCGATGCGTAGCGCTTCATCAACCGGGATGGCTCTCCCCGTTTCGGCCTGTGTACCGCTGGGCTTTCGCGCTGATTGCGTCCCGGTGGCACTTGGACCGGGAAGCCCGGCAGGTGTGGGGCTGGTTCGCGCCGCGGAGCCGCTGATCCTCTCTGCCAGCGTTGGTCCTTCGACCAGCTCCATCACCAGCGCGTGAGTGATGCCGGAATCCTCGAAGCCATAGATCGCAGCAATGTTGGGATGGTTGAGCGACGCGAGCAGCTTGGCTTCGCGCTGGAAGCGCGCCATGCGTTCGGAGTCACGCGCGAACGCCTCGGGCAACACTTTCAGCGCCACGTCGCGACCAAGCTTCGCGTCCCGCGCGCGATAAACTTCACCCATCCCACCCGCGCCAATCGCCGCGGTAATCTCGTAGGAGCCTATGCGAGTGCCTGAAGTCAGCGCCATTTAGGGCTTGGATTATAGCCCCGTGGGGGATTTACACATCAGGTTTACTGAAGCGAGGTCTCGTTTTTGCGCCAAGTCTTCGGTCCGGAGCGGGAGCGTGGCACTTGCCATGGCGTTAATTAGTTCGTGACGTTAAGGATGCGGAAGTGACAGGAGGCGTCAATTCTTGTCGAGCGAGAGCGTGCGGCGGACTTGATTGAAGAAATTGAAGATAAAGATTGCCTTATTATTCGGCGCGGCGGTTTGTTCCGCGCCTGGAGACTTCAACACGGCGAAGCGTGTGCCATCGGGGGACAGGTCAAACGGAATATTGAAGATTGTGTTGCCTGCGTTGAATTGGCCGGGTGACCAAGGCTGGGGACTGCCCGCATCGAAGGCACCGCCCGACGTGGAGTAAGTGACCACCATGATCTTCAGGTCCGATGTATCGCTGCCGCGCGTAAGATAAAAAAGCTCCTTGCCGTTGGTCGACCATGTGGGGAAAAAGCCGAAGCTGCTGGAAATCTGCCACCGTCCGCCCGGACCCGGGAACGGCCGGACGTATACTTCCGAAGTGCCGGATTCCTGGGACGCGTAAGCGAGCCAGTGGCCATCGGGTGAGAAAGCTGGCGTGGCAGCGGCGTTAACAAAGGGCTTCGGCTCTCCGGGCTTCCAACCGGACTTCTCATCGCCTTCAATCGGAAGAGCCTCGATATCAATCGAGGTACCAATTAATTGATTGAACGCCAAAAACTTGCCATCAGGCCGCCAGGAACCTGCCCACTGATGATATTCGCCACTTGCCGTGAGGCGCTGCGGACTCCCCGCGCCATCGGCGCGTGTCCACCAAAGGCTATACCTACCGCCTTCCTCCCGGGAAAAGACGATCCTTTGGCCGTCGGGAGTCCACGCGGGAGAACTTGCTTCGCCGCCAAAGGTGAGCCGTGTAAGGATCCCGCGTTCCAAATCGTAGACCCAGACGTCGCTTTTTTCTCCGTCATCGATTTCCAACGCCAAATGCTTTCCGTCTGGAGAGAACCTGGGATTCTCGTAGTCGCCGGGTGCCTCGCGCAGGGGCGTGAATTTGCCCTCGCGGTCCAGCCAGTCAATAGAGACATTCCGACCGTTCTGGATGCCTCCCTTCACATAAACGAGGGTCCCGGTATCGGAAACGGAGAATTGCGGCCCGCTAGAGCCCTCTTCCGTTAGCACGCCTTCGACGACTGGCGCGGGCGGGCCCGTAACCTCCAGCCCTTTGAGATCGAACGGCACGGCAAACAGCGTTCCTTCGTGCATATAAACCAATTGCCCGCTGGGGAGATAACGGCCGTAAAAACCGCCGCGCACGACTGTCTTTCGCTCATGCGAAGCCATCGAGTAAACCACAATATTGGCATTCTCATAGCTGCTCGTCTGCGTGTTTGACGTAAACAGCACAGCCCTGTCCCCCGGCAACAGCTGCGGCCAGTGCTGCGTGACTTCACCCGCTTTCCGATCGAGGGTCATCAGCGGTTGGGGCGTTCCTCCCGCTGACGACACTTTGGATAGGGTGCCAGCTATTATCGGGGCGAAGACGATCGTGCCGTTGTCGCCCCAGCTTCCCCCCCGCCCATTGGGAGCATCGCAGAGCGTGATCGCTGCCCCGCCTTGCACGGAAATCTTCTTCAGCTTGCCGTCAGCGAAGAAGCCGATCCACTGGCCGTCGGGCGAGAAGAATGGGTAGCCGGCACCCTCGGTGCCGGACAGGGCTGTGGCCTCTAATTGGTCCAGCGAACGGACATAGATGCGCGGCTTCTGGTCAGTGCCGGTGGCGAGGAGCGCCAGCCGCGTGCCATCAGGCGAGAGCACCGCGGCAGGCCCCATGCCGGTGAACAAGCTTGCGTCCACGCCGATCTCGGCGTTCAAGCGAATCGGCAGTGCGCCTTGTTGCGGTGTGCGATGGGAATACACAAAGCTGCCCAGGCCCAACGCGACGAGGGCCAGTGCGAGACATGCCGCGACGGCCCAAGGCAGAGCGCGTCGCCAGAGCGGCGCCGGCACTGGTGCGGCAGTCACGGCAGCGGATGTTGGTTCCGGCGCGCCGGAGAGAACTTCTTCCAGCGAGATGCGCGCGTCGCCGATAGCTTGCAACCGCTGCTTCGCGTCTTTCTGCAAGCATCGCTGCAAGAGCACGCGAACGCGCGCGGGCGTTGCTGCGG
>JBOGMX010000026.1:0-45205 GCA_050746725.1 Candidatus Acidiferrales bacterium | reverse complement strand
TCGTAGCGGTACATAGGGCAGAACCCGGGCACGCAGAAGAGCGAACCCAGCTCGCCCGTACATCTGCCGCTTCAACATCTTGAGGCGATTGATTTGTCCCTCCACTTGTCCATTGCTCCAATCTGTTTCCACGGCTGCTGCCACCGCTGAGAAGTCTTTCTCTAGACCCATCGCAAACCGAGCCAGAGAACCGATTTTCGATTGCTGGGCGCGCGTCATCCAGGTCCGCAGAGCTGGGCCTTCCCCCTTTTGGAATACCGCTCGAAACTCCTCCGAAAATTCCCGCAGTTGTTGCAACAGAGCGGGACACTGCGTCGACAGGCGATCGAGCAAGGTTTGCTGTTCCGCCGTCCATCGAGCAGCGGGTCTGGTAACCAAGATCGCCGCTTGTTTTGGGGTGATCTTCTGGGTGCTGAGTTTGGGAATGGACGGCAGCGTTTTCCTCCAACGGGCCACGTGCCGCGCCACCATGCTGCGTCCGCCGCGGTAACCCTGGGCTCTCAATTCTTGGAAAAGCCGCGTGGCGTTGTGGCATCCCTCGCCCCAACGCCGCTGCAGATACTCTTCAAAGCGCTGCACGTTGGTGGGGCGCGGTCGGGGACGCTGGCGTTCGGGAAACACACCAGCTCGAATCCAGCGCCGCACCGTCCGGCGGTCCACATGAAGCATGCCGCTGATCTTCTGTTGCGAGTATCCCCGACGATAGTATTCGACCACTTCTTCGTAGCGCTGCAAGCGGCGCTGACGACGCTCCCGTTGCAAAATCTGTGAGCGAGTTCTCGACGCCTCCGCTGCACGAGCGACCTCCGCCGGCTCTGGCAGAGTGTCGCGGAGCCACAGCTCTTGCCGATGTTCTTCCAGAGCGCGTTCTACCGCCGCCGAAAGATTCAAAAATAAATGAAAGCGGTCGGCGACTTGTCGTGCCCGTGGCGCACCGCGCTCCGCACCCTCTGCATAAATGCCACCACGGTCCCGGCTGATCACGCGGATGCTCGATTGCTGTTCTAACCAAGCGCCGAAGCTCTGGGCTGAGCGGTCTGCCAGCAGGTCCCGCACGGAACGCTGCTCCAGATCGACTAAGATCGTGCCGTAGGATTGCCCTTTGCGCCAGGCCCAGTCATCCACACCGAGAACCTCGATCGAGTGATTCACATCGGGCGCTACGGGAGCTTTCACGCGCCGCAGCACCGTGTCATCGCTGGTGCGAATGGCCAGACGGGCCAAGAGCCGAGCGCCTGGCAAGCCGCCAGCGGCATAACCCACCACCCGCACAATCTCCGCCAACCGGCTGGTCTGGCGAAGATACGAAGGAATGCCGGCAATCCGCTCGGCGAATACGCGGCGCGGACAACTATGGTTCCGGCAGCGCAAGCGCCGCACCCGCAGACGAATCTGCACGGTCAGCCCCTGCCAGGGCAGATCCTGCAGGCGCCGCGCATAGCTGCTGTGTCGGGAATGCGATGGCCGACCGCATTCTGGGCAGGAGGGCACTTGCTGGACGTGCACGGAAAGTAGAAAGTGGTTATCGGATTGTTGGATTGATTCCAGAACTAAGGACCGTGGATTAGGGAGAACCGATTGCGAGTGGCTCTTCGTGAGTGCCATCGCCTCTACAAAGTAGGCGAACGCGCACCGAACTCATCCTCCGAACCGGCCCTTGTGTTGCCAAAGCCGCATCAGCTGCACCAAATTCGCGGAAGAGCCTGAATCAAGTTGTCAAACGCAACCACGATCATGCTCAAGCCACGAACCAAACGGCCCACCGGAATGACGTACGAAAAGCTGATTCAGCAAATGGACGCCAAACTGCAATTCCCCGGCCTCACCAACACCTGGACAATGCCAATCGAGAACCGCCTGGATATGGAGCTGACGGGTATCAAGACGCCGGTCGGCATGAAGATCCAGGGACCAACCCTCGACGAAATCCAGCAGGTCGGGGCTCGAAATGGGGATATCCTTTCTGGCCAGCCAGGGGTGTAGTGGGTGTTCGCAGAACGCGTGGCCCAGTCCGACCGACAGCATAGCGCGGACTCTTTAACTGGTCTTTGGGTACTCTATAGTTGACATATAGACCTGTAAAGCGTACCATTTGGGCATGGGAGGGGGTCACGCCATGACAGACCAATCAGACCTTCGATATCCAAGCAAACGGCGCAGAGCCACGCTGCGCGTGTTTTACGGCTTTGTGGTCGCCGCAATTGCCGCCTTTACTGTGGCAGCCCGCGCAAGTCATTCACACGAGGTGATGACGGTTCTCGGAATTCTCCTAGCGGGCGGCGGGCTCTGGAGTTTTCTTCGTTTCCTTCAGGCTGCGGATGCGCATCAGAAGCTCATCAATCACGAAGCGACGAGCTTTGCATTCGTCGCCTCTCTGCTTCTCACGCTGGTTGTCGGCCTGCTCCAACGATTCGGATTCCTGTCCGGCGTCTCTCTCTTGGTTCCGGCATTGATGATCGCATTTTGGAGCATCGGTCTCATTCTCGCTTCCTGGCGGTACCAATGAAAACCCGACTTCGTGTCTTGAGGGCAGAAAAGGAGTGGTCGCAGGCCGAACTTGCCGAGACTGTCGGCGTGACTCGCCAGTGCATCAATGCGATTGAAACGGGCAAGTACGAACCCGGCCTCGACTTGGCGTTTAAGATCGCCCGAGTCTTCGGCAAGAACGTTGAGGAAGTCTTCATCTATCCAGAAAGGACGCAAGGCTCGCCCTCTTCTTGAGGTAAGAAGCAACGATGTCCAGCAGTTCGCATTTTCGCGTTCCCCGTTTTTCTCCGCAGTCGAATTTTGTTCCTGCGCTACCGGGCGCGACGGAGTATCCCCATGTCCCGAGGCTTTGACGGATTCGAAATTGACGACTTTCGCGATTCTGATTTCGGCTCCGAGAGGGATGTAGGCCGGAGTTCATCTTCCGCATGGAACGCTCGGACCCGCCTTTACTACGTCCATCGAGAGGAAGAAAGGGCCGACCAGCTCGAACGCGCGGGGCGGCAACATTCCAGAGAAGAGCGCCCGCCGCTGGCCCGCGAGGAGCGCGTCCAGGCGACTCTCTCTCAACGCGGACGAACCCAGTACACGGACCGTGACAACGACTATTCCCTGCGGAATTCAGAGATTCATACGCTTTCGGAAGTTGGCAAGTTCCGCGTCGCAGCCGCGAAGGACTTGGCCGAATTGGCCTACAACGGAGACCGTGCCCGGATGGAGAACGATGTTGAAAACCTGGTCCGTCATGGCCTCGTCAGAGTCACACGCATTTCAGATGCCGAGCACAACCCTCTGCAGGTAGTGACGCTGACAAAAGAAGGCCACCAGTTATTGTCTCGCGGGAAGATTCTTCGCCCAGACCAGGTCACCTACCACGGACTCAAAAAGCCCAAAGAAGCCATTCACGACGCGGAACTCTACCGGCTCTATCACAAGGTTGCCGATGAGATCGAAGGACGCGGCGGTAGGGTGAGTCGCGTCAAGCTCGACTACGAAATTAAGAGGGAACTCTACGCCCGCCTGGCCCGCTTTTCGGACGCCAGGGGGCAGGTAGAGGAAGGCGTAAAGGAGAAAATCGCCAACCAGTATCACCTGAACGTTGTATCCGGGAAGATTCCGATCCCTGATTTGCGAATTGAATATGTGCGCGAGAACGAGAATGAAATCCAGCGGCGCGACCTGGAACTCGCCACCGACCATTACCGCCCGCGTGGACTGGCACAGAAGGCGCGTGCCGGTTTCCAAATCTACGCCCGGCGCGGCGACACGGATCGGCTGCGCCGTATTCGAGACGACCGGGAGTTGAGCGCGGCGATCTTCACACTATAGCCCTATGAGCATTTACGAACCCCAACTCGGCGGCCTCCGCACTTTCGGTTATACCCAAGCCGAGGCGCGTTTCCTCTACCTTGTGGCAACGCATTCCGGCTATTTCACGGTGAGGCAGTTCCTTGATTTTGCGCACGCCAAGAGCGGCAAACGTAACGCCCGTTTCATAGAAAAGCTGTTTAGCCTGGGCCATGCCTCAGCTCAGAGATACACGCGCAGAAGCCTCGTGTATCACCTATGTTCTCGCCAGATTTTTGAAGCGATTGGCAAGGCCCATCTCCGCAATCGCAGGGAGCACGAGCTCGATTACATTAAGACACGACTCCTCTCTCTCGATTTCATTCTTGCCAACCCGGAAGACCGTTATTTCGAGACGGCAGAAGAAAAGCGGCGGTACCTCATCGAACGGTTCAAGCTCAGCGAGAGCTTGTTTTCTCCATCCAGCGAGCATGGCAAAGCCATCACGTTCTCCGAGGGATTCCCTCTCTCCATTGCCTATCCCGGTCCCCATTTCATGCCTGTGGTGACGTTTACCTACGTTGATCCCGAACATCGCAACCTCGACCGATTCGTCGCGCACCTGCGTACCTACCGGCCTCTATTCCAGCAGCTTCCGAGTTTTCAGTTCATCTACATCTCCACCGCAGCGGGCCTCCAAAAGCAAGCAGCCGAGCTTTTCTCGCTCTTTGTAGAGGCCAAGGGTTTCTCGGATTTAGCTCGCTATTTCGACATTCAAACTAAGTGGGACAACAAGAAATACAGCCTCGTTACAGAGGACGACATGATTTTTCGGCACCAAGCCGGAAGACGTTTCAACGGAGAAATATTCGACAGTCTGTTCCGTCTATGGCGGCGAAACCAGTTGCCGAAGGACTTGCAGGCTGGATCGAAAGCGACTGGAACGAATGCGCCAAAGGTCCTGTTCCGGGCCATGACAGTGCCGGGCCAGGAATCAGTATTCGGTGAGAGCAAGAAGAGATGGGGTGACGGCTGGCAGATACACGGCACTTCAACTGTGGCCCGCATTCAGGAGTCACCCACAAACCGACCACAAGCTCTTAGCAGAACGGCGGATGCGTAAATGAAACGGGTGACATCTGCACGCGGACAAAACACAAGGAAGGGCGGGAGCGACCCCGTTTTGTGCGGCTTGCAGCCGCCCACACTTTCGTGGGGTCGCTCCCGCCCGCCCCGAGCCGCTCGGGGCCGTGTTTTGTCCGCGTGCAGAGATCAGAGCAAGCAGTTTGTAATGCAGGTCGCACTACGCCGCAAAAGAGGGAAGGAGGAACACAGTTGCCCTTACTGAAAGCACCATCCAAACAACCCAAAACTACAACCCTTCAGGTTCGTCTAGAGGAAGAAGTCAGGCACAACCTGGACAAATACGCCGAGTTCATCGGCGCAAATGCGTCCTACGTCGTCAGCGAAGCACTCAAGCTCCTTTTCAAGCGAGACGACGAGTTTAAGCGCTGGCTGATTGAACATCCGACCAACATCAACCATGAACCACGCAAAGGAGACGTTCTCACAAAGACCGCATAACAGACATGAAGCCTCATTCAACACAATCCGGTATGCGCGAGAAGACAGCGTCCTCAAGACAGCATGCCCCGCGCTCTGCAATGCGCGCAGTCCCGAATCAATCCGCGAAACCGTCAGACATCGCAGGAGAGGCGACACGGCCTATCTCGGAATCATTCTCGCAAACATCTTCCCTTCGCTCCCCGAACAATGCAGCGCACATCGCGGCCACAGAGGGGGAGGAACATCACCGAAAGCACCTTCTCACGGTTCACGAAGTAGCTGATTTATTACAAGTCCCTGTGTCCTGGGTTTACGGACGGACACGGAAGCGATCCTTGGAGCGAATCCCAAGTTACCGGCTTGGAAAATACTGGCGCTTCCGCCAGGACGAAGTGTTGGCTTGGGTTGAATCGCTACGGCGCGGCTCCCACGCAGCTTGACATGCGGACTACACTCAAAGACGACGCAGAACAAGCTGGACGGGCCATCCATGGAGGAACGATGGCTCGAAGAGGTTTCCAGCAAGGATCGCTTTTTCGGCGCGGCACTCGGAGGAAAGTTTGGGTGGCGCGTTGGTGGGAGGATGTAATTCAAGCAGACGGCACGCTCGGCAGACTGAGACGGTCCGAAGTGATCGGGACCGTCGCCGAATTTCCGACGCGCCGTCTTGCGATGCAAGTGTTGTCTCAGAGGCTAGGGACGATCAACACCGGCAAGGCCCGACCGCAGTCTGTCCGCACGTTTGGCAGTTTTGTCAAAGACGATTGGACACCTGTGGTTTTGCCAACGCTCAAGTACGCAACCCAAAAGCACTATCGGTACATGCTCGACGTGCATCTCATTCCGTCCTTCGGCCAGAGGCAGCTTCGCGAACTCACGCGGGAAGAGTTACAAAGCTTTCTCAGCCGAAAGCTCAAGGGTGGTTTGTCGTGGGAAACCGTTCATCACTTCAAGTGCGGCCTGAGCAAAATTCTCGGTGCAGCCGAGGAATGGGGTTATATCGGCGAGAACGCGGCTCAAAAAACGAAACTACCACGACGACAGCATGGAACGGAGAGAACGGTTCTCACTCCTATTCAAGTGCGAAACCTTGCGGCAGCTTTGAATGACCCGGCCCGCTCGGTCACGTTGTTGCTGGTGCTAACTGGGCTACGCGTCGGAGAGTTGCTTGCGCTTCGCTGGGGAAGCCTCGATTTGAATGCTCGCATGCTCCGTGTTTGCGAAACGGTGTATGACGGGCATTTCGATCAACCCAAGACAAAGCGCAGTGCAAGGACCATACCGATTGGAACGGAGACAGCGGAAATTCTTGCCGCCATCCGTCCCGCCGTTGTTGATGCAAGAGCCTTGGTATTTGCCACACGCGAGGGATTGCCGCTGGAACGATGGAATCTCTTGCGCAAACACCTGAAGCCCGCAGCGAAGAAACTAGGGCTTCCTGGCGTCACGTGGCATCTTCTGAGGCATAGTCACGCGACGATGCTCGATTCGGTGGGCACACCCATTGGCACGATGCAATCGCTTCTGGGTCACTCAACGCCGGAAATCACGCGCGAGATTTATTTGCACGCGATTCCGGAAGAGCAGCGTCGCGCAGTAGAGAGCGTTGAGAGACTTGTACTTGGACCCAAATGGACCCAAGTTCAGGCTCCGGCGCAACCGGCATCAACAAGATTGAATTGAGGAATCACGAGTTAGTGGTCGGGGCGTGGAGATTTGAACTCCAGACCTCCTGCGCCCAAGGCAGGCGCGCTACCAGGCTGCGCTACGCCCCGCGACCGGAATGGATTCATTGTAAGGCCTTTTCGGCGCGCGCGCACCGTGATTCGCCTTTTCGTTCTTAGCTGTTTCCCTCCGCCAAGCGGCAGCCGCAGCGCGCGCCCAAATCTCGCCGCCGCAGCCATCAGATAAACCGAATGCGCGGCTCAAATCGCCTCAGGTGTCCGTTCTTGTCCGCAGCTAAGCCGAAAAAAAACCTAGATCGGATGTGAACGCGACGCACGAAGTGGCATAGACACTCGACCGGAGAATACACCAATCGCCCGATGGCACCGGGTACCTGAGTGCGACATGCTGAATCGGACGGATTTGTGTTTTAGCTTGGCAAGGCCCGTAGCGGCAGAATCTTGCAGTTCACTTTTCACAATGCCCCGGTCCTCGGACGATCCGAGAAATTCCTGGAAGGCCGACTGCGACGCACCATGAGGGTTTCGGGACGCTTTTGAAAGCGTTGCGTCGGACCGGCATCGCACCAGAACACGTTCAAGAGGGAGTCAAAATGACTGCAGCCGACGTAATGATCGAGACGCTAATCAACTGGGGAGTGGAAGTGATCTTCGGATTTCCCGGCGACGGCATCAACGGCATCTTCGAGTCCATTCGCACTCATGCCGACAAAATCAATTTCGTGCAGGTCCGCCACGAAGAGGCTGCTGCGTTTATGGCCACGGGATATGCCAAGTTTACAGGCAAGCTGGGTGTTTGCCTGGCCACCTCCGGCCCCGGAGGCATTCATCTTCTCAACGGCTTGTACGACGCCAAAATGGACGGCCAACCGGTTCTCGCCATTACCGGAATGGCGTATCACGACCTCATCGGAACGCACGGCCAGCAGGACGTCGAAATGGACAAGCTCTACATGGACGTCGCGATCTATAACGAGCGCGTCATGGGCCCGGCCCACGTCGAAACGATCACTGAAATCGCCTGCCGCACTGCCGAGACTTTCCGCGGCGTCGCTCACATTACCTTTCCCAAAGACACGCAGAGCATGCCGTACGAGCCGAAAAAACAAAGTTCGTCGCGCAACCAACCGGATCACGTCTCTACCGTGCACGCGCAATCATATTCCGTTCCGCCCGAATCCCAGCTGCACCACGCCGCGGAACTTCTCAACAACGCGAAACGAGTCTGCATCCTCGCTGGCCGCGGCGCTCTTCACGCCACCGATGAACTCGAAAAAACCGCTGAGGTTCTCGGTGCGCCGATCGTGAAAGCGCTGCTCGGAAAAGGCGCGGTTCCGGATGACAGCCCGTACACCACGGGCAGCATCGGTCTGCTCGGCACCAAGCCCTCCGAATACGCTCTCCGCACTTGCGATCTGCTGTTCATGATCGGTTCCGCATTTCCCTACATGGAATTCCTGCCCAGTCCCGGCGAGGCGAAATCGGTGCAAATCGAACTGAATCCCGGCCGAATCTCGCTGCGGTATCCAGCGGACGTCGGCCTGGTAGGCGATAGCAAAGAAACTCTCAAACTTTTGCTGCCGCGCCTGAAGCGCAAAAAAGATCGCGGCTTCCTGAAAAAGGCACAGGATGGAATGAAAGATTGGTGGCAGTACATGGAGCGGCTCGGCACGTCCGATTCCATGCCGCTGAAGCCTCAAGTCGTCGCCTGGGAATTGGGAAAGCGGCTGCGCAACGACGCGATCGTCGCCTGCGATAGCGGTACCTCTGCCACCTGGTTCGCCCGGCAGATTCGCGCCCGCCGCGGACAGATGTACTCGCTCTCCGGAAATCTGGCCACCATGGCCGTGGGCCTTCCCTACGCGCTCGCCGCGCAGTACGCCTACCCCAGCCGCCAGGTGATCGCGTTCGTCGGAGACGGCGCCTTTACCATGCTCGGCTTCGAAATGCTCACCGCCGTGAAGTACAAGCTGCCGGTGAAAGTAGTCGTTCTCAAAAATAACTATCTCGGCCAAATCAAGTGGGAACAGATGGCCATGCTCGGCAATCCCGAATACGGGGTGAAGCTGCAACCGATGGAATTCGACAAGTTCGCGGAGGCATGTGGCGCCTATGGTATGCGAGTCGAAGAACCCGGCGCGGTGGCAAACACGCTCGATCGTTTCCTCGATTTGCCGGGCCCCGCGGTCCTGGAAGCGGTCATCGATCCTCTTACCCCTCCCCTGCCGCCGGACATTAAGCCCGAGCAGGCCTACCACTTCGTGGAATCGCTGGTTCGCGGCGAACCCAAAGCCAGAAAAATCATGAAGGAAGCATTTATCGAGCGGGCGCGCGAACTTGTGTAGCCGCACGCGTACCAGGCCAGCCCATGTCAACGCATTGCGCCTCAATCGAGCGGCGCAATGCCATTAGTCAGGAGAGCTTATGAGCAGCGTGCTTCCGCTTGAGACGAAACACGAATCGAAGAAAGCTGGACTTCCCTCATTTGTTGACGCACGCAGCCTCGAAAAGGCTCTGCGGCGTAGCGTCGCAGGCGAAGTCCGATTCGACGCCGGCAGTCGGGGCATCTACGCCGTGGACTCGTCAAATTATCGCCAAGTCCCCATCGGTGTCGTGATTCCTAAATCTGTGGACGACGTGATTGCCACAGTCCGCACAGCACGCGAACATGGCGCTCCAATCTTGTCCCGCGGCGGAGGAACCAGTCTTGCCGGTCAATGCTGCAACACCGCGGTCGTGATGGACTGGAGCAAATACTTAAACAAAGTGCTGGAAATCGACCGCGTCAATCGCACCGCGCGCGTTGAACCGGGGTGTGTTCTAGATGACCTGAGAAGCGAAGCGAACAAGGTCGGCCTCACTTTTGGACCGGACCCGTCCACGCACGACCATTGCACCCTGGGCGGTATGATCGGCAACAACTCCTGCGGCGTCCACGCGCAGATGGCCGGCTCCGTTGCCAGCAATGTCGAATCGCTCGATATTTTGCTGTACGACGGCACGCGCATGACCGTCGGTTGGATGACCGACGAAGACATGGAGCGAAGCATCCGCCATGGCGGCCGCGAAGGCGAGATCATGTCGAAGTTAAAGGACCTTCGCTCCCGCTTCGCGGACCAGATTCGCGCACGCTATCCGAATATTCCGCGCCGCATATCCGGCTACAATCTAGATCAGCTCCTCACCTCGAAGGAAAATCCCAGATTTAATTTAGCGCGTGCGCTGGTAGGGTCCGAAAGCACACTGATCACGGTTTTGGAAGCAAAGCTTGATCTTATCCACAACCCTCCTTTTCAGACGCTCGTCGTGCTGGGCTATCCGGACGTATACGAATCTGGCGATCACATCACCGAGATCCTGAAGTTCAAACCGATGGGTTTCGAAGGCATCGATCACAAACTCATCGACAACATGAAGAAGAAAGGCTTGCACACCAAGTACCTGAACCGTTTACCCGAAGGCAAGGGCTGGCTGCTGGTGCAGTTCCCCGGAGAAACAAAGCAGGAGGCCGATGATCGCGCCAAGGCGCTCATCGACTATCTCAAACACAAACCGCACGGGCCGAGCGCGAAGCTCTACGACGATCCGCTCGACGAGAAAGCCGTCTGGGAAGTACGCGAGTCCGGCCTGGGCGCAACGGCTTTCGTTCCCGGCGAGCCAAGTGCCTGGCCCGGATGGGAAGACGCCGCCGTTCCACCCCACGCGGTGGGCGATTACCTGCGCGATTTCCGGAAATTGATGGAGAAGTACGATTACGAGGCCTCTCTCTACGGCCACTTTGGCATGGGCTGCATTCACTGCCGCATCACGTTCGATCTGCAGTCTGAAAAAGGCGTCAAAAACTATCGTTCCTTCGTCGAGCATGCCGCCGAGCTGGTTTCGAACTACGGTGGTTCCCTTTCGGGTGAACACGGCGACGGGCAATCCCGCGCCGAACTTCTTCCGATTATGTTTGGCAAGAAACTAGTCGGCGCGTTCCGCGAATACAAGAGCATCTGGGATCCGGACGGAAAAATGAATCCCGGCAAGATCGTCGATCCGTTCCCGCTCGACTCCAACCTTCGCCTGGGCGCCGATTACCACCCCGCCGAACCGAAAACGCATTTCAAATTCCCGGACGACGATGGCAGCTTCGCGAAAGCTACTCTACGCTGCGTCGGCGTCGGAAAGTGCCGCCGCTCCAGTTCCAGCAACCCCGAAAACCAGACCATGTGCCCCAGCTTCATGGTTACCCATGAAGAGAAGGACACGACACGCGGGCGCGCCCATTTGCTTTGGGAAATGTTGCAAGGGTCGGTCATCAAAAATGGCTGGCGGGACGAACACGTGAAGGACGCTCTGGATCTCTGCCTCGCCTGCAAAGGCTGTAAGGGCGATTGCCCGGTCAACGTCGACATTCCTACCTACAAAGCAGAGTTCCTATCCCATTATTGGGAGGGCCGTGTCCGCCCGCGCTACGCCTACGCCTTCGGCCTCATCGACAAATGGGCCGAAGTTGCGTCGCTTTGGCCAGGTCTCGTGAATCTTGCGGCGTCCACTCCAGGAGTCCGTGAGTTCATGAAGTCAGCGGCGGGAATATCAGCGCATCGCTCGATTCCGGAGTTCGCTCCGCAAACCTTTCAAGCGTGGTTCTCAAGACGCGCCAAAAAGCGCCCGGCGAATCACGTCGTCGGAAAAGTGGTGCTTTTCCCGGATACGTTCAACAATCACTTTTTCCCGCGCACCGCGCAGGCGGCCGTCGAGGTTCTCGAACACGCGGGTTACGAAGTCGAGGTTCCTGCCGGCCATGTCTGCTGCGGCCGTCCGCTTTACGACTACGGTTTCCTCGATCTTGCCAAGCAATATCTCAGAAAACTCTTTGACGTCCTCGCGCCTTATGCCGAAGCGGGCACGCCCATCATCGTCTTGGAGCCCAGTTGCTGGTCCGTACTGCGGGACGAGATTCACGGGCTCTTCCCGAATCGCAAGGAAACTCAGCTGATCATGAAAAACGTGTTTCTGCTCTCCGAGTTTCTCGTGGAGAAGGCCCATTATCATCCTCCGCGGCTCCGGCGCAGCGGAGTGATTCACGGCCACTGCCATCACAAAGCGATCATTCATGGCGTGGAGCACGAAAAGAAACTTCTCGAGGACATGCAGATGGAGGTTCGGCTCCTCACCGACACCTGCTGCGGCATGGCTGGCTCGTTCGGTTTCGAGGAAGGCCACTACGATGTTTCCGCCAAGATTGGCGAACACGGCATGCTGCCCGCCATCCGCCAATCTGGCCTCAGCGAAATCATCATTGCCGATGGATTCAGTTGCCGCGAGCAAATCTCGCAGATGACCAACCGGCACGGCCTGCACGTGGCCGAGGTCCTGCAGCTCGCGATCCATCACGGCCCGGCGGGCCAAGATGACTTGCTGCCGGAGAAAGCGCTCGTCGAGCGACACAAGCGCGCCATCCAAAATTCGAAAATGCAAGCGTTAGCTGTTGTCGGCGGACTCTCCGCTATAGTCGCGGGAGCGTTCGCCGCGCGAAAGCTCGTCGACGGGAAAAAGCCGGGCCCGGTCCCGGTTCCCACAAAGCCAGCTTCCTCCAGTTCAACGGCCCGCCGGAGGAAGCCGAATCGTCAGCAGGTCGAATGACGCGGTGCTTGCATCACTGCGGACCCTGCGCCGGCTCAATCCGCGAGACACCGTTCGGCGAGGGCTGATGGGAGGTTCCTGTGTCCACTCATAACGTAATCGGCAGCCTTGTCAAGCTGCGGCCACGCCTCGAAACCATCCAGGTGAGCCGTGGGCGCACCGTGCTGATCTCCGGTCAGGATGGCATCGTCGATTCCGATGAACGTTTCGAGGGTCTCTACATCTACGCAACGCGGGTGATTCGCCGCTACGTCTGGTCCATGAACGGGAAACGTCCCGAGTTCAGTTGCGGCTCGAATCTCGAACAATTCTCATGGATCGGCTACTACATTCAAACTCCACAAAATTGCAAGGATACTCCCGCCGGACTGTGCGATCCGTTGGAGGAAACGATCGAGCTGCGCCTCACGCGCTCACTAGGCGAAGGCATGCACGAGGATGTGTATGTCAAAAACCATACGATGGTTCCCACCTCCGTCGATCTGGTTCTTGATTTCGAGCATGAGTTTGTGTCGCGCGACGAAATCAAGAATGGCCGCAAGCAGCATGGCCGTCTTGACTCCCAATGGGCGCAGCCTGGCGCCGAAACGTGGGAGCTCGCCACCGACTACTACGCGCGCCATGAATACGATCACCAGAACGAAAAGGGCGTCAGCGAAATACGCCGCGGTACCAGACTTCGGATCGAAAACGCGACCTCGCCGCCCGAATACGCGCCCAATCGCATTTCGTTCCGCGTCGACTTGAAGCCGCATGGGGAATGGCGCGCCTGTCTCAGCTTGCTGGCGGTCATCGAAAACGATGTTCTTCCGCTATCCGGCGCATGTTCCTTGGTTAACAAGAGCGACTGGGACCAGCGCCGCACCCATTTTTTGACCTCCGCCTCCAACGTCAGCGTCCCTCATAGCGACGACCTCTCCAGCACGGTTGAGAGAGTTCTGTGCAGGTCGCGAACCGATCTCGCCGATCTCCGTCTCTACGATCTCGATTCGCCCGGTGGGATCGCCATTGCCGCCGGCATCCCAACCTACATGGAGGTTTTCGGCCGCGACCTGCTCGCATCTTCGTGGCAGGCGTCCCTCCTCGGCCCCGAACTTCTAGAGGGCAGCCTCAACGTCCTCTCGCACTATCAATCCAGCGAGCAAAACGACTGGCGCGACGCGCAGCCGGGTCGCATGCCACACGAGATTCACACCGATCCGCTCTCCGCTTTGAATTTCCGCCCGAAAAATCTCTACTACGGTTCCGTCTCGGGCTGTTTGCTCTTCCCCATCGCCGTCTCCGAACTCTGGCACTCGACTGGCGACAAGGAACTCGTCAGAAAACATCTCAAAGCGGCCATCGGTGCGATCAAATGGGCCGATACCTACAGCCTCGATTCCACCGGCTTCTATCGTTACAAGACCCACTCCGATCAAGGCGTGAAAAACCAGGGCTGGAAAGATTCCGGCGATGCCATCGTTTACCCAGACGGCAAGCAAGTCGAGGCGCCAATCGGAACATGCGAAATGCAAGCCTTCATGTACGCCGCAAAGCTATATTTCTCGGAAGTCTTGTGGTGGCTCGATGAGGTCGATTTGGCGCACCAATACTACGAACAAGCCAAGGACCTCAAGTCGCGCTTCAACGAAAAATTCTGGATGGAAGACGAAGGCTTTTACGCCATGGGCATCGATCCCAAGGGCGAGCTTATCCGGTCCGTTGCTTCCGATCCCGGCCACTGCTTGCTTTCCGGCATCGTGGACGACTCTCGCGTCAAGCAGGTTGCCACTCGTATGATGCAGGACGATATGTTTTCTGGCTGGGGGATTCGCACTCTCTCCGCCAACCATCCCGCATACAATCCATTTTCCTACCATCGCGGCTCCGTTTGGCCCGTCACCAACGCAAGTTTCGTCCTCGCCTTCGCTCGGTATGGTTTACACGGAGAGATGCATCGCCTCGCCAAGGCGGTCTTCGAATCCGCCACCATTTTCGAAGACGACCGCTTGCCCGAGGTCTTCGGCGGCCATCAGCGGACTCCTGATGCTCCGTTCCCCGGCCTCTACACCAAGGCGGATTGGCCGCAGGCCTGGACCAGTTCGGCGCCGTTCACCATTCTGCAAGCGCTCACGGGACTCTATGCGTACGCCCCCGCGAACGCGCTGATCCTGGACCCACACCTGCCCGATTGGCTTCCAGAAATCACAATCGAACATCTTCGCGTCGGCAAAGCGGTGGTCTCGCTAAAAATATTTCGCGCCACCGACGGAAGTTCGGATTACAAGGTTTTCGATCTTCAAGGGACGCTTCACATTCTTCGCCAGCCAAGTCCCTGGTCTTTCACATCCGGTTGGGGCGAACGCATCAAGGACGCCATCACCAGCCTGCTGCCTCACCGAAAGGCGAGCTCCGCGTGATCCCAATCCGCGCTTCGCTCCCGGTCGTCATCGCGCGCGTGTGTGCCGCGCCCGCAGGCGTATCGCTTTTTCCGCGTGGCGGAGATCGCAAATCGGAAGTTCTCGCACAGATTTCATTCCCGCAGGAGAGGAGTCGTTCATGGCAACTGAAACTGTCGTAGTAACTGGAGCGTCGGCTGGGCTTGGCCGCGCCATCGCGAAGCAATTTGGAAAGCACGGGGCGCAAGTCGCACTTTTGGCGCGCGGCCGGCAGGGCCTCGATGCCGCCGCCGCTGAAATCGAAGTAGCCGGCGGCAAAGCGCTGCCCATACCTACCGACGTGGCGGATGCGCAGGCAGTCAACGCCGCCGCCGAAACCGCAGAACAAAAATTCGGCCCGATCGATATCTGGGTCAACAACGCCATGACCACCGTCTTCGCTCCGGTGAAAGAGATGAAGCCGGAAGAATACAAGCGCGCCACCGAAGTCACGTACCTCGGTGTCGTGTACGGCACGCTCGCCGCCCTGAAGCGCATGCTCGCTCGCGACCGAGGGACAATCGTTCAAGTTGGCTCCGCTCTCGCTTATCGCAGCATTCCGCTGCAGTCCGCCTATTGCGGCGCCAAGCATGCCATCATGGGCTTCACGGATTCACTGCGCTGCGAGCTCATTCACGACCAAAGCCACATTCACCTGACCATGGTTCACATGCCCGCGCTCAACACCGCGCAATTCGGATGGGTCAAAAACAAGCTCGACAAAAAGCCGCAGCCCGTTCCTCCGATTTACGAGCCCGAAGTCGGCGCCCGCGCCGTCTACTGGGCCGCGCACCACAGCCGTCGCGAAGTCTACGTGGGCAGTTCGACCGTCGGCGCCATCGTCGGAAACAAGGTCGCTCCCGGAGCGCTCGACCACTATCTCGGCCGCACCGGCTACAAATCGCAGCTCACTTCCGAGCCCGACAATCCCTCGCGCCCCGATAATCTTTGGGAGCCGCTCGACGCCAACGAAGATCACGGCACCCACGGGGATTTCGGCAATAGGTCGCATCCCACTAGCCTCCAGCTCTGGGCCGACCTGCATCGCTTGCCGCTTTCCGTCGGCTTGGGAATCGCAGCCGGAGTTGGCGCTTCGCTATACCTTGCCAATCGCGGCGTGCACGCAAAGCAGTGATAAACTCGACGCCTGTTCGCCGGCTCGTGCGTGCCGATCGATGAAGAGGAGTATCGGGTTCTCCAAAAACCACAATGCCCCCACCGACGCGCCGTAACGCATATTTGCTGAAGGCGCTCGCCCTCACTCTCGCTTTGGGCCTAACATTCGGCTGGCCTCGCGGGAGCGCGGCGTACTCAGTCCTTGCGCATGAAGCGATCGTCGACAGCGCTTGGACCACAAATATCCGCCCGTTGATCCTGAAGCGATTCCCCAACGCCACCCCCGAGCAGCTCCGGGAAGCCCACGGCTACGCATACGGCGGCGCCATCATTCAGGACATGGGCTACTACCCTCACGGGAGTCATTTCTTCAGCGATCTCGCGCATTATGTCCGCAGCGGCGATTTCATCGTCGCGCTCATTCGTGATTCGAAGGACATCAATGGTTACGCGTTCGCTCTCGGAGCGCTTTCCCATTACGCCGGGGATACCGTGGGGCACTCCCTCGGAGTGAATCCCTCCGTACCCATCCTGTATCCCAAACTGAGAAAGAAATACGGTCCGTGGGTCACCTACGAGCAGGATCCCTTGGCTCATATCAAGACGGAATTTGGATTCGACGTTCTGGAAGTCGCGCAGCATCGTTATGCGCCCCAAAGCTACCACAACTTTATCGGCTTCGGCGTGTCAGTCCCTTTGCTGGAACAGGCTTTTCAGGAGACGTACGGCCTCGACTTAAAAAGCGTCCTCACCAATGAAGATGAAGTGCTCGGCTCCTACCGTCACGACGTGAGCCAGCTCATCCCCAAGGCAACGCGCGTTGCCTGGAGCCTGAAGAAAAACGACATCCGCAGAGACCAGCCGAGCATGACCAAGAAAAAATTCCTCTACAATCTTTCGCGTTCCAGTTACCGGAAATACTGGGGCAAGAACTACAAATCTCCCAGCGTGGGCGAGAGATTTCTTGCCTTTCTCGTCCGCATTCTTCCCAAAATCGGGCCGCTAAAAATCCTGGAGCTCAGGACTCCCACCCCGGCGACCGAGCGACTCTTCGAAGCCAGTTTCAACGCGAGCCTGAGCCGCTATCGCCAGTTGCTGGGTGAGGTCGAAGCCGGCCGGCTGTCTTTGCCGAACGTTAATTTCGACACCGGCCAACTGGCCGGCCCAGGGAAATACTGGCTCGATGACCAGACTCAAGCCGAGCTGCTCGACGCTCTGGCAAAAGAACACTTTCATGGCGCTTCTCCGGCCCTCCGCGCCGAACTTCTAAACTATTTCGGTGACCCAAACGCCCACTATGCGACGGAAAAGCGGCGCAAAACTTGGACGAAAGTCCAGGCCGAGCTTCGAGAACTCCGGAAATCTGCCCCGCCGAATCCCACTCGCGCGATTCTCCTGCCCTCGACGAATCCCGCACCCAGCGCTCGCGGTATCTTTGAACAGACTGCGGACGCCCAACGTAACACCTCGCTCCTTGCGGCGAGATCTGTTTCGGTAATTCCTGAAGTGATTCGCCAGCGGAGGAATTAAAGATGAGACCACTTACGTGGGCCGGAATCGTTTTGATCGTGCTGGGTGTGTTGGCCCTCGCATACCAGGGCTTCAGCTATCACAGCAAAAAAAATGTGGCCGATATCGGTTCCGTCCACATCACCACAAACACCAAGCAGCACGTCGTAATTCCGCCCGTGGTCGGAGGCCTTGTCATTCTCGGCGGGATTATTTTGGTGGTGGCCGGCTCCCGGCAAAAGGCGTAGCGCAGCTGCGTCACGCGCCATGTGAACGCTTCGACGGCTCCGCGCGCTTCATTGGCTCGCTGCGGCGCCCTTGGTTGTGTCTTGCGCCGCGCCCTGCGGCGAGGTCGTCGGCGTAGTTGCGGTCGCGGTCTTCGCCTTCGAATGATCGAATAGGTCGAGCCCATACTTCGGGTCGTCCTTCGTTCCTGTAATTTTGATGGGCAGCACGGTCCCTCCGTTTTTGCCCTTGAAAAACGGATCGACCGCTTTCAAAAATAGTGATTTGATTCCCGTCGTTGTTTGTGACAACTCTGCCTCTAATCGCAGCTTGCCGCGAAAATTCAGAGCTCCGGTGTCCATGCTATAAGTGCCGGCGGTCGATAACCTTGCACCCTGCACCCTGAATCTCAGCCGGGAAAACTTCACCACGCCGTCCTTCATGCTGAACGTTCCCTGCAATTCCGAAGCCTTGCGGCCTTTCGCTCCCAGCTCCGGCTTGCCCTGCGCCTTATGGCTCAGCGAATTGATCCGATCCTGAATTTTCGGATTGCTGAACAGGATGTCGCCGATCCGGAATCTTCCGCCGAGCCGCATCCGGTCGATCAGATCCTCGTTCTTCTCCGGGATGTCGATCTTCACGCTCAACCTCGCATTGCCGGTCATCAACGGCTTCCTGGAATCGACGGCAAGATCCAGCAAGTCCTGCACGCGTCCCTTCCGTGCGACGGCATCCAGTTCGATCGTGCGGCCTTTTCGCGGCGTCAGATCGACCACTCTCCCGCGCACGTCCAGCGTGGTGCTCAAAAATGTTGCGGTCACGTTTTTCAGAATCACGTCGCCGTTCGTTCCATCCACGATCGCCGAATAATTCGTATGCAGGGCCACTGGCGCACTCGCAGTCCGCACAGCGAAATTTGGCGTATCCGTCTCGCCTTCCACTTCCAGTTCATCGAGCGGTCCGTGAAACTGTCCTCGGGAAGAGAGCGTGCCGGAAACGCCTTTCAGCGTCCCCAAATCCGCGTGTGCGAAAGTAAATTTGCCCTGCACCGGAGTCGCGGACGGTTCTTCCGCGTTCCACGGCCCGAACTGCCCCGCGCACCGGATCTCGCCGCGCGGCGCCGGATTTGTTAGTTGCGCCTCGAACGTCGCTGGACGGTCGAGCGAGAAATGGTGCAGCTCCACCCGATGAATGAAGAACGGCCGAGGCTCTTTCCGCGGATCTCTTGGAAGCGTCTCCAGAAGCGCATCATTGGCAATGATCTCGTCAATGATCAACGGGTATTTTTTCGACAGATCCCCATCCGTGGGGCTCAGCATCGGTTTGCTACCCGGCTGCCGCGGCGGCGTTCGAATCCGCAATCCATCCAATTGGACTTTGTAGATTCGGACCTTTTTTCGCAGAATTCCGGCGAAGCCCGTCTCGAAACTTACTCTTCGTATTTCAATCAGCGGCGGGAGGCCGGCGCTCCCGTTATGCCGCAGCGTGAGCCCGTTCACCGTCACTTCCACTCCGTGCCCCAAGGAAACGTCAAATGTCTGGAACGTAACGCCGCTCTGAAAGCGAGCGCTCAGATACGCTTCCGTTCGATTGCGGATCAGTTTGTGAATGGCTCCGCGCGAGAAATAGAGCGCCCCAAGCGCCAGCAACACACCCAGCGCGAGCACGATGACGCTTCCGAAGATCCACTTGCGTTTCGACACGTCCGCGACCTCTCAATATTCCGGAGTTCCGGCGCGCCGATCCGCCGCGCTTGGGAGCAGCGTGAAAGGGGCAGGTAGGTGACGGCTGGATTGTAGCCGACTTTCGTCTTGCATAGCCATGGCGCCGCTCTCCACTCGCTTGTTGCCGCTACCGGCGCGGGAAGTTCTGGACGTGTGCTGTGGGCGACACACGAGCGGAAAGCATCGAATCCAAGATTGCTGCGCTCCGAAGGATCGAATAGGATTTCATCCGCGTCAATTCATCCGCACGCAAGGAGGATTCATGGCATCCGAATCGCGCAAACCATCCGCACGCGACATGATCGGAGATCTCGCTCCAAAATTCACCGAAATCACCGACCAACTGCTGTTCGACGACATTTGGGAACGCCTCGCCCTCTCCAAGCGCGACCGTAGCTTGATCACCGTCGCGTCGCTCGTGGCGCTGAACCGCACCCAACAACTCGGCTTTCATTTGCAGCGCGCACTCGACAACGGAGTCACCAAGGACGAACTCGTGGAAGCCATCACCCACCTTGCGTTCTATTCCGGCTGGCCCACTGCCGTGTCTGCCTTGATGCTGGCCAAGGATATTTTTGCCCAACGCTAGTGGCCTCCCGATCGCCAGTTCCGGGCTCTGCTCTACAGGGTGTTTAGCTGACGCGAAAAATAGAGCCTCGGCCCGATGGTGCGGTCATCCGGATATATGTACCCTGCTGTGTAATCTGCCAGCTCGGTCTGTCTCGGGACATCAGCCCGGCTGAACAGGTTAGGGAAGGAGGTCTGCGGCTTCCGATGGTTACGCGCGTCCTGATCGCGGACGACCATAAGCAAATGCTCTCCTCGCTCTCTCAAACGATCCACATGATCGACCGAAGCTGGGAAATCTATGAAGCCGAGGATGGTCAAGCGGCTGTCGAGAAGGCCGCCTCTGTGAAGCCCGATTTGATAATTCTCGATTGGCGCATGCCGCGCCTCAATGGGCTGGAGGCAGGCAAAGCCATTAGGAAGCAACTGCCCAAGGCCGTCATGCTGATTTATACAGTCACTCCGGCCGTATATCTTGACGCGGTGGCGCGCGAGGCGGGATTTCAGGGCGTTGTCGAGAAAATGGATGGCCGCGGACTGGTTAGCGCCATTTGCGACGCGCTTCCCGTCAAAGCCTTCGGGGCTGGCACAAGCCCTGGCAGCCGCTCCGCGCAAGAGCCCCGCGACACAGCAGGCCGCGGCCAAAACTAACCTCGTGCTCCGAAGATTTCTCCAGAGGTATCGATGTAGCGCCGCGATCTTTCGCGCCGCCTGCGTCCCGGTGCTCGTTACCGGAAAGCGCGGCACGGCTCTTGTTGCGCCGGCTCATCCTGACGCAGGAAGGGCGTCTCGCCGGCGAATCTTGGAGCCCAGATGCTGGACCGTGCTGCGCGACGAGAGGGCCCCGACCTTCGCCAGCCACGAGCACCGGAACCAGAAGCCGTCATTCTGAAGCGATCTGCTTCACGGTCCTCAGTGTGCCCTTGCGCACTGGGGGCCGCCGGGATCTCCGAAACGCTCTCCGTTTGGCGGCGGAGGTGAGAAGCGCTGGGGAATCCCTCTTCAATGCTCCAACTCGCAGATGCGCAGCCACGAGCAGCCGTCATTCTGAAGCGATCCGACGAGGATCGCTGAAGAATCCCTCTTCGATCCTGTGCTCGCGCCTTTCGATTTCATTCAGGACAGGGTGTCAGTGACTTCCGCGTGCGCGCGAAGGATCTGCTCTCATTTAATCCGAAAGCGCGAGAGTGAAACCCGCTCCCCTATGGTCCAACGACGCGCCCGCGCGCTGCCCTGGCGTTCTGAAAGACCCGGTTCCACGCGTTCCGCTGATCCACCAGCTGGCCTGTTACGCTTAACGAACCGCCCTAAAAGCCCTTCTCCAAGTTTGCGCATGTTTTTCTAAGTCCGCGTTGTACACTTGGCGCGCTCATTACTTAAAAAATGCCCCTCTCACTCAAGCCCAATCACGCGGCGGTCAAGGCTTACTACGACACGCTTCACCAATTGGGCCAGCTACACATCGATCACGAGGGCGCTGTTCGAGGCGCATTCCGCGACCTGCTCGTTAAGTGCGGGCGGAAGTCGAAGCTGACCCTCGTACCCGAATACCGCATCGAGCGCGCGCGGTCTTCCGTAATCGTCGATGGAGCAATGCTCGACCTGTACCACCTTCCGCATGGGTATTGGGAAGCAAAGGACCAGCACGACGATCTGGAACGAGAGGTCCAGCGAAAGTTTGAGAAGGGCTATCCACGAGACAACATTATTTTTCAGGCGCCCGAGCGAGCGATCCTCTACCAGGCCGGCTCCCAAACGCTGGATGCGGATATCTCCCGGCCGGAGCCGCTCGTTGAGGTCGTCAACGCTTTCTTCGACTACAAAGCCCCGCACATCCTCGAATGGGAAGACGCCGTCCACGACTTCTCCGATCGCATCCCTGAGCTAGCTATCGCCGTCAAGAAAACCATCGACGAAGAACGCAAGCGGAGCCCTGCCTTCGTCCAGAGCTTCAATGACTTCTACGCGCTCTGTCGCCAGGCCATCAATCCAAACCTCTCGGAAGACGCTGTCGAACGCATGTTGGTGCAGCACCTGCTGACGGAGCGCATTTTTCGCAAGATCTTCAACAACCCAGACTTTACCCGCCGCAACGTGATCGCCGTCGAAATCGAAAAGGTCATCTCCGAACTGACGCGCCGCTCTTTTAACCGCGATGAGTTCTTGCACGGCCTCGACCGCTTTTATCACGCCATCGAACAAAGTGCGGAAAGTGCATCCGGGTTTTCAGAAAAGCAAGCATTCCTCAACACCGTCTACGAGCGCTTCTTCCAGGGCTACTCGCCCAAAGAGGCCGATACGCACGGCATCGTCTACACGCCCCAGCCCATCGTCAACTTCATGGTCCGCAGCGTCGAGGAAATCCTGCAAAAGGAATTTGGCCGCTCACTCGGCGATAAGGGCGTCCACATCCTCGATCCCTTCGTGGGCACCGGCAATTTCATCATCCGAATGATGCAGGAAATCAAAACCACCGACCTGCCTTACAAATACGAAAACGAGCTCCACTGCAACGAAGTCATGCTCCTGCCCTATTACATCGCCAGCATGAATATCGAGCACGCTTACTTCGACCGTACCGGCGAATACAAGCCATTCCCCGGCATCTGCATGGTGGACACATTCGAACTTGCCGAGCCGGAACAGGCGCAGCTCGGCTTCATGGCTGCCGAGAATGCCGAGCGCGTAAAACGTCAGAAAAAAGCTCCTATTTTTGTAATCATTGGGAATCCGCCATACAACATGGGCCAGGTAAACGAGAACGACAACAACATGAATCGCAGGTATCCCGCAATCGACCGAAGAATCGCTGAGACTTACTCAAGGGACTCCACAGCAACGCTGAAGAACAAGCTGAGCGACCCGTACGTGAAGGCCTTTCGCTGGGCGTCCGACCGCATCTCAGACGGCGTAATCGCATTCGTCACCAACAACAGTTTCATCGACCAACGCGCGTTTGACGGCATGCGGAAGAACCTTGAGAGCACGTTCGACGAGATATACATCCTTGACCTTGGCGGTAACGTTCGCAAAAACCCCCACATCTCGGGGACAACCCATAACGTATTCGGGATCCAAGTGGGCGTGAGCATTTGTCTGCTGATCCGACGCGGCGGGCGCGCGAGCCGGAAAGCAGAGATTCTCTACAGTGGGGTTTCGGAGGAATTGAGAAAAGAAGAGAAGCTACACCACTTGGACCAGCAAGCTACCCTCCGGCAAGTTCCATGGACCAGGATCTCTCCCGACCGCAATCACAATTGGTTGACAGCCTACGAGAAGCCCGAGTTTGCCGCTTTCGAGCCGCTCGGACTCGAATACGTAAAGTCGGGGCAGAAGAATGAAGGTGCACTCTTCCGGAGTTTTAGCCTGGGCGTCGTCACGAGCCGAGACGCCTATGTTTACAGCTCATCACGCGCCGAGCTGCAAAAAAATGTCTGCGGACTTATCGACAACTACAATTCAGAGGTCGGGCGCCTCACTCCTGAGAACGGCAAAGTCAAACCGACAGCAGTCTATTCCGAGCGATTAAAGTGGACCGACCGTCTAAAAGATGCGCTGTCGGCAGGCCAACGGCTTGAGTTCGAATCAGCAAAAATTCGAACGGCCCTGTATCGCCCGTTCGTCGGCCAATGGCTGTATTTCGACCACCTGCTGAACCAGCGCCGATATCTGCAATACGCCCTCTTTCCTACCGAGGCAATCGAGAACGAGAATCTGGTACTCGCTCTTACCGGACCAGCCTCCGACAAGCCGTTCATGGCGATCGCGACGAATCATATCGCAGACCTGCACCTCGTTAGTCCCGGCTGCGGCACACAGTGCTTTCCTTTTTACACGTACGATGAGGACGGACGGAACCGCTACGAAAACATCACGGATTGGGCGTTCGAACAATTTCGGTCCCGCTACCACGACCAGTCCATCACCAAGTGGGACATCTTTCACTACGTGTACGGCATCTTGCACCACCCCGAATACCGCGAGCGCTACGCTGCCAACCTCCGGCGAGAACTTCCGCGCATCCCGTTCGTTTCAGTCGGGCCAGACGCATCCAACGGCGCGAACAAAGCGCTGTTTCGCTCATTCGCCAATACCGGCAAGCGCCTCGTCGAAATCCACGTCAATTACGAGCAGCAGCCCGAACACAAACTGAAGAAAATCGAAAAGCCCGGCGAAAAGCTCGACTACTGCGTCACCAAAATGCGCCTCAACAAAGAGAAAACCTTGCTCGTGTACAACCACTTCCTCACGCTTTCCGGCATTCCTCCCGAAACATTCGAATACCGCCTCGGCAACCGCTCTGCCCTCGAATGGGTGATCGACCAGTATCAAGTTTCGACCGACAAGCGCAGCGGCATCACCAACGACCCAAACCGTCCCGACGATCCCACCTACATCCTCCGGCTCATCGGCCAAGTCATCACCGTCAGCCTCGAAACCGTAAAGCTGGTGCGCTCGCTTCCGCCGCTCGGCCTCCCGGTATAGGCGCCGGCCCCCGCACTAAGTCCAGTTCTAGTCCCCTGTACTTCCGACCAGTAGAAACCTGTACCCCCACCCTTGCTATCGTCGATCCGTGGTCATGTGCGCTGACGAACTTTTCGTCGCCAAAACGGCTCTCCCCAGCCGCAGGGACAACTCCGCCTCGCCTTCGCCCGCCACGGCCTCGCGCACTTTAGGGGGGCGGAGCTTCAGCTCCACCATTAGGACGGCCTCCAGAACACAATACCTTTCGCGCAGATTCACCCGCGCGAAGTTTTCCGCCTCCGCCCATACGCCGCGCACGTCGCGACGCCCCCAAACCACTCTTGTGCAACCGGAAGCCAGATCGATACACGTTCGGGTAAAACACACCGTAAGTGATTGCAAACAAACGACGGACTACTGCCCAAATCGCTACACATCTGCGCCGTCTCTAAATGCAGTTTTGCCCTTCACCGATCGCCACTCACTGACCACGAATCACACAGCATTACCCGGAACAGGCACTCGAGTAGAATCACATGTAAGTCATAGAAAACAAAAGACCGCGCATACGTCTACCCGGAACGTCCCGGCGCACGTTTTGGGGCTCGATTTGGAACAAAATTCCACTCACGCGCGTATATGCAATCGGAGCGGCAATACCAGTGCGCTCCGGGGGATGCCGATGAATACTCACAAAATGGCGAAGCCGCCGGCGGTCCGGGTCGCGGCAGTTGTCGCGCTGCTGGCAGCTGCGATTGGCGCGGGAGCCGCAACGTCACGCGCCGGCACGGTAATTAACCGGCATCTGAAACTCGAGCCGGGTGGCCGGTTCGTGCTGCAGACTTTCGCGGGCAGCGTGAGCGTTCTCGGCAGCAACGAAAACGGCGCCGACGTGGCGATCACCAGCACGCGCAACAACATCCAGCAAGATGTCAATTTCGACTTTGAAGAAAGTCCGGGAGAAGCGCAGGTCACAGCGAAGCGGCGCAATCCCTGGGACTTCTTTTCTCTGGGATTCAATGGGAGTTGGCTGCACTACGACGTTCGCGTCCCCAAAAACACCACCGTTGTAATTCTGACGAGCGGCGGCGGAATCAAAGCGTTCGCTCTCGCTGGCGATACTACGCTGCGAACCTCCGGCGGATCGATCGAAGCGGTGCAACTGAACGGACATTTGCGGGCATTTACGTCCGGCGGAAGCATCCACGCAAACGCAATCCAAGGCGACGCGGAGCTGGGAACGTCCGGCGGAGGAATCGAGGCGGATGCGATTGACGGTTCGCTGCGCGCGCACACGAGCGGCGGGTGGATTCACATCAATGGAGTGACGGGGCGCGTGGACGCGCATACGTCGGGCGGATCGATCGAAGCCGTGTTGAGCAAGGGCGACTCGAACGGCGGAACGCTGGACACATCGGGCGGATCGATTGACGCAAAGATCGATCCATCAGCGAATCTGGATATCGATGCGTCCACATCGGGAGGGAGCGTGCGCTCCGATTTGCCGCTGCGCGAAACTGGCGGATTCGGTCGTGGCCACGGCATGCGGGCGTTGCGCGGAACGCTCGGCAATGGAGGCGCGGCTCTGCAAATGCACACCAGCGGTGGATCGATTCGGCTCAGCGCTCTGTGAGGACGTGCCAACAGATCATCCCTCGGTCAATCCGCTGTTCCGCGCCGTCAGACGGTGCTCCAAGTCATTGAAGCTGCTGAAGGTAATCAACCATGTCGCGCAACTGGAGCCCTGTGAACTGAGTGAGGTTGGGCATTTCAACGCCAGGTTTTAGCGACTGGGCGTGCGTGATCCACGCGGCGAGATTGGCTCTGTTGTTGACGAGCGTATCCGAAGCAAGGCTCAGGCGTGACCCGACGTGCGTGAGATCTGGAGCGACCACGCCATCGGCGGCCGTCCCACGAACTCTGTGGCAAAGGGCGCAGGGCGCGGAAAGGAATACCTGCTCGCCAGCCTGTGCTTCCGGGCTGGTTGGCTGCGCCCCGTCCGTTCTTTGATCCGCGACCCAGCTCGCGTAGTCGGCCGGCGTTTGGGCAATCACGAGCATGGCCATGTGCGCGTGCTGATCGCCGCAGAACACCGAACATTGACCCCGATACACGCCGGGGTGACTCGCCTCGATGCGGATAAGGTTCGGCAAGTTGGGAACCAAGTCCATTTTCCCGTGGAGGCGCGGAATCCAGAAGGAATGCAGTACGTCGGCGGTCCTGAGTTGAATATCAACGTTCTCTCCAACCGGAATATGCAGTTCATTCGCAGTCGCAAAATGTTGGTCGACGGGACCCGAGACGTAGTGTATTTCCCACCACCACTGGTGGCCAACCACAATGATTTGTGGCGGTGGATCTTTTTTGGGGTCCATCGGGAAATGAGACATCGTGTCTAAAGACAGCACGAACATGACCGTCAATACCACAATGGGAATTAAAATGCCGCCCGCGAGAATCCAGGGTTCGCCGCCGGTTGCATCGTAGGGGGCGTGGTCGGAGAGCTTGCCGCGGCGGCGGACGGCAACCCAGATCACGATGATCCACATGATCAGCGAAACCACCATGAACGTGATGAAAACGATCCAGCCAAGCGTGGAAATGCGATGAGCCGCAGCGCCGGCGGGGTTCAACATGGACTCCGAGCCAGTCACCTGAAGTAGGAATGAAGCGAGAAGCATCGATTATCACCTCGGGGCGTCGGGTTCTTTAGGCGTACCAAGAGTCTGGATGTACGCGACGATTTGCCAGATCTCGGCCTGCGGAATCTTCATTCCCCACGCAGGCATGCCTTTTCCGCGCCCTTCAGAAATGGAGTCGAAAATGTCGGCGTCGGTGCCGCCGTAGATCCACGTTTTGTCGCGAAGGCTGGGACCCATGCCGCCTCCACCATGTCCGCCGTGGCAGGCGTAGCAGTTGTACCAAACGAAGAGCCGGCGGCCGGAGGTGATCGCAACGGTGTTGTCGCGCATTGGATTTTGTGCCGTTTTAATCGCCGGTATGGAGCCGTAGCCTGGAACCGGTCCGATGGGGTAATATCCCGGCTCCAGGGAAGGCTGAGAGCCCGCCGAAGCGTTTTGGACCTGGCTGTTTCCAGGCAATGCGAAGACCGCGACTGTCGCCAGAAGGATCATCCACTTTCGCATCTAAAAACCTCCAGACACGGAGCTTTCAACGAAGGCCGTGGCCTCCGTTCCAATCCGGCCGCGCATCGCTGAAATCTTCAAGCGGCCATCTTTAATTCTTGGCGGCGCCAAAATTCCTGCCGCGTCGGCGAGTTGAAAAATCACAAGCCGAAAATGAACAGGTTATCGCCCGGGGGCGAATACTGCTTTATCAAGCTCATGGCGCCCACCACACCCATTGCGGCGGTGGGATCGGAAATGGAAATATCCGGGAACGCAGTAGCGCCCATCCAGCCACCGATTGCAGAGTAAATCGCGACGTATTGGTGGCCATCGGGCCCCAGATAGGTGATGGGATCGCCGACAATGCCCGAGGGCGTCTTGAACTGCCAGAGGATTTGGCCGGTGCGGGCGTCGAGAGCGCGAAACCAACCCTCCATGGTGCCGTAGAAAACGACGTTTCCTCCCGTAGCGAGCACTCCGCTGTAAACGGGAAACAGCTTGTCTTTAACGCTCCAGACCGGCTTTTCGGTTTTGATGTCCCAAGCTTCCAGCATGCCCTGATAGCCGCCGGGGCCTGGATACATTGTGACGTTCGCGCCGACGTAGGGAGTGCCGGCAATGTAGTTGGCGGCCAAGCCCTCGTAATTCATGCAGGTGTTGTGCGCCGGAATGTAGTCATATCCGGTAAGAGGAGAAACCGCGGAGGGAACAAATTCCTTCGCTCCGGTCGAGGATGGGCAGATGTCTGTGGTAGTAACACCCTGGTGCGTTGCCTTGGCTGGATTGGAGATCGGGAGACCGGTCTTCAAATCGTACCCAGAAGCCCAGTTGGTGGAATCGACAAACTTTTCCGCGGAAAGCACTTCGCCCGTTTCGCGGTCAAGGACGAAGAAGAAACCGTTGCGCCCCGGGTGGAGCAGGAGCTTGCGCATCTTCCCTTTCCAATTCATGTCGACAAGGATGTTCTCCATGATTCCGTCGTAGTCGTAATCATCATGAGGCTCGATCTGGTAGGCCCACTTGGCATAGCCCGTATCCGCATCGCGAGCGAAAATGGTGATGGACCACTTGTTGTCGCCGGGGCGCTGATCGGGATTCCATACGCCTGGATTGCTGGTGCCGTAAAAGATCAAGTTGGTTTCGGGATCGTAGGAAATCCAGCCCCAAACCGTTCCGCCGCCATGCTTCCATTGATCCGGCGTCCAGGTGGTGACGCCGAGATCCTTACCCTGGTCCTTTTTGTAGAACGGGTGGAAGCTGGAATTGATCCGCACGTCCGAATCAGGACCTTCGCTGTAAGCGGTCCACAAGATCTTCCCGGAGGCGAGATCGAGACAGGTGAGCTTGCCGCGCACGCCCATTTCAGCGCCGGAATTGCCAACATACACCTTGTCCTTGACGATGAGGGGCGCGCTCGTGCTCGTTGCGCCGTCGGCTACGTTGCCGGTCTTGGTCTCCCAATCAAGTTTGCCGGTCTTGGCATCGACTGCGACCACCATGTCAGACAGAGCCTGGTACACAATTTTTCCATCCCCATAAGCGGCGCCACGATTCACGGTGTCGCAGCAAGCTTTTCCCTGGGATATAGGATTGGGATGCGGGTTGAACTTCCAGTCGATGGGCCCGCTGATATCTTTCAGGTTGTAGGCGATCAGTTCGTCAGGATACGGCGTAACCTCGTACAAAGTGTTGTTCAAGACCAGGGGCTGGCCTTCGTGCCCGTGCGGGATGCCGTCTGAGAGGATGGCGATCACTTTCAAGTTTTTGACGTTTTGCGTGTTGATCTGGCTGAGTGGGTCGTACCGGGTATTCGCGAGGTCGCCGGCCGGCAATGTCCAGTTTCCATTGGGAAGCGGACTGACGAATTTAAATGCCGCAGTGGATTGCTGGGCGGCGGCTTGCCGGGCCGGACGGGAAGCGCGAGGATTCCCGGGATTGCGGCACCATGCCCCAATCGCAACAAACGCGACTGCGACCAGAAGTGCTGCAACCCTACGCGAGTTTCGAAGCATGCCGTTTCTCCTAGTACGTTTGAAAAACAAAACCCCAAAGTTGATGGAGCCACCGCACGCTGCCAGAGCCACTTAGGCGCAGCGACTCAGCGAATCGTGTAGAGATACGCCGCCATATCCCGCGCCTGCTGTTCCGAAACGCCAAGTATCGGCATGGCGGTACCGGGCTCGACGGAGGGCGGCGACTGAATCCACCTCACCAAGTTATCGGGCGTATTCGGAAGTTCGCCGGCGATGTACGTGCGCCGGGCCCAAAAGTACAGGGGCGGTCCCACAAGCCCGCGGGCGTTGGGAACGCCGGGAATGACGTGGCATGAACCGCAGCCGTAGGCTTGAAGCAGGGCCTTGCCAGCCCGGGCGTTCCCGCCCGTATACGTCGAATAACCGTTCTCAACGTTGCCGCCGGTGCAGCCGGCGGTGAAGGCCATAGCGCCCGCCAGCAAGAGCAGCAGAGTGAACATGAATTGCTTCAATGAGACCTCACGCACATGTCGATAAAGATCAACGGAATGCTGAACCAGATGATCCCCACTCCCAAGAAAGTGCTGCACAAGACGCCAATCACGGATACGAATTCCACGGTTCCGGACGAATCGGCGTACGCGATGTTTGTGGCTTTCGATACGCGGCGCCAGTTCCGATAGGAATGTAGCCACCCGAAAACCGCGACGACGAAAAGCACCGCGGTGATTCCCCCAAGAAGCCAGCGCACGCCCTCTCCGGAGAGCGCGCCGAGCTGGCCATGCCCGATAAAACAGGTCCGCCAGGAGATTACAAAACCGAGAAAGCCATTGATGGCAAACGCGGCTCCAGAAAGGGCGAGTCCGAACCACAAACTTGGACCGTGGGGTTCACGGATCTGCGGATTGCGAGCGTCAGAGTTCATCGTCGTATGTTGGGAACAATAAAGAGAAAAGTGACGACAAAAATCCACACAACATCAACGAAGTGCCAGTACAAGGCCACATTGTGAAAAGGCCGATGAGGGGTGGTTTGCCTGGGCTCCACAGAGGGCAGAAAAAGAACGTACAGCAGCATGCACAAGCCCAACGTGACGTGCGCCGCGTGGAGAGTCTCGGTCATGTAAAAAATCGATGAGTAGGAGTCCTGAGTCGCCGAAACTGCCTTCAGTTGTTCCTTGTAATCGAAAACGGACAAGATGAGAAAGACCAGCCCCATGACAATGGTGATGGCCAACGCGCTCTTCCCGGCACGAACTCTGCCGCGCTTGACCTGAAGCTCTCCCCAATGTAGAACGCCGCTGCTTGCAAGGAGGACGCAGAGCATGATGATCGCGTAGGGCAGCTTGGGTGGTTCATCAGGGGGCCAAACGGGCCAGCCCTTTGCGGTGTACCAATACGTGGCGAAAAGTACGGCAAAGAGAGAAGCTTCGGTGGCGATAAAGAGCTGAATGCCAAGGGTGCCGCGCTTGTCATTCGTCAAGAAAGGCGGACGGCGCAGCGAAATCGGCAATCCTTCGGCGTAGCTACTCATGCGGATACCCTTTCCTCTTCCGGCTCAAACGAAACGCGCGGGTGCTGCCTGGGCCACAGCCAGACAGCCGTGGATATCAAAGAGAGCACCACGCCAGCGAGTGCGAGCCACAGGTTCGTCAACAAAATGCCTATGAAAATGATCGAGAGGGTGAGGGAGAGGACCAACGGCGTGATCGTGTCCTCCGGCATTCTAGCCACAGATACCGGCTCGGCATCCTTCCAAGTGGTGCTCAACGTCAGTCGATCCTGGTCGAAAACGCGCTCGTTGTTCGGATCGTAGAGTTCGTCGTGGTCATCCCAGAGCGGATGGCGCGAAACCACTGTGGGCAAGTGATCGAATGCATAGGAAGGCGGCGGCGAGGGAATGCTCCATTCCAGACCATCGGCATTCCAAGGATCGTTTCCGGCTAGGCGTCCCGTGCGCAGGCTGACGAAGAAGTTGATAAAGCTGATCAGTATACCTAGCCCAAAAACGAAAGCGCCAATCGTGACAACGAGATTGAGCGTGGACCATCCCACGCCCGCGGGATAGGTATAAATCCTGCGCGGCATGCCGAAAACGCCCAGCAACTGCATGGGGAAAAACGCAACGTTAAATCCCACGAACATGACCCAAAAACTCCATTTGCCCAACCGCTCGCTCATCATCCGACCCGTCATTTTGGGTAACCAGAAATAGAAGGCGGCAAAGACGGGGAATAGGTTGGCCCCGATGAGCACATAATGAATGTGGGAGACGATCCAGTAAGTCTGAGTTAGCTGCCAGTCCACCGGAATTACGGCTGTAACTACTCCATTGAGTCCTCCGATAATCAGCAGGGCAATAAATCCGAGGGCAAATAGGAGCGAAGTGGTAAGCACAGGGCGGCCTTTCCACAGTGTCGCGATCCAGGCGAATATTTGCACCGCCGTGAAAATAGAAATCGTCATGCTGGCGGCGCTGAAATAGCTCATGGACATCTGAGGCTCGCCCACTGCGAACATGTGATGAAGCCAGACGCCAAACCCGACGATGCCGGTCAAAACAGTGGAAATGGCAATATAGGGATAACCGACGATGGGATGCCGCGCATAAGCCGGCAGCAGCATGGAAACCATTCCGGTGGCCGGCAAAAAGACGACGTAAACCCAGGGATGTCCGAAAAACCAGAAGAGCTGCTGCCAAAGAAGCGGATGGCCTCCATGGGCGATATCGTAAAAATGAAATCCCCACTTGCGATCAAGTTCCAAAAACACACAGGCAGCTGTGAGCGCCGGAAGAGCAAAGACAACCGAAAAATATGTGGTAAGAGAGCTATACATGAAGAGCGGCATCCGCCCGATACTCATGCCCGGCGCGCGGAGCTGGAAGATTGTCACGAGAAAGTTGATGCCGCCAGCGGTTGTGGAAATCGTGAGAAAAATCAACGCTAATACAAAAAAGTCCATCCCGAGACCCGGCGAATACGGGTCCAGCGTGTAGGGTGCGTAGGCATACCATCCAGCATGAGGGGCATTTGCCAGAATGAGACTCGCGTAGAGAAACAAACCGGAAAACAAGAAGGTCCAGTAGCCAAAAGCGTTGATGCGTGGCAAAGCCATATCACGCGCGCCGATCATGAGCGGTACGAGGTAATTTCCAAAGCCGGCCAATATCGGGAAGGCATACCAATAGATCATTGTGATGCCGTGCATCGAAAAGAACTGGTTGTAGGCTTCGGGACCGAGAATCGTTTCGTTTGGTGAGGTGAGCTGTAAGCGCATGATCAGCGCTTCGATGCCGCCGACGACAAGAAACAACATGGCGGTGATTATGTAACGTTTACCGATGATCTTGTGGTCGACGGTGGAAAGGCGCCCCCAAATCGTCGGCTTCGTCTCCCAGAGCTCTTCGAGGTGTTGTGCGATCGTGTCTGTGGCCACGTAGATTCCCTCTAAGCCTTAATTACAGAGCCGTAAGCCTCCACAAGAATCAGAAGGGCGAATGCCAGAGGCAGGTAGTAGATCGATGCAGTCAAAAGCTGCCGGGCGGCCGTATTCGTCTTTAGAATCACTAGCCGACATCCAAAGAACAAGAATGCGCATCCCAGGATGCAAACCGCCGGCAGAAAAAACATCTCGTGGCGCGCCAGGACTGGAATCAGCGTCAACGCGAGCAGCCCGACCGCCGGAACAATGGTGTAGAGCGTGACAAAGCGATCTCTGGAAGCATTCGTCGGAATGACCAGATAGCCCGCTCGTTGATAATCGCCTCTACAGAGCCAGGCAATCGCCATGAAGTGCGGAAATTGCCAGAGGAAAAGCAAACCGAACAGCAAGGCTGCCTGGACGTTGAACCCTCCGCCGCACGCAGCCCAGCCGATGAGCGGCGGAATGGCCCCCGCCACAGCCCCGACGGGCACGCACAACGGAGTCGTGCGCTTCAGAGGCGTATACGCCAAAAGATAAATGGCGAACGCGAGCAGAGCGAGCATCGCCGCGATGGAATTTATAGTGAGGAACAGCCATGCCGCGCCGGAGAATGCCAATACACCTCCAAAAGCAATGGCGTTGGCGGCGCGTATCCTGCCAGCAGCAACCGGGCGCCGCATAGTGCGGCTCATTTGCGAATCGAAATGCTTCTCCAAACCCTGGTTCGCAGCTCCCGCACCACTGGCCACGAGCGCGGTGCCGATCACGGCGCTCGCGAGCCGGTACCAAGTAAAAGAGTGCTCACCGTTTGCAAGGGCCAAGAGACCTCCAGCAAAAGTGGAGATTAAGATGAGCGCGTTAATCTCAGGTTTGGTGAGCGCCAGATAATCGCGGAACCCGTCGGCGGCGACGCGACGAATCGCAGGAGAGGCTGAGGGCGAAATTTTGGGAATATCCTGAGATTCATCGATCATGAGCTTGTGCGATGTGGGCGCGAACCGAGACTGGCGCTCAGGTGGACAGTAAACGTGCAGCCCGTGGGGCCTTCCGTGGATACCAAAAGGTCCGTCGGTCACTAGAACTACTACATTTGACTCAAGTGCGCTTCCGAATGTAAGCGTGAGCGAGCTGAGTGGAAACCGGGTCTTGAGTGTGTTTCACCCTACGCAAGACCCTCAAGCCACGTAAACCCGGTTATAGGTAGGGAACCTTGTGGGACTGCGACTAAGCGGCAGAGAGTTTGTTTTGCGGCAGACCTCAGCGGGGGAAAAATGTCGCGGCTCTGGCCAGGCGCTCTGCGGAATTAGCGCGTTATCCGATCTGCACGCAAAGAACCGCAGCCGCTTGCAAGCTCAGCTCCCCTTTTTGTGCCCTCGTAGCTTGTGCTGCTTCAAGACGGTTCGCGCGGCAACTTCCTTGGCGCGCTTACCGTACCGCCCAGACTTTTGCGCTTTCTTTTTGATATGTTCGTATTCCCGCTGTTCTTTGCTACTTACGCCGCGTACGTGTTTGCCCTTGGGCATACAATCATCTCCGATCTGCAATATGCGGTTGCTGAGGGAAAGAAAGACCTTCGGGCTGGGTAGGAAGGTAGCTGACAGACCGCTACCACGATCTGCCAGCCTGAACGCCACTATGCGCGGGCTGCCCTGCCCAATCCGCCGCCGGCGGCTCTGGGGTTGATCTGTGCGGACATCTTGGTGAGCTTTGCATCGGTTTCTTTTTCTTCGTTGAGGGTCTGTTGCAAGAGCGACGCCGCTTTCGTCTCGCCAAGCTGCTCGGCAAACGATCGCGCCGACCCATACCCGGCCATTTCGTAATGCTCAACGCGCTGCGCCGACGCGATGATCGCGGCGTCCATCACCGCGCCCGCGAAATCCTCGTCCAGCACGTCGCTCGCCTCGTCGATGATGCCCTCGATGCCCTTGCACTTCTTGGCTTTCGCCGGCTCTCCCATCGATTGAAAAATTTGCTCAAGGCGCTCGGCGTGCCCTTTAGTCTGTTCCAAGTGCTCCTCAAATCCGGAGCGGAGTTCTGGGGAATCCGCGGCTTTTGCCATCTTGGGCAGAGCTTTGATCAGTCGATGCTCTGCGTCATACAAATCGCGTAATTGCTCAATGTAAACGTCTCGTAGACCGTTAGTTTCGGCCATTTTTGTTCTCCTTTATCGCCAGTCGTCAGTCCCGGAGAACGTTCCGAACGTACAACGGGACGACGAGACCAAAATAACGATTCGATAATGACGAAACAATCGGGCCAAGACTCTATAGCAGCCATGGAACCACTACGCGATGAAACTACGCCAGATACGGCCGAGCCCTTACAAAATCATTACAATCCGACTGAACTGCTTCCCGGCAGCGCCATCCCCTTTCGCTTTCGAAGCACCTTCTCGTGCGCGTATTTCGCCGCGAAATAGCCGCAGAGGCCATGCACGCCTGGGCCAGGAGGCGTCGAGGCGGAACAGAGAAAAGTGGCGGGAATCGGGGTGCGATAAGCTCGCGAAGTGGATCCGCGCACCAGCCGATCGAGTGAAATGGCGCCTCCGGAAATGTCGCCGCCTATCAGGTTCGCGTCGTGCGCTTCCAAGTCGACAGGCGACATAACGGAGCGCGCGATCACGCGAGACCTGAAGCCTCGGGCAAAACGCTCCACCTGCCGCTCGATGCGCTCCACCATGTCGACGGCACTTGCGTGCGGCACGTGACAGTAAGCCCAGGCCGTATGCTTTCCGTTCGGGGCGCGCGTGGGATCAAACAGCGATGGCTGAGCGAGCAGCACGAACGGCTTGTCCGACGGCGCTTCGCTCCATGCGGCTTCCTCCGACTGGGCGATTTCATCGAACGTTCCTCCCAGGTGAACGGTGCCTGCTTTGCCGCACACAGGCGCGTTCCAAGGGATCGGAGCGTCAAGGCTCCAATCGATTTTGAACGCGCCTGGGCCGTACCTATAGTTTTGCAATTTCCGCCGATCATCATCTGACAATTGCCGAGCGCCGATTCGCAGAAATTGACGGGGTGTCAGATCGCAGAGCACAACGGAACTTTCGGGCAGTTCGGAGAGCGATTCCACGCGCTTGCCGGTGATAATTTCGACTCCGAACTGCTTCAGATAAAGCGCCAGTGCATCCGCTATCGACTGCGAACCACCCGCCGCGAAAGGCCAACCCACGGCATGGCATGTGGTCCACAGCAAGGTTCCAAACGCGGCCGAGCCCCACGCGCTAAACGGCATCGCGGAGTGCGCCGCGAGTCCCGCGAAAACAGCCCGGGCCTTTATGCCCGCGAATTTTCGTTTCGCCAGTGCGGCTGCGGGAAAGATCGCGTTCCATCCAAATCGGGCCAAAGCCCACGGGTGGCGCGGAATGCGCGCCGGCCGCAGAATATCGCTGGAAACTTCGTCCCAATGGCCAACCAACGGCTGAAGCATCCGGCGAACGCGCTCTGCGTCGGGCCCGAACTGAACACTCGTTTCCGCGAGCGAACGCGTGATGACAACCGCAGTGCCATCATCAAAAGGGTGCGCGAGTTCCGCTTCCGGAAAGACCCATCGCAGTCCCAAACGGCCGAGATTGAGCCCGCGAAAAAATGCAGACGAGACAGCCATGGGATGAACCGCGGAGCAAACGTCGTGAACGAATCCGGGAAGCGTCAAATGAGCGGAGCGCAGACCGCCTCCGATCGAATCTTCCCCTTCGTAAACGACCACCCGATTTCCGGATTCCGCCAGGGTGATCGCGGCGGCAAGGCCGTTGGGGCCCGATCCGATCACAATGGCATCCCATTTCATCTGGAGAGCAACTTACGACGAATTGGAGTGATCCGCAGGTGTTCGATTGCGCTGCGGCAAATTTCGGCGCCGCTCTTCACCGCGCGATGGCGCCGGCGGCCCGGAGCGCAGGCTGCTTCAAGTGTTTTCCGGAGGACCGCTGATTGTGGCGGTTTCGTGCGCCCACCAAGTCCTTGCGCGTCTGGTTCGTCACCGAAAGCGCCTTCTCGAACTTTTGCCGGGTCACGTGGTTCAGATGATCGAGTAGTTTGCAATTTTTCCCGTGCTCCAGCAGGTCACGCGCGATCCCGAGCAACTGCTCCCAATCATGCCACTCGCCGATCGCATCTTTGCAATTGCCAAGCGCGGCGATGAAGCTTCGGTTGGCATCGCCTCCCGCCGACTTTAGCACGTAACGCAGCTCCTTCACCTTCAACCGATATGGGTGCAGATTGTTGCGATTCAGTGCCCTTGGCTCGGATAGCGCGCTCGCTAGTGCAAGCGCTGAAGCGGCAGCTTCCATGCGAGGACTTTCGTCTGACGCGGACGCGTTCCCGTTGCTCGTACCCGCGATCGATTCCAATTCCTTCGAAACCCGCTTAAGCCGCCCGCGAGCGCTGCCCGCGCTTCGTTTCACCAACCTGCGGAGTTTCTTGCCCAAGCGAAACCGCTCTGCGCCAAGATACTCCAACAACTGCACCTCGCAATCGCTTTCACCATCGGGGTCAAGTTCCAGCAGGTGCGCAGTCAAAACGTCCATGTCACGGACCTTGCCTGCTCGTTTGCGTATCGGACGAAGCTGGCGAAGCAATTTCCTCTCTTGGCGTTTCTTCGCAAGCCCGGTGGCCGGCAGCATCGCTTCAATTCGCCGGGCGCGAGTGCGCAAATCGTGCACGCCTTTCGGATTTCGCAGCTTTGAGGGCTTCTTCAAAAGCTTACGGAGCTTTTGAATGTTCTTTTGGATTCGGTCGTGATTCAACGCCATATCAACTCGCCGCCGGCCGTTGGAGCCGAGCGTGTCACCAGCATTCCGCGCGACAAAGGCTTCCACGATCATGCGCGAAGCCGTTCCACGCGGACACAGGGAAAACAGTCGATTTCCCCCTAGATGCAAAGCCTGCCGGAACGAAGTCCATCCTACGGCCGCAGCCCCTGGACTCCGGTTTTACAGCAGGTCATATCCTGGGCTGCGGCTACAGACATTCTAAAAACTCCATACGGCGTTCGGTCGATAGACGAAATCCCGTTCACGCCTCAGATTAGACGTGCGGCGGTCCATCGGTTAGCGCTGTCCGCGAGCGTCGGCTCGATTCCACGGGGTAGTTTCCGCGTAATTTTCGAAGGGAGAAAAGCATGAAAGCAATTGGGAAGCGCAGGTGGGCCATCGCCGAGGGTTTCATCCCCGCGTCCAGCCACGGTCCCGAGCCGCTGATGAAAAGCCACGAGACTGCTTGCATCCTGAATGCAAACGATGAAGACGCGCACGTGCGCATCACCGTGTTCTTCTCCGATCGCAATGCCATCGGGCCGTACGAAATCACGATTCCGGGCCAGCGCACGAAACACGTTCGATTCAACGAGCTCGATTCTCCGGAAAAAATCCCGGAGGCGACCGACTATTCAAGCGTGATCGAGTCCGATGTGCCAATCGTCGTGCAACATACGCGACTCGATTCGCGGCAAGATGCGAACGCCCTACTAAGCACAATCGCATTCGCCGGCGGGGATTAACGAATTGGCGCGGGCATCCGCCGAAGTCACCAAACGCGAGCCATGAGCAGCACTGCTCTAAAATCGACTTCGCCCCGGGTTGACAGCGTGGAAGTCTCCGCCTACACGGTCCCCACCGACTTCCCGGAATCCGACGGCACGATCGAGTGGAAGAAAACCACAATTGTCATTGCGGAGGCGAACTGCGGCAAAGCAGCGGGGATGGGCTACACCTACGCGGACGCCAGCACGGCGAAGTTGATTTCGAGTCATCTGAAGGACGTCGTGGAGGGGCGCGACGCAATGGATGTGGCCGGATCGTGGCTGGCCATGATCCAGTCCGTGAGAAATCTCGGGCAGCGAGGAATCGCTTCGATGGCCATATCCGCCGTGGACGTGGCGCTGTGGGACCTCAAAGCCAAACTCCTTGGCTTGCCTTTAGTGAAGCTAATCGGTGGGGTTCGGTCTGGAATACCCGTGTACGGAAGCGGCGGCTTTACGTCGTATTCCCTCGACCAGATCCGTAGCCAGCTATCGGGATGGACGCGGTCCGGAATTCGCATGGTGAAAATGAAAGTGGGTCGCAAACCAGAAGACGATCCGCGCCGCGTGCGAGCCGCACGCGAAGCCATCGGCGAAAACCCAGAGCTGTTTGTCGACGCCAACGGCGCCTACAACCGGAAGCAGGCACTGGCTCTGGCTTTTCAGTTCCGCGAACTGGGAGTCACGTGGTTCGAAGAACCAGTTTCGTCCGACGATCTAGAGGGCCTGCGCTTGATGCGCGATAGGGGGCCCGCGGGAATGGCAATCGCCGCCGGCGAATACGGCTATTACGCGGGCTATTTCCGCAGGATGTTGGAAGCAGGAGCGGTAGACGTGCTCCAGGCGGATGCAACGCGCTGCGGTGGAGTGACCGGGTTTCTACAGGCCAGCGCGTTATGTACGGCGCATTCCATGCAGATTTCGGCCCACACGGCGCCAGCCCTTCATGCGCACCTCTGCTGCGCGGCGCTCAACGCCATACACCTCGAATATTTTCATGACCACGTTCGCATCGAAAACATGCTTTTTGACGGGGTCCAGCAGCCGAGGAACGGCGAACTTGTGCCGGATGTCAGCCGCCCCGGCCTCGGCGTCAGCCTAAAGCGAAACGACGCAAAACGATTCGAAGTTCACTAGATGCAAACTTCCACCGGACATGAACCCGTTAATCAGCAAGTGCCGCAATAAGATATGGAGAGCCGCGTTCCAAAGCCGCTTTTGTAAACTACGGTAGAAACCTGAAGCTGGAGCGAATGAAATACGAATTCGCCGCGTAGGGTATTCGCCCTATTCGCCTCGCTTTCGCAACGTCATATACTCTAGATAGCTATGTCTCCAGCGTTCGGAAACCTGGCTCCTCCCTCCACGATTCATCCGGAGGCTGAAGTCTAATGCGGATTTTGATCGTCGATGACCACGAGTTGGTGCGCAGCGGCGTGCGCTCCGTCTTGCGCGGAAGTCCCAACCTAGATGTATGTGGCGAGGCCATCGATGGCCAGGACGCAATCGCAAAAGCCCAGCAGCTGAATCCTGACCTGATCGTGATGGACATCAGCATGCCGAAGCTCAACGGGCTGGAAGCGACTCGCGAAATCCAGCGGATTCTTCCGCAAACTTCCGTGGTGATGCTGAGCCAGCACGACTCGCCGGAGATGATGCGGCAAGCGCTCAATGCCGGTGCGCGCGGGTACGTGGTCAAGTCCTCTATTGCCGCCAAGCTGGTCGCTGGAATAAACAAAGTTGCCGGCGGCGAGCTTTTTTTCGATCGCATCGTCGTGAATCTTCCCAAAAAGAACCGCGACAAAAAAGAGGACAACGTATCGCGGGACATCAGCGAACGAAAGCGGGCCGATCGAGCTCTCGCCGAAACCGCGCGGCAGCAGAAAGCGCTGTTTCTTCTGGCCGATAGGCTGCAACGAGCGGCTTCGATGGAAGAGATTTACGATTCGGCGTTGGACGCAATTTTCAAGGCGCTGCCGTGCGATCGCGCCGCAATCTTGCTGGCTGATGAAAACGGGCGAATGCTTTTTGTAAGGTGGCGGGGACTTTCCGACGAATACCGGAAAGCCATGGACGGACATTTCTCTTGGACTCCGGACGACCGAAATGCGCAACCCGGTTGCATGGAGGACATCGATGCCGCCGATCTCGACAGTTCCCTTCGAACGACGGTCAAATCCGAGAAAATCAAGGCGCTCGCCTTCATTCCCCTGATTTCCGGCCGTAAGCGCATCGGCAAGTTCGTGACTTATTACGACACCGTCCATCGCTTTTCTGAAAACGAAATCGAATTGAGCCTCACCATGGCCCGGCAGCTTGCTTTCGCGATCGACCGCATGCGCTCCGAGGAAGCGCGTCGCAACAGTGAGGCTGAATTGGCCAGCGAGGCTGAAGCGCTGACGAAGCTCAATCAATGGAGCGCCAAGGCCAATTTGTGGAGCATGCGGGATATGGATCAAGCTCTCGATGATCTGCTCCCCAGGGTTATCGAACTCCTTGGCGCGGACAAGGGCAATATCCAGCTTTTGGACGCCAGAAGGGGCGTCCTGTGTATCGCGGTGCAGCGTGGCTTCGATCGGGAATTCCTGGAATTTTTCCGGGAGGTATCCGCAAACGATGATTCCTCTTGCGGCCGCGCGCTGCGCCTGCGCCAACCCATCGTAGTCGACGACGTGGATAGAGACGAAGCCTTCGCTCCCTACCGCTCCGCGGCTCGCGCCGCCGGTTACCGCTCCGTGATTTCCGCCCCGTTGATCGGCAGTGACGGAGCGCCACTGGGCATGCTCTCCACGCACTTTAAGTCTCCGCACCGCCCGACCGACCAGGATATGCGCCGTCTCGATCTTTACCTGCGTCAAGCCGCGAATTTTATGCGTCGTTGCAAGACGGAAGAGGCGCTGCTCAAGAGCGACGAACGTCTCCGCGCCATGGCCGAAAATCTCGACGCCCAAATCCGCCTTCGCACCGCCGAACTCGAAGCGCGCAGCGCCGAAGTCTACGAGCAATCGGAGAGGCTTCGCGATCTCTCCGCTCGACTCATGCAGGCGCAGGATGACGAACGCCGCCGCATCGCTCGCGAGCTTCACGATAGCGTGGGCCAGATTCTCACCGTCCTCGGACTGAACGTCGCGTCTCTGGCCATGCATTCTCCCGCTCTGGCTCCTGATGTGGCGAAAATTGTCGAACAAAGCGAAGGATTGCTCGACCAACTGAACCGGGAGATTCGAACGATGTCGTATCTGCTGCATCCGCCGCTGCTGGACGAGAGCGGCCTGGCGGAGGCGCTCCGCTGGTACGTGGCCGGTTTGCAGCAGCGCAGCAATATCGATATTGAGCTCGAAATTCCACCCGATTTCGGGCGACTGGCTCCGGATGCGGAATTGGTGATTTTCCGCATCATGCAGGAGGCACTGACGAATATCCATCGCCACTCGCACAGCGAAATGGCGCTGATACGTCTCGCCCAGGACGATAAAAACATAACCGTGGAAATTCAGGACTGGGGCACCGGCATTCCGCCGGAAAGATTGAAAGTCATTCAGTCGCACGGCTCGGGCGTGGGCATCCGAGGTATGCGCGAGCGCGTCCGGCAAATTCATGGTGAGCTGAAAATCGAATCGAACGACTCCGGGACCAAGGTGTGCGTCAACTTCCAGGCATCGGCGGTGGTGCGAGATCGCTCATATCGAGAAAAGAAGTCCTTGGAGCTAGGAGCTTCCTGAAAGTGACTTCCGAAACTACAACAAATGAGCCGGTGGTGAAGTTGCCCACCATCTTGTGCATCGACGACGAACCCGATGCGATCCAAATTCGCCGGCTCTTACTTGAGTCGGAGGGTTACCACGTCTTGGACGCGCCCACCGGCGAGGAAGGCCTGCGGCTCTTTCAATCGAATAAAATCGACGCGGTCATCGTCGATTACTGGATGTCCGGGATGAATGGATTGGTTGTGGCGCGTGAGATTAAGAAGCTGAAGCCAGCCGTGCCCATCATCGTGCTGTCGGGTTTTCCGGAATTACCCGGCGAAGCCGTCGGACTTGCGGATCGTTGGATATTGAAGGGCCGATCGGCCCAGGATCTTCTCGACGCGATCGCGGCGTTGACCCAAGAACAATAACAACTTTAGGCGAATACGCGCCAGGAGGCATCACATTCGAGTCTCAATCGCGTGGGTAAAGCCATATCTGTATTTCCTCTCGCTGTTTTTCGCCGCGCTGCTATGCCTTGCTGGTCCCAGTAAGGCCGATCAGGCTGGTCAATCGCTCAAGCAACTTTCCATCGAGCAGCTTGGCCAAGTCGAAGTGACCTCCGTCACCAAGGAACCCGCGGAAGTTTGGAAGACTGCCGCAGCCGTCTACGTAATCACGCAGCAGGCGATTGAACGTTCCGGAGTCACAAACATTCCAGAAGCCTTGCGGCTTGCGCCCGGCGTGGAAGTTGCTCGCATCGACAGCAATACATGGTCGATCGGCATTCGCGGATTCGGAAGCAATCTCACTCGCAACGTGCTCGTATTGATCGACGGTCGCAGCGTTTACTCGACGTTGCTAGCAGGCACCTATTGGGAGGCGCAGAACGTTCCGCTGAACGACATCGACAGAATTGAAGTGATCCGCGGACCAGGGGGCACGATTTGGGGGCCGAACGCGGTCGATGGCGTGATCAACATCATCACCAAATCGAGCAAGGATACGCAAGGTGAGGTGGTGCGCGTGGGCGGCGGAAATGTCGATGAGGGCGACGCCACCGCGCAATATGGCGGCCGTAACAGCAACGACCTCAGCTACCGCGTTTACGGAATGGGGTTCGTGCGCGGCCCCGAATATCACTCCGATGGGAACGATTACGATACCTGGCGAAACATCCAAAGCGGCTTCCGCATGGATTATGCAAAATCCGCGCACGACACTTACACGCTCGAAGGAGACATCTACGACGAAGGTTCCGGCCAGGAGGTTTCGGACGCTTACTACACTCCGCCCTATACGCGGGTCCTTTCGGGAGCCGCGCGTCTTTCGGGCGGAAATATTGTCGGCCGCTGGCATCGCGTCCAGGGGCCGGGCAAGGACTTCCAAGTCCAAGCGTATTACGACCGTACGAACCGCCGCGCGCCCAATTTCGCCGACCTTCGCAACACATTCGATGTCGATTTTCTCGACCGCTTTCGATTGCCCGCCCGCCAGCAGATTTCCTGGGGCGCCGGAATACGCCTGAGCATGGCTCGCAATCCCATCGTCGTTCCAGGACTCTATTTCGTTCCGGGATCCCGCACCGACCAGCTGTATAGCGGCTTTTTTCAGGACGAAATCGCCCTGATACCGAATAGCCTTACGCTCTCTCTCGGCACCAAGCTGCTCAAAACCAACTACACCGGGCTGAAACTGGAGCCAAGCGCCAGGCTGCTGTGGAATCCCACGCCTACTCAAGCGCTGTGGGCCGCATTTACTCACGCCGTGCGAACGCCTTCGGCCGCGGAAAGGGCCTTTTATTTGACGGGCTTCGTCGGCGTCCTGCCTGACGGGACGCCCGAATTCGCCCGTTTCATGGCCAATCCAAATTTTCGTTCCGAGGAGACCAACGGCTGGGAAATCGGCTATCGGCGAATGGTCGGACAAACTCTTTATTTCGACCTTTCCACCTTTTACAACCACTACGGCAATCTGTTCAGCGAGGACATCATCGGCGGACCGTATTTGGAAACGAATCCGTCTCCTCCGCACATGCTGATTCCGGCGGACTTTGGAAACGGACTTGTCGGCACCACCAAGGGATTCGAAATCGCCCCAGACTGGAACCCCGTGCCCTTCTGGCGACTGAGCGCTTCGTATTCCTACTTGGACATGCATCTGGAAAGAGGCACGAACTCCATGGATGTCGGCACCGCGCCGATCATCCAAGGTTCGAGTCCCCGACACCAGGTCACCGCGCAATCCGATTTTAACGTTAGCAGCTCGATCGATTTGGCCCTCACGTATCGCTTCGTCAGCGCACTCCCCGGGTTGGGCATAAATTCTTACTCCACGGGCGACGCCCACTTCTCCTGGTGGGTAAGGCCCTATCTTCAGCTCTCCGTCTCCGGACGCAATCTGTTCCAGCCCTACCACTACGAATCGGAAGCCAGCCCGGGGCCAAACGTCGGCATCAAGCGCAGCGTTTTCTGCCAGATCGAGTGGCGCCGCCAGCCGAGACTGACTCCCTGATATGCGAGGACTTCCGAGCTATCGGGGATCGGCCCGCGCTGCCATGTCGTCACGGCGGCCGCTTTTGCCATTGCTCCGGCTCGTTTCGATCCTCGCGCTCTTAGCGCTCGTTTCGCTCCCCGCCCTGGCTCGCGGCTCCCACCCCACCCAGTACGACGTCGAGGCCGCTTACCTGTATCAATTCGGAAATTTCATCCAGTGGCCGTCAAAATCCGCGGCGGACCACCCGAAAAACTTCTCGATCTGCGTGCTCGGTCAGGATCCGTTTGGGTCGGTCCTCGATA
>JBOGMX010000025.1:0-14984 GCA_050746725.1 Candidatus Acidiferrales bacterium | reverse complement strand
CAGCCCCGGTTCGACGCTCGGCACCGTGGCGTATATGTCGCCCGAGCAAGCGCGAGGCAAGGAACTGGACGCGCGCACCGACCTCTTCAGCTTCGGTGTGGTGCTGTACGAAATGGCCACCGGCGCGCTGCCGTTCCGCGGCGACACCTCCGCGGTAATTTTCGATTCGATCCTGAACCGCGCGCCCGTATCGCCGGTGCGCTTGAACCCGGGCGTGCCGCCGAAGCTCGAAGAGATCATCAACAAGGCGCTGGAGAAAGACCGCAATCTGCGGTATCAACACGCTTCGGATATTCGCACCGATCTGAAGCGCCTCCAGCGCGATAGCGGTTCGGGGCGCAGCGTCGCGGATACTGTCCGCGGTGTCGCCCCCAGCGCAGGCGGTATCGGGGCGGAGATCGATCGCCCTTTAAGCAGCGGGGCGGCGCAGGAACCAGCAAAGCTGGATTTGTCGGCCAAAGCCGCGCGTGCGAATGAGCCGAGGAAGATGCTCACTGGCTGGATTATCGCTGCGGGTGTGGTCGTGGTCCTGCTGGCGCTTGCGATCGGCGGATACTTTTATTTTCACCGTGCTCCGCTGCTCACCGGCAAGGATTTGATCGTCATCGCCGATTTCACCAACTCCACGGGCGACCGGGTTTTCGACGGCACGCTCCGCGAAGGGCTTGCTGTGCAGCTTCAGCAATCGCCCTACCTGAATCTGGTCTCCGACGACGAAATCGCCTCGACTTTGCGGCTGATGGAGCAGCCTGCGGGCGCCAAGCTGACCGGCGATTTGGCGCAGCAAGTGTGCCAGCGCGCCGGAGGTGCGGCCGTGATCGAAGGCTCGATCGCCAGTCTGGGCACGCAGTACGTGCTGGGGCTGAAAGCGGTGAACTGCCAAAACGGCGATTTGCTAGCGGGAGAAGAAGCTGCGGCCAACGGCAAGGAACAGGTACTCGGCGCTCTCGATGAGGCGGCAACGAAGCTGCGCGGTGCGCTTGGAGAATCTTTGGGCTCCGTGCAGAAGCACGACGCGCCTGTAGAGGATGTGACGACGTCATCGCTGGAAGCTCTGCAGGCGTACGCTCTTGGCATGCAGCAGTTTGATGTGACCAATGATTTCACCGCAGCGGTCTCCGACTTCCGAAGAGCCGTCGGCCTCGATCCGAATTTCGCCATGGCATACGAGCGACTGGGGGAGAGCTACTTTCCCTTGGAAGAGAGCGGACTTACCGCCGAAAATGTCCGAAAAGCGTACGAGCTGCGGGGCAGGACGAGCGAGCACGAACAGCTCTCGATCACATCCGCCTATCAGTACTTGGTCACGGGAGATCTGGAGGCGGCTCGCGGTTCATACGAGTTATTTGCGCAGACGTACCCTCGCGATGAGGACCCCCCGGGTTGGTTGTGGATCATTGACGCCGGGATGGGAGACTACCAGAAATCCTTTGACGCAGCGCAGCTGGCGGTGAACATCAATCCGGGCAGCTCGAACAACTGGGTGAATCTGGTTTACGGGTATCAGTGGATCAACCGCCTGGATCGGGCCAAAGCGACGGTTCGGGAGGCGCAAGCGAAACAATTAAACTCGCCATGGAACGCGCTGGTTCTATACGAGGTGGATTTTGTGGAGCACGATCAGGCCGAGATGGCAAAGGATGTGGCCCGCGCGACGGGTTCGCCGGGTATCGACGATCAAATCCTGTTCCTCGAATCCGAGACCGCGGCATACAACGGTCAGATGGCGGAAAGTCGAGACTTCACGCAGCGCGCCAGCGATTCCGCCGAGCGCGCGGGCCGAGCGGAAGCGGCAGCGGAATACCTAGCGCACTCCGCGATCCGGGAAGCGCTTGTCGGCGAAGATTCCCTGGCAAAACAGGATGCAGCGGCTGCAGTCGCTCACGCCAAGGGCAGGCACGTGGATGGCTTTGCGGCTCTCGCGTTCGCGCTGGCGGGAGATTCGGCGCAGGCCGCGCACCTGGAAGGCGAGCTGAACAAGGATTTCCCCGCGGATACCATCGTGCAGTCGGATTATCTTCCGATGGCTCGCGCGGCCACCGCGCAGCGAACTGGCAATTCGCAACAGGCCGTTCAGGACCTGGAAGCGAGCCGCGCTTACGAATTCGGAGAGACCACGCAGGAGTTCACGTTCGCAGGCTATCCCGTCTACATTCGTGGCGAAGCGGAGGTGGCAGCAAAGCAGCCAGCCCGGGCCGTTGCCGAGTTTCAAAAGATTTTGGACCGCTCATATATCATCGGCAACGAACCGATTGGCGCGCTCGCACATCTGGGGCTGGCCCGCGCCTACGCGCTTGAGGGTGACAAGGAAAAGGCACGCGCCGCGTATCAGGATTTCCTCGCGCTCTGGAAAAATGCCGATCCAGACGTGCCCATCCTCAAGGAAGCCAAGGCCGAATACGCCAAGTTGCAGTAAAGCGCTGCCCCAGACTACTTTCCGAGCGCACGTAGAAAGAATCGCTACGCTCGTCTCTTCGCGCAATTCGGCTGACATCAGATATGGAAATGGCGTGCGCGAACGCGCCATAGGCTATTTTTTGCTTGGCGCACGGCCCATACCAACACGACGGAAACGGGTGTAAAGTGGGCGCCATGGAACCAAACGCGAGCCTGGTGATCACCGGAAGTGCCGCGGCGCAGTTGTCGCTGGAAGTGATGAACCCACGCGGCGAGACTCCTCCTCCGCCGACCGTCGGAATCAATCCGCGCTTGGGCGATCTCGCCGGAAAAAAAATCGTGCTGGTTGATAACGGCAAGTTCGGCGCCGGCAATTTCCTGGAAGTGCTCGGCGAAATGCTGAACCAGAAATTCCCCGCCGTCACGATCGCGATGTATCCCAAACCGAGCGCGCAAACCATCACCGCGCTTCCCAACTGGTATCCCACGGTGAAGCAGCAGGGCGATCTTTTCGTCTTTGGCGTGGGCGATTGAGGAAGCTGCACGTGGTGGGGTTCCCACGACTCGATCGAAATCGAAAAGGCAGGCCTTCCTGGCGTTTACATCGCGACCACGGAGTTTCTTGATGACGCGAAGTCCGCGGCGTTGGATCGTGGCATGCCGGGGCTGCGCGCCGTAGGACTTTCTTCGGACACCTACTACCGCGCGCGCGCGAGCAAAGACGAGTTGCGACCGATCGTCGCGGCGAAACTGGCGGAGATCGTTGATGCTGCGACTCGTGCGTTGACCGCCGAAGAAGAGCATCCCGCGCAGGTAACCAAAGCGCGCCAGGCCGCCAACATCAAAGTCGCGGGCAAGGATTTTCTGGACGCGCAAGAGAACTTGAATCAGGTGTTCCTCGAAAATCGCTGGGCCGATGGATTGCCGGTCGTGCCACCAACGCCTGAGCTAGTGAAGGCGATGCTCGCCGGAACGAAGCGCGTGCCGGACGAAGTACTTGGTCCGGTGGCTCCGAAAAATGGCACTGCGACCGTGGAGAAAATCGCCATCAACGCGGTGATGGCCGGCGCCAAGCCCGAATATTTCCCCGTGATTTTGGCGGCGATGGACGGATTCACCAACAAAAGCTACGACCTGACGCACGTACAAGCGTCCACTGGTTCGTTCACGCCCGTAGTTGTGGTGGATGGTCCGATCGCCCAGGAATTGGGATTTAATTCCGGCATCGGCATGCTGGGCCACGGCTGGCGCGCGAATAGCACCGTGGGCCGCGCGTTGCGCCTCTCGCTACTCAATCTGGGACAGACGTGGCCGCAAGTGAACGACATGGCGCTGACGGGCCGCCTGGAGGCGTATACCTTCTACACGTTTGCCGAGGATCTTTCGAGGAACCCGTGGGAGCCGTACAACGCGAGCCTCGGCTATAAGCGCGACGACAGCACGGTGACCGTCGCGAGTTCGTTCAATCCGCTGGTTTTCGGCGGTGGTGCAGTGGCGCCTTGGACTGGCCAGAGCGTGATCGGCGACATTGCGGAGCGGATCAGAAGCGGCGGAGTGCGTTGGCCTCATTCGCAGACGTACATTCTGGTGCTGCATCCGGATTGCGCGGCCGATCTGGCAAAGAACGGCCACTCTCGACGCAGCCTGCAAGAGCACCTCTACGAGCAAACGCGCGTTCCCTACGAAAAGCTTTCGAAACAGGTCGCGTGGGGGCAGGGAAGCGAAGAGGATTTCATCCGGGCATGCATCGCCGATGGCCGGATTCAACCGGGTCGAGCCCAAATCTTCCTGGAAAATCTGAAGCCCGGCGGGCAAGTGCCAGTAGTACAAGGCCCGGAGGATTTTCACATCTTCGTCGCGGGAGGTTCGCCCGGATACGATCTGCTCTTTAGTTATCCTGGAACGAATCGCGCCAATCAGACGGTGAAAATCACCGGGGCCACACGTACGAAGGCCGGGCGCTAGACCGAAAATACCACACTCCGGCTCCTCTCGACCCGGCCTTGTTGTGGTCGCCGACAAGGCTCCAAAAGACGTTTTGAATTTTCCGCCGCCATCTGCCCTGAATCGTGATACAAGTCATGGTTGCGTTATTGGACGGCGCGCTGGTGGGAGCGCGTTTTGATTGCGGGGGGAACGTGCTGAAGAAGCTTCCGATCGTTTTTATATTGAGTTGTTTCTTTGTTGTCGCAGCGCAGGCTCAGTATTCATTCAGGCCGCGGAAACCAACTCCCGAGCAGCTTGCGGCTGTCGCGCAGGGAAAAACCATCTTCCAGCAAAACTGCGCCGTCTGCCACGGACAGACTTTGACCGGTGGCCGCGGACCGGACCTGATTCGCTCTGACTTGACGCGGCGCGATAAGAATGGCGACCTGATTGGGCCGGTAGTCACGCAGGGCCGCGTGGAAAAGGGCATGCCCGCGTTTTCTTCTTTCAGTCCGCAGCAGATTGCCGATCTTGTGGCGTACATTCATTCGGAAATCACCATATTCGATCTACACACCCGGATGCCGGGCGGCTATCCGAACGATATCCCGGTGTCGCAGCTGGCGACCGGCAGCGCCGCCGCCGGCAAAGCGTTCTTCTACGGAGCAGGACACTGTTCGGAATGCCATTCGCCCACAGGCGACTTGGCTCACTTCGCCACTCGCTACCCCGACCCAACCACGCTTGAGCAGCTCTTCATCGATCCTGCGGGAACGCTGGCGTTTTCGCCGACTTACCGGAAGGGAGTGACGATTACCGCGACCGTCACACTGAAGAATGGCAAAACCATGGAAGGCCCGCTGGAGCAGAACGGCGAATTCTACGTGAGTATCGTTGGTCCAAACGGCTGGACGCACGTGTGGCCGCGGAGCGAAGTGAAAGAAGTCGTTGTGCACAACCCCGTTCAGGCGCACATCGACATGCTTCCAAAATGGACGAACAAGAAGATGCACGATATGTTTACGTATCTGGAGACCCTAAAGTGAAGCGCCTGATCGTGGTTCCCGCGATTTTATTTGCTCTCGTCCTGGCTTGCGTGCCCACCTCGCGCGCGCAGGCACTTGACAATGTCTCGCTGCTCGATAATCCGCCTACCAACATGTGGCCGACCTATAACGGCGACTATAGCGGGCGCCGGTACAGCCCGCTCGATCAGATCAACGAGAACAATGTGAAGTCGCTGGCGTTGGCTTGGGCCTTCCAGACTGGCACGCGGTCCATGGAGACCATGCCGCTCGAGGTGCACGGCATCATGTACATCACGGCCGGTAACGAAATGTGGGCCGTTGATGCCCTCACCGGCCGCCAGATTTGGCATTTCGTCACCGGCCGCCCCGGTGGCAGCAACAAAGGCGCGGCAATGTACAAGGACAAGCTGTACATGACCACGCCGGACGATAAGCTCATTTGCCTTGACGCCAAAACCGGCAAGGAACTCTGGCACATTCTGATCGACGATCCCACGCTCAAGGCTTTCGGTGGAGGCGCGCCGCTGGTCGTCAAGAATCATATTATCGTTGGAACGGGTGGTGACACCGCGGACCTTCCGGGTTTCCTCTTGGCTGTCGATCCCGATACTGGGAAGATCCAGTGGCGATTTGACGTGATGCCCAAGCCGGGCACCGCTGCGTGGAATACCTGGCCGCACGATACGGACGTGATCACTCGTGGCGGCGGCATGACGTGGATTACTGGCACCTACGATCCCAAGCTCAACCTTCTGTATTGGGGCACGGGCAATCCGCATCCGGTGGAAAACGGCGCGGCGCGAGTTGGTGCGAACCTTTACACCTGCTCGATTGTCGCTCTCGATCCCGATACCGGCAAGCTGGTCTGGTATTTTCAGGGTTCGCCGCATGATACGCACGATTGGGACATGAACATGACGCCGGTGCTTTTCAACGCCACATTTCATGGCAAACCGCGAAAGCTGCTGGCGCAAGCGGGCAAGAACGGCATGTTTTTCGTGCTCGATCGCACCAACGGCAAGGCGCTGATTTCCGAGCCATTCGTCAAATCCAACTGGTATTCCGGTTTCAATAAGCGCGGTGAGCCAATCCCCAATCCGATTCGCGAGCCGCAACCAAATGGCACCCTCGTGTGGGGCGGCGCGGCCACGATCTGGCAAGCTCCAAGCTTCGATCCGCAGACCGGCCTGTTTTACGTCAACAGTCAACAGACCTTGGGAGTCTTCTATCTCACGATGCCAGGCATTCATGCCGAAGGTTGGGCAGGACGCGACTTCTTCCTGTACTCGAAGTCGATGATGAAAGCCATCGACTATCAGACTGGCAAAATCAAGTGGGTACACGATTATCCCGGCCGCGAGGGCCTGGAGGGTGTCCTTTCGACGGCTGGGCATTTGTTGTTCACGGGCGCCAGCTACGACGACGTGATCGCACTCAACCCGTCAACCGGAAAAACCGTGTGGCACGCGTATGTAGGCAGTTCCATGAGCACCTCGCCAATGACCTATGAGCTTTTTGGCAAGCAATATGTGGTGTTCCCGGCCGGAGGAACTGTCTACGCCTTTGCGCTGCCGGGGCACACCGCCGTTCAGCCATCCGGGAACTAGGGCGAATCGCCGGCCACTGTAACCGGGCAGCGTGTATTACGTCTAAGGGTGTAGGTGGAAGTAGGGCAGTAGATTTAGAGCGCTGCCTGACGCGAAGCCGAGGTTCCCGCTGGGTTCCTCAAGTGGCCATAACGCGAAAGTACAGGCCCTTGACAGTCGCGGAGGCGGTTGGCTAACATTCTGCCAAGGTGATGTCGAAGCGGAGTTTAGGGATGTTTGCATGGCGAGAAACTGGCAATCGGGGCGCACACGGGCTGTTCGCGCGAGGCGTTTCGACCAAGAGTGTCCTGGGCCGGGAATCTTTGCAGTTACAGCAGGAATCTAATAGTTAGGGCGATGCTCTCGCTTTTCGCTATCGGGAGGTAGTCATGAAAAAATTGATGGTTGTTGCGTGCATCGTATTGGGGATGGCTCTGGCTGCTCCGATGGTATCGGCGCAGGACCAAAGCCAGGATTTGGGGCCGATGGATCCCACGATGATGGAGGCTCCTCCGCCGACTTTTATTTCGCCCGCAAAAGTGCTGCAAATGATGAAGGACCACAATAAGTCATTCTTGCTGGTGGATACTCAGCCGGCCATGGCATATGCCCAATCGCATATTCCAGGTGCGTTTAACTATCCGTTCCAGGAGCGCCTGACGCCGCCGATTCCGCTGCCGCGCGACAAGACGCTGATCCTCTATTGCCCGTGCACTCACGATGAAGACTCCATCAGCATGGCCAAGAAGCTGGACGAGTTCGGCTATTACAACGTGAAGATTCTCAAAGGCGGTTGGTACAAGTGGGAAGCGCTGAAGTATCCAGTGGCCGGCCCGATGCCGAATCCAGATGCCACCAATGCTTCGAACGTGCAGCCTGCTGCTGCGACGGAAACCGCTTCCAACAACGGTCCGCTGACCTCAGGCCGTCCGGCTGGCGCGGTCACGCCGTCGTTCCGCGTGATCGATGTGACTGGAAAGTACAAGGGCCAGCAAACTTGTTACGTTTGCGAATACGGCGACGCTCCCACGATCCTGGCCTTCTTCAACAAGCCCAGCGATCAAAACGCTGCCATGATCGTAAAGTTGAATAAGCTCGTGTCGTCTAACTCGCAGAAGAACCTTAAGGGTGTGGTGGTGATGGTCAATGGCAAGGAGTCGAAGCAATGGCTCGAGAAACTGGCCGCCGAGAAGGGCATCAAGATCCCGATGGTCTACTTACTGCAGGGACCGAAGGATTTGGGCGTCCGTCTCTATCACATCAACACGGCTGCGAATGATACGTTCCTCGTGAACGACAAGCGCACCGTGCAGAAGAACCTAGTGAACGTGACGGATAATAACTTCAAGGAAGTTGCGCAAGCGACCACGAAGATGCTCGGAGGCGAATAGCTAGTCATGGCAAACGTCCGCTCGCGCTATTCATCGGTGAAAGTGACCTCGGTCGTGCTGGCCGCCTTGGTGCTGCTCATTGCAGGCATCAAGGTGGCTCCGGCGCGCGCCGACTATCAGGCCTCCTTTAAAGTCGTCACCCCGGCGCAGCTGAAGGATGTGATCGCCGCCAACAAAGGCAAAGTGGTTTACCTCAACTTTTTTGCCACCTATTGCGTTCCGTGCCGTTCGGAATTTCCGGACATCGTGAAGCTCCAGAAGATTTACGGCTCGCAGGGGCTTCAGGTGATCGAAGTCTCGATGAACGATCACACTGATCCTTCCGATCGCGCGGCGATGACCAAATACCTCGACAACATGCAGCCTACGTTCCCGGTCTACATTGCTTCATCTGTCGAGGATGCTTTCTACTCGGCGGTAAATCCCAAGTGGGAAAAAGACGGCGAAGCGCTGCCAATGACCACCATCTACGATCGCGACGGCAATCCCGTTCATTACTATGAGAAGGCGCTGAACCTGCAACAGATGAAGCAGGACGTGAAGCCTCTGCTAGCTGCCAAGGCGCAATAGGCGCGGGCGGCTTCGGGTATCATCAACAGCGGCTCAACGGTCGTCACTGCCGGAGGGCTAATTTGCCTCGACGGCACCAACGACGGCCGTTTCCGAGCTTTCGACGTCCGCACCGGCAAAAATTTCTGGGCCGTGAAAATGCCCGACAGCGCCCATACCCTCCCAGCCACCACCTACAAAGGCCGCAACGGCAAGCAACACATTGTGGTGGAAGACTTTGGAGGCATGGGCATGCCTCGACGTGCCTGGCATCACCGATGAGCGCCCGGGAGACAGCATCATCACTTACGCCTTACCCTGGACTACGCTGGGGTGAAAGCCTCATTGTAGAGCCTTAACTTTCGGCCTATCGTCCAAATAGGGAATGGAAAAGGTTCCCGCCAAGAGCCTAGGAAGGGGCGGGTTTATGGGCAGTGCAGGTTTGATGAGTTCCGCGCAGCAGGCGCACAGCGTCCAGTTTTACACCACCGACGAATTTCTGGTGGGCGATCTCAGCCGATTGATTGGACCGGCCCTCTTGCAAGGTAGTTCCGCCGTGATCGTGGCCACTGAAGCACACCACGAAAATCTCCTTCCCAAATTGCAAGGTTACAACTTGGACGTCTCCTCGATCGCCGCGGAAGGGCGTTACCAATTCCTGGATGCTGGCGAACTTCTCTCCCGCTTCATGACGGACGGGCAAATCGACCGCCTGCGCTTTCTCGATCTCGCTGGAGATATTATCGCGCGCGCCGCGGGCGCTTCGCGCGATGAGAATCATCGAGTCGTTATTTTCGGAGAGATGGTCGCGCTGCTCTGGGCCGAAGGGAAAGCCCAAGCTGCGATCGAGCTTGAAAAAGCATGGAACGCCTTGTCTCGAACCTATTCGTTCTCTTTACGGTGCGGCTACCCGATGAAGGAATTCTCTAGTACGGAGCATTCCGGCTCATTTCTCACTATCTGCGACGAGCATTCGTTGATCATCCCTGCCGGAACGCACACGGAGTTTCCCGTCAAAGACAGCCGCATCCGCGAGGTCATTCTGTTGCAGCAGCAAGCCCGGGCGATTCAGTCCGAGGTCGAATGGCTACACCGCGAGCAGAAATTCAAGACGTTTGTGGAAGCCGTGCAGGACTATGCAATTTTCATGATGGATCCGGAGGGCCGCATCACCAGCTGGAACGCGGGCGCGGAGCGCATCAAGGGTTACAAGGAAGCGGAAATACTGGGGCGGCATTTTTCCTGTTTTTATCCGAGGGAAGCCGTCGAACAGTGCAAACCTGAAAGACTCCTGCAAATGGCCAAGACTTCGGGGCGATCGGAAGACGAAGGCTGGCCCGTGCGCAAGGACGGTCGCCGCTTTTGGGCTCAAGTTACCATCACCGCGATTCGAGATGAGGCAGGCGAACTCGTCGGTTTTGGCAAGGTCACGCGCGACCTCACCGAACGGAAACGCACCGAAGATCTCATCCGCAAGCAAGAAGAACGCTTCCAGACGTTCGTGCACGCCGTCCAGGACTACGCCTTGTTCATGCTTGATCCGCAAGGGAATATTACTACATGGAACCTGGGCGCTGAGCGTATCAAGGGCTACCAAGCGAGCGAAATCATCGGCAAGCATTTTTCGTGCTTTTACCCCTTGGACGTTCGAGACGAAAAGCCCATGTACGAATTGGAAGTCGCGGCCCGGGAGGGAAGATTCGAGGACGAAGGCTGGCGCCTTCGCAAAGACGGCTCGCGATTCTGGGCCGACGTCGTGATCACCGCTCTCCGCGATGACGGCGGCCGGCTGTTGGGATTCGGAAAAGTCACGCGCGACCTGACAGATCGCATGCTCGCGCGCAAAGCTCTGGAAGAATCGCAGGAGAAACTCTCCCAATCGGAAAAATCGCTTCGCCAACTCTCCTTGCACCTGCTGCGCTCCCAGGACGAGGAACGAAGGAGCATCGGCCGCGAAATCCACGATAGTCTCGGGCAGTACTTGTCCGTTTTGAAGCTGAGGCTCGAATCCATGACCGTCCCGCAGGACACCGCGGGCGAGATCGATTCGTGTGTCGATTTGCTGGAAAGTTGCGTCAAGGAAGTTCGCACCGTTTCGTATTTGCTTTACCCGCCAATGCTTGACGAAATGGGTTTGCGTTCCGCCGTTTCGTGGTATCTCGATGGCTTCTCAAAACGCAGCGGCATCGAAACCAGCTTCCAGGTTTCGGAAGATTTCGGCCGCATCGGCAGGGACGCCGAATTGGTTTTGTTTAGGGTACTTCAGGAAAGCCTGACGAACGTGCAGCGGCATTCCGGGAGCAGCACGGCGGCTATTCGCATCTGCCGCTCGGGCGATTCAGTGGTCCTGGAAGTGGAAGATCAAGGAAAGGGTTTGCCGGTAGCCTTGTTAGAGCAGGGCGGTCAGGATTGGATGGGATCGATCGGAGTGGGATTGCGGGGCATGAGCGAGCGGCTGCGGCAATTGGGAGGATCGCTCGACGTGTCGTTCACTTCGGCCGGCACGCGGGTTCGTGCGACCGTGCCGTTGCCAAAAACTTAACCGGAAGTAGGTAACACCAGGGTGCTGAAAGTACAAAACTCTATTATGGCTTCTCGAAAAAGCAAAGCGCGGATACTGATCGTCGATGACCACGAGGTTTTGCGCGAGGGAGTTCGTTCGCTGTTCGCGAAGCTGCGCCCGGCATGGATTATTTGCGGCGAAGGTACCGACGGTGAGCAAGCGATTGCGCTTACACGCGAACTTAACCCGGACATCGTCATCCTCGATATCACCATGCCGCATGTGAGCGGGCTCGAAGCTTGTGCCCGCATGAGGAAAATGGGCCTTGAGGTTCCCATTCTCATCTTCACCACACACGAGTCGGATAGCCTGGATGGCGAGGTTCGCAAAGTCGGCGCGCAAGGTTGCGTGCTGAAAACGCAAGCGGCTCGCAATTTGGTGCTCGCTATTGACGCGATCCTTTCCGGCGGTTCTTTCTTCGGCGCGCCTCGACCTGCGGTGGCTCCGGCCAAAGGCCGGCCCGATCCGGGAATCGTACGCCGCAGACGGCTGTTACCTTCCACGTGACGAGCCGGCTGCTGCACGCAATTCCCCAAAGTTCCCCAAATATGAGGGCTGTCAGGAGTTACGCGCGGCTTGCGGCGCTGCCGCGGTTTGCGAAGAGGGAAGCTCTATGCCCAAAAACTTCGCGGCATTGAGCAGCAAAATCTTGGGGCGGACGGAATCCTTCAGCGGCAACTCCGCGAATTCCGAAAGCCACCGCTCCGGCGTCATCATCGGAAAATCCGTACCGAAGAACGCTTTATCCTGCACCAGCGTGTTGATGTTGTGGACTGTCGACGCCGGAAAATATTTCGGCGCCCATCCGGAAAGGTCCATGTACGTATTCCCCTTGTGCCGCAGGACGGCGAGCTGATCGTCGTGCCAGGGCCACGAAGGATGCGCCATGATGATGCGCATTTCCGGAAACCACGCCGCCAGATTATCCATGTACGGAATGGGCTTGCAGTATTCGAGCACGATGCCTTTTCCGCCTGGCGACCCTGCCGCCACGGCCGTCGTGCCGGTGTGAAAAATCACCGGCAGCTTCAGCCGCACGATTTCCTCGTATATTGGGAAAAACCGCTCGTTCGTGGGATCGAATCCCTGCGCCGCCTGCTGAAATTTCATTCCGCGCAGGCCCATCTCCGCGCAGCGTTTCACTTCGTCAACAGCGATTTTTCCTTTCCAAGGGTCCACGCTTCCAAAGCCGATGAATGTCTGCGGATATTTCTTCACCCAGCCGGCGGTCTCCGAATTATCGATCTTGAGGCCGGACCGCGTTTCGCCATCGACATCGAAGATCACCGCCATCATGTCCATGCTCTGATACATCTCGGCCATGCCGTCCGGATCGGTTTTCCATTTGCCCGTGTTCATGGGCAGTCCGGCCTTGGTCGCTGGTGCCCAGCCCTGCTTGGCGCGGTCGCCGGTCAAGATGTGCACATGCATGTCGATGGCTTTGAGCAAAAGAATCTCCTGAAAATGGTTTAGCGGCGAATTAGGCGGCTAGCGGGACTCCCTTGATGTTTTCCGGGATGTCCATCTCGCGGCAATCTTTCGCCACTGCCAGTGGAGCACCTGTCCGCGATTGCACCTCGGCCGCGCTGATGCCCGGCGCGTATTCGCGGAGCAGCAATCCTTCGGGCGTCACGTCGATCAGCGCCATATCCGTGTAAATGCGCTTCACGCAGCGCGGTGCCGTCAGTGGCAGCGTGCAAGACTTCAGAATTTTCGGCTGGCCCTTGGAGCTCACGTGCGTCATAGTGATCCACACGTTCTTGATGCCGAACGCTAGGTCCATCGCGCCGCCCACGCCGGGCACCTTCGCGCCTGGCGTGCGCCAGTTGGCCAGGTCGCCGTTCGCCGCCACTTCCAGAGCGCCGAGAACGGTGTGCGTGATGTGGCCGCCGCGGACCATCGCAAACGACATCGGATGATCGAAAAAACACCCGCCGGGACGCATGGTCACATATTGCTTGCCCGCGTTGATCAGGTCCACGTCTTCAGTGCCGGGCTCCGCAATCGGTCCCATGCCCAAAATCCCGTTCTCGCTGTGAAACAGGATCTCCTTATCCGGAGACAAATACGAGGACACCTGGGTCGGGATGCCGATCCCGAGATTGACGTAGCTGCCGTCAGGCAAGTCGCAAGCAACTCGATAGGCAATGCCGTCGCGAGTCAGTTTCAATGGTCTCTCCCTTGGCTACTTCGCCCTCCGTTACTTTGGGGGGCCAATTTCGATAAGCTTCGGATGGCGCGGGCACTGCACCAGTTTGTCGACGAAAATTCCCGGTGCATGGACGTTTTCGGCGTCGATGCCGCCCACTGGGACGAGTTCGTCCACTTCCGCGAGCGTCATGTTTCCGGCCATCGCCATCGCGATGTTGAAATTGCGCATTGCCTTGCGGAACTGTAGATTGCCCAATCGGTCGCCGCGATACGCGCGAATCATCGCGAAATCGGCGTGCAGCGGCTTTTCAAACACGTACTCGCGGCCATCGATCGTGCGCGTTTCCTTGCCCTTCCCGATTTCCGTGCCGGCGGACGTTGGCGTGAAAAAACCGCCAAGTCCCGCGCCTGCTGCGCGAATCCGCTCGGCCAGCGTACCCTGCGGCACCAGTTCCAGTTCGATCTGGCCCTTCAAATACAATTCCTGGAAGTAAATGGCGCCCGGATTGTTGGGGAACGAGGCGGTCACTTTCCGCACTCGCCCGTCCTTAATCAGGCCGCCAAGTGCCCAATCGCCAGCGCCGGCGCCATTGTGGATCACGGCAAGATTCTTCACGCCCTTTCGCCGCACAGCTTCCAGCAGTTGGCCGGGAAGTCCGGGGTCGCCGAATCCGCCGAGCATCAGCGTGGCGCCATCAAACACTTTGTCTACCGCTTCTTCACACGTCTTCAGCGTTTTGTCGATCACGTTTGGTCCCTGAATGCGCCAGAAATCCTAGCACGCGATGCATGGGATGTTCAATGCGATAGCGGAGTTGGTCGATCTTAAGTGGCTTAGTGATGGGCATGTGTGCGGAGGAAGTTGCGATCGATTGCTTCTCCGCCGTGAAGCTTGATGGAGCGTATCCGGGCGGACGATCTCCCGTTTACTCGTGATACACTCCGTGCCCGAGTAGTGGCTGTTGATCGCGGAATCGCTTCTACAAATGGCATTTTCCTCCGGTGACAAACTTGGGCCCTTTGAAATCAACGCGCTGATTGGCGCGGGGGGAATGGGCGAGGTGTACCGCGCGCGAGATGCGAAGCTTGGGCGCGACGTGGCGCTGAAAGTCTTGCCCGAGGCGTTCGCGCGCGATGGCGAACGCATGGCGCGGTTCCGGCGCGAAGCCAAGCTGCTCGCTTCCCTAAATCATCCCAACATCGCTGCAATTTATGGCTTCGAGGATTCCGGCGCGACTCACGCGCTGGTGATGGAGCTAGTCGAGGGGCCGACGCTCGCCGACCGCCTCAAAGCGGGGCCGATTCCTATCGACGAAGCGCTGCGGATTGCCAAGCAGATTTGCGAGGCGCTGGAGTACGCGCACGAGCGCGGTATCGTTCATCGCGACCTGAA
>JBOGMX010000024.1:0-48361 GCA_050746725.1 Candidatus Acidiferrales bacterium | reverse complement strand
GCGCAACCGTAAACCAGCTTGAGGCGTCCTACCTCGTAGCTAGCTCATGTGCACAGCTCCGGTTCACGCGCGAGCGATTACTACCCCTGAGCACTGCAAGCTGCGGAGGAAGCACGATGAGGGAACTAGTGGAGGCCATTGCTAAAGCACTCGTAGATCATCCTGAGCAAGTGCAAGTGAAAGCTGTGGAAGGCGAGCAAGTAACGGTTTTAGAGTTGCGAGTTCATCCCGAGGATTTGGGCAAAGTGATTGGACGGCAAGGGCGCACGGCAAAATCGATCCGGACGCTGCTGGGCGCCGCGGGAATGAAGCTAAAAAAGCGCTTCACACTCGAAATCCTCGAGTAGCGTGTTCGAAAACGAAGAATCCAGCCAACAGTACGTCACCGTCGCCCGAGTTGTGCGTCCCCAAGGCAGGCGTGGAGAAGTAGCTGCGGAAATCCTCACCGACTTTCCCAACCGTCTCGCAAAGCTGCGATCGGTCTATTTGTGGGACGGGCAGTCAGCACCGCAGGCCGTGAACGTGCGGGGCTGCTGGCTGAGCCAGAGCCGCGGCGGACAGGCGGTCTTCCACTTTGAGGGAACGGATTCCATTTCCGACGCGGAAAAACTCGTCGGCCGCGAAGTGCAAATCCCTCTATCCGAACGTATGCCGCTGCCCGGCGGAAGCTACTACGTGAGCGACCTGGTGGGTTGCGAAGTTCGCGACGTCGATGGCCGCTCGATCGGGCGTGTCCGCGACGTGCAATTCACCGGCGAGGGCATTCCCGGCACGCCTCTGCTTTCGATCGACACGCCGGAAGGAGAACTGCTGATTCCGCTTGCGCAGGAAATATGCGTGCGCGTGGACGTGAATGCGCGCGCGATTGACGTGAACCTTCCTGAAGGACTCCGCGATCTCAATCGCTAGAGCCTCCCCCGCTCTCGCGATAGAATAAGAAGATGCGGTTCGACATCATCACGATCTTCCCCGAGTTTTTTGCCGGCCCTCTCGATTACGGCATCGTGCGCCGCGCGCGGGAATCGCGCCTGATCGAAGCGCACGTGCACGATCTGCGCGCGTTTACGCATGACCGCCATCGCACCGTCGACGATCGTCCATTTGGCGGCGGCGCCGGAATGGTGCTGAAGCCCGAGCCGCTCTTCGAGGCCGTGGAATCATTGCCCGGCGAAAATGAAGCGGGCGCTGCCGGAGTTGCGGTGGTGCTGCTATCGGCGGCAGGAAAGCTCTTCCGGCAGGAAACCGCGCGAAGATTTATGAAGCTCGGTCGCATCGTGCTGCTTTGCGGGCGCTACGAAGGGGTCGACGAGCGAGTCGCGGAACACCTTGTAAGCGACGAGCTTTCCATCGGAGATTTCGTGCTTTCCGGTGGTGAACTGGCCGCTGCCGCGGTTCTCGACGCTGTTACGCGGCTGATTCCCGGAGCGCTCGGCAACGAAGATTCCGCCGTGGAGGAATCCTTCAGCGAGCCGCCGGAAGTGGTGGGCACCGATCCGCATTTACCGGATGGAGGCGAAGCGGCCGGCGCTCCCAGCCCGACTCTCGGACTGCTGGCCACGCGACGTGGCATCCTCGATTATCCGCACTACACGCGCCCGCAAAATTTTCGCGGGTGGGAAGTGCCGGAGGTGCTCGTGAGCGGCAATCACGAGGAAATTAGGCGCTGGAGGCGCAAGCAGGCGCTGGCGAAAACCTTGCGGAACCGCCCGGAACTGACCACCGGGGCGCCGTTGCGGCCCGAAGATGAGGCGCTGCTGAAGGACATTCGCGAGAGCGCTTAGCCGCCGCAACGCGCCCATTTTTTAGTAGGCGGCGCGTGGCAAGTCCACTATAATTGGCGATTGTCCGTTGTACGCTGGCCCCACCTGAGCGGGTCTGCAGGGAAAAAGAACCATGAAGCCAATCATAGCTAAAGTGCAAGAGTCCCAACTGCGCAAGGATCATCCCGCGTTCCGGCCGGGCGACACAGTGCGCGTCAATGTGCGGCTGAAGGAAGGCGAAGGCGAGAAGGAAAAGGAGCGCATCCAGTCGTTCGAAGGCGTGGTGATGAGCCGCCGCGGCGAGCTGCTCGGTGAGACGTTCACGGTGCGCCGCGTGAGTTTCGGCATTGGCGTCGAGCGCATTTTTCCAGTGCATTCGCCGATGATCAGCACGGTCGAGGTCGTCCGCGCAGGACGCGTGCGCCGTGCCAAGCTCAATTACTTGCGCGCCCGCAAAGGCAAAGCCGCCCGCATCAAGCGCGCCGAGCGGCCCGAGCGCGCCGCGGCAGCAACCGAAACCGCGGAATAAGCGCCAAGGATTCGTGAAAGTTCAGCCCGCTCCGAGCAATCGGCGCGGGCTTTTTTTTGCGGGAATGTCGCAACATGTGCGCGCGGTGCTTGTGATAAAATCCCGCGCCATGGGGCGCCTTTGTTCGGCACGATACGAGCGCGATGCGCGGCAGCACGGCTGGATGCGTATTGCGGGAGTCGATGAAGCGGGCCGCGGTTCTCTTTTCGGACCCGTGATGGCGAGCGCGGTGATTCTGAACCCGCGACGGCGCATCGTCGGCCTCGATGATTCCAAAAAATTAGCTCCTGAGCGCCGCGAAGAACTGGCCGAACGCATCGAGCGCCACGCGCTCGCTTGGGCCGTGGCGGAAATCGACGCTAGCCGGATCGACGCCTGGAACATCTACCAAGCTAGCCGTCAGGCGATGATGGCAGCGATTTCGCAGTTGCGTCCCGTGCCGGATTATCTGCTTCTGGACGCCATCGAGCTCGATTTGCCGATCGAACAGAAGTCGATGATTCACGGCGATGCGCGCTCCGTCTCCATTGCCGCCGCATCGATTTTGGCGAAAGTCGAACGCGACCGGCGCATGCGAGAGTTCGACATGCTTTACCCGCAATACGGCCTGGCGCAGAACAAAGGCTACGGCACTCCCGATCATTTGGAAGCTCTGCGCCGATTTGGTCCCACGCCGCTGCACCGGTTTTCGTATGCACCGGTGCGCGAATCGCGCTGCTGGGCAGCCGGAGCGGAGCAAACGCCTCTGCCACTCGGCACCTGAACCGCTTCGGGACCACGCCCCCGAACTTCTACCGGCCCCTTCCGCTTCCCGCTCGGCCAAGATCGCGAAGAAGTGTTCCGCGCTCGGACAGCGTTCCATCCCTTTTGCTGCGACCGCAGCGTTTTTCCTTTGACGGCGCCCGCTCAGCTTTGCCATCATCTTCGGCGAGGTTAACAGCATCTCGATTCGCATTTCCATTTTGGCTTCGGGCAGCAACGGCAATTCCACGTTGCTTGAGACCGGGCACACTACCCTCCTAATCGACGCGGGCGTGGGGAAAAAAGAACTGCTGCGGCGCTTTGCCGCTCTGGGCCGCGAGTTTCCGGAGCGAGTGGACGCGATCCTGGTCACTCACGAGCACAGCGATCATTCCAAGGCCCTCGCGCAACTCGCCCGCCATTGGAATTGCCCCGCGTATCTCACGGAGCCAACCCACTGCAAGATCGTGGAAATGTATGCGGAGAGCCCCGAAAACCCCGGTCGCAAGGGTACCTTCGAACGGATCGAGTACATTCAAGCCGGTGAGCGCTTTGAAATCGGAGACGTGGAGATTAATCCCTTTCGGATTCCACATGACGCGGCCGATCCGGTTGGGTATGCTTTTCGCGCCAACGGGACGAAAATCGCCATCACCACCGATCTGGGTTATCTGCCCGAACACGTAAAGCAGCATCTGCGCGAAGCCGATTTCCTGATGCTCGAATCGAACCACGATCTGGAAATGCTAAAGGTCGGGCCGTATCCATGGCACATCAAGCAGAGAGTGATGAGCCGCACCGGGCATCTTTCCAACAATGTGGTGAGTGACTTTTTCTCCGATTCCGAAGTGTTTGACGCACGCCCTCGGCACATCGTCCTGGCGCATCTCTCCGAGGAGAACAATCACCCGGAAATCGCGCGGCTTTCCGCCGAACAGGCCCTCGCAGCCCGCGCTGCCGATTTCGCCTATCGCGGCTCGCTGCACATCGCTTCGCAGCGCTCCCCCCTTGGCCCGTTCGAGCTGTAGCACGTCGCCACAGAAATTCCGCTAGCGCTACGTACTCTTGATGTATATTCCCTGCCACCAGCACGAAACCTTTAACCGGCCTAAACTGCCAATCGCCGCTGCCGTGCGCCAGCGCGAATGAGGAGAGGCATGCAACCTACCACGATCGTCCTGCTTGTAATCGGCGTGTTGATTTTGCTTTTCGCTCTCCGAGTAATCCTTGGCTCATCTTTCACGGTGGATACGGCACATGCTGGCATCGTCCAGCGCCTCGGCAAGTTTTCGCGCATCGCGCCGCCTGGACTGAATTTCAAGATGCCGTTTATCGATACCGTTGTCGCCACGCTAAGCCTGCAAGTGCAGCAGCTCGACGTGAAAGTGGAAACGAAGACCAAGGACAACGTCTTCGTGCAGATTCCTATTTCCGTGCAGTACAACGTGCTGCCCAACAAAGTGTACGACGCGTTCTACAAGCTTTCCGATCCCATCAAACAGATCGAGTCGTTCGTTTACAATGTGATTCTCGGACACGTTCCCAAAATGACGCTCGACGAAACCTTCGATCAGCAGGCGCAGATCGCCGTGGACGTGAAAAACAGCCTGGACGCTTCCATGGCCGAGTTCGGCTATAGCATCGTGAAATCGCTGATCACCGATATCGTTCCCGACGAAAAAGTGAAAGCGGCCATGAACGACATCAACGCCGCCGCTCGCGAGCGGGAAGCCACCGTGTCGCGCGCGGAAACCGAAAAGATGCTGCTGGTGAAAAAAGCCGAAGCCGACGCCGAATCGAAGCGACTGCAGGGCGAAGGCATCGCCAATCAGCGCAAAGCAATCATCGGAGGCCTGCGCGAATCGATCGCGGGCTTCTCGAATTCCGTGGACGGAGCCACGCCGCGCGACGCCATGGCCATGGTTCTGCTCACGCAGTATTTCGACACGCTCAAGGACGTGGCCGGCACGAATCGCAGCAACACCATCATGATGCCGCACACTCCCAACGCCCTCGGCGACCTCTTCGATCAGTTCCGCAACGCCTTCATCACCGGCGACCTCTCTGCCAAAGGCGCTAACGGAAACGGCGCTTAGTCCAGCGGCTCATGCGGCAAGCTCGCGGATCCGCCGCGTTCATGTCGCTTCGCGCTAAGAGCCCAAAAATGGCGCGCCGCGGAAGAGTACGGACGCAGTCGAAGCCAAGAACTGGAGCCAAATTAAGTGATCTACTGGGTGTTGAAGAGGCCCGCCTTCACCGCCTTGCGAAAGGCGACGCGGTTGTCTTTGCGGGTGTAAAACATGTGCCCGCCGGGAAACTCATGGATGCTGATGCGCTGGCGCAGGGCATCAGGCATCTGATTGACGCTCAGGACCGACCCCATGAATGGACAGGAAAGATCGTTCCATCCGTGGCCGATGAACACCTTCAGACCAGGATCGGCGGCGACGGCTTGGCGAAGCTGCGTGACCGAGCCGCTGCGCAGCGGGGCATCAAACTTCCACTCGTTGTTCACGTCATCGGAAAGCGTGTGGTAGGGCGCATTGGTCTTCCAGCCGACCACCTTGGTGACGAAGTTGACCATCGCCTCCGTGGTGGGCGCGATGATCGCGGCAAGGATGGGGTCATTGGCGCGCCGCTCGGGCGACCAGGGAAATGGATCCAGCATGGTTACGTTGGAGTCGTAGACCGAACCGATCTTGCCTTCCTCACGTTTGACTTCGCGCAGATACGATCCGGTCTCCAGCCGCCCCCCGGATTCCTTCACGTAGGTTGGATTGAGGCCGGTCATCTGCGTGACTTTCGCGATCATGGCCTGCTCCAAAGCTGGATTGGAGGTGCCGGCGATGAGCGCGGTGGCGTAGGAGCCCTCATCGTAGGCGATCACCTTTCCCATGGCTTCGGGTGTCAGCTTGCCCTCGCGTTCCAGATGCGCGGCCACGATGGGCGGCAGCGTAATCATCCAGGGAATGGGAGAGTAAATGTAGCCGTTGCTCTCGTCCGTGGGATTCAGGTAGGGCGACACCAGAATGAGGCCGTTGACGCCAACGCCGAGCTGTGACTGCAGGTAATACGTGAGACGCGGGCCGCGGAAGCCGCCGTAGCTTTCGCCAATGATGTATTTGGGCGAAGTCATGCGGCCATTCTGGACCAACCACTTGTAGATAACCGTGGACAGGTAGTGAATGTCGGGAACGGTGCTGTAGAAAAGCTTCTTTGTATCCGCCTTGGAGATGAGCGAGCGGCTGTAGCCTGTGCCGATTGGGTCGATGAACACCAGATCGGTGAAGTCCAGCCAGGTGCCCTGGTTGTCGCTCATCACGATGCGGCCGGAGGCGCTGTCGCCCTTGTTGCCGATGCCGTCAAGGTGCTTGGGCCCGATGGCGCCGAAATTGAGGAACACCGACGATGCGCCGGGACCGCCGTTCACCGCGAAGGTGACGGGGCGATCCTTACCGGGCACGGTGTAGCTGGTGTAGGCGACTTTGCCGGCGATCTTGCCTTTGGAATCGCGTACGTTGATGGCGCCGACGGTGACCTTGTAGTGCAGCGTCTGGCCGTCGAGCACGGTGGACTGCTCGATGCTCTTGTTGGGTGGCAGTGGTGGCAGCTCGTCCGCCGCGGACTTTTCCTTGGAAGCATTGGCAGACTTTTCGGGAGCTTTCGCGGGTGCCGGTTTGGTAGCCGCCGGTTTGCTCTGTTGATCCTGCGCGAACGCCGGACGCGCGGCGCACGAAATCATCACGAAGAGAATGGCGCAACCGAGAGCAGCCCAGAGTTGAGCGGCGGAAGAAGCAAACGAAAACGTGGCAATTTTCATGCCGATAACATATAGGAGACCAGCGTTGACGTAAAGGCGCGAGGCACGCGCAATCGGGTTATCGCAGCCAGAGCAGTATGTAGGAACATTTCTGCGGGCCTTTTCCCGGGGCTGAGCTTCCGATGTTTTTGAATCCCGGGGGAAATGCCGGATGCAAAATAGCTTGGAGGTGTAATCATGATTGAGTCTTCTGATTCAGATTAGACAGAGGCTCAATGAAGTGGTGAAGACCGGCGTCCCGGGTTTCATCGCACGAGGTAAAGGTATATGAACCTGAATGCGAAACCGCAGCTAGAGCAGTCCATGCAAGAGAAACAAATCCGTGCGGCACTGGATCAGCATTGGGTGGCGTCTGATGCCAACGATTTTGAAACGGAGCACCGCATTTATCACGAGGACGCGGTGCTGGAATACCCGCAGTCAGGCGAGCGAACCCGCGGCCAATCTAACATACAGAAACAGCGCGCTAGTCAGCCGAGCAAAAAGCGCTTTGCAATCCGGCGAATCATTGGCGGCGGTGATCTTTGGGTCACCGAATTCATCCTGACGTATGACGGCAAGCCGTCCTACACCGTGAGCGTCATGGAGTTCCGGGGCAACAAGGTTGCGCGGGAAACGCAGTATTTTGCGGATCCATTCCCGGCCCCCGCATGGCGCGCTCAATTGGTGGAACGGATGGACACATAATCTCGAAGCGCGGGCGTTCGCTTGACCTGACCGGAGATTTTTGTGCCAGGTGAAGTGAGAGAGAGAATCCACCTGGAGGAAAGACCGGTCATGCCTGTGAAGAAATATAAGCCGGAGCAGATCGTCACGCTGCGGTGGCTGCTTCCCCGATAACGAATGCTGATTTTCGAAACCCTCTTCCCGCTAGAAGCTGGCAGCGCCGCCGTCGACCAACATGTCGATTCCCGTGATAAAGCTGGCTTCATCGGACGCGAGAAATAGCGCGGCGCGCGCGATTTCCTCGGGTTCGCCCAGGCGATGCATGGGGGTGTTGTTGATCATTTGCTCGCGCAACGCAGGGATGGCCTCGGGCGGCAAGCCCGGGGTGCGGCCAATGATCGGCGTTTCCACGCACCCGGGACTGACGACGTTTACGCGTATCCCGCGGCCGACCAATTCGGCGGCGAAATTCCGGCCGAGCGCGCGTACGCCCGCTTTGCTGGCGGCGTAAACCGAGTTTGTGGGGATGCCCATGCGGCCTCCGATCGACGAGGTGATCACGATCGATCCGCCCGTCTTCATCATAGGCAGCGCTTTCTGCACCGTGAAAAACACGCCTTTGAGATTCACTCCGATGATTTCTTCCCAGTTGCGCTCGGTCACTTGCTCGATGGGAAGAAATGCGCCGATTCCCGCGTTGACGAAGAGAACGTCGATGCGCCCGTGGCCGCGCTGAACCTCCTTCATCAGGGAATCGATCTGCTGAAGATCTGTGATATCCGACTGAATCGCGACTGCGGCGGCGCCGATCTCTTGAGCCGCGCTTCGCAGCGTGGCGGCATTCCGCCCGCTGATCACCACCTGCGCACCTTCCGCGGCGAACGCCTTCGCTGAGGCTAGGCCGATGCCGCTGTTGCCTCCGACGATCACCACCACTTTCCCGTCGAATCTCGGATTCACGTTTTCTCTCTTTCGGTCGCATGCAAACGGGCTAGAACATCGTATTCGAATGCAGCATCTCCTCGGGTACAGGCTGAGAGACTTCCCAATGTTCCACGAGCTTGCCAGTTTCCAGGCGGATGATGTCGGCAACCGCAATCCCCGGCGTGCCGGGCTGGATGACGACATGGCTGTGAACGATCACGTGATCGCCGTCCGCGAAAACACGCTTGATAGAGGTTTTAGCGTGCGGCGTTTCCACGCGCGCTTTTTCGAGGAAAGCGCGCAGGCCCTCGGGTCCGTCGGTGGCGAGCGGACTGTGCTGGATGTACCGCGGCCCGAAGAAAGTCGGCGCAGCCGTGAAGTCCATCGGGATCAGCACTTTTTCGAAAAACTCAAGGACCACCCTTTTATTCAGCGCTTCGGTCTCGGCTTTAGTCAGTGGCAACTCTTCCTCCGCCTGGTCGCGAATTTTGAGGACGGCTAACCAAATATGTGCAGGGTGGACGTCTGGCGGCTGAGGGGCGCATCAGCAACACGGCGGCTCCTTCTCGAAATCCGTTTTTCTCGACGCACATTGTATCCATGTTTGCACGATTGTCCACATTCGATTCCCCGCTTTCCGGGAATTGAGAACCAAACACTAGGGGGCCGAAATGCGCTTTGGATCCGTTGGAGAAGTGCCGCGCCCAAGGGGACGATTTTAGAACTTTTCTGCGAGATCTTGTGTCAGTGTTGCCACAACCCGAGCCCACCTGTGGGCAGAGGCTAAAGTGTGTATAGATCAACTGTCAGGTTAGGGGGAGGCAACCTCAAAAGCCCCACGCTCTCAAACCGAGCATTGGGCAGCCTGAAATTCAAAACCGGCGGATGGGCCACCCGCCGGCTCTTTGACGAATGTTATCGAGAGCTGAAAGAAGTTGCCCGACTTAGGCGGGATTAAACAGTCCTTCGATTCCGCGCGGGCTAAAGTCAGCGAAAGGCGATTCGCACAACGACGACGGGTCCAGCCAGCCACGCTGCGATACATGGTCAATAATCATATTCACAAACTCGATCTGATTCGCGGTTAGCGTTTTGCCTGTCAAGAATTCAACAGAAGAAAGGAGTAGTGAGCCTTGAACACGCCTGTGCCCAGCTTGTTTCGCTATTACATGACCATGAGCCTTGCTCGTCAGGAGTTTTACAAGTTCATGCCTGAAGTCAAGGACGATCACCCTAACGATCCGGCGCAAGCGGGGATGGAGTTCTTGTTCACTAAGGCCGGCCTCATGATGCAGGTGTGGTACGGCATGCTTTATGTGGTGATTGAAGGCTGGGAACAATCGGGATTGACCGATCCTGAGATAGAAACGCTGTTGCTGCAAACAGCTAACGTGGACAAGCTCCGAAACTTTCGCAACGCTGTCTTTCATTACCAGAAGCAGTTCCTACCCGTTAAGCAAGAGGGATTGTTCGCTGAGCGAACGATGGTGCAATGGATTACTGTGTTGAGTGACGCCTTCAAGCGGCGACTGATAGAAGCGATGAAGGCCGAGAGCGCGAAGCCGTGATATAAAGCTCGCATGCCCGCGATGACCGATCCGTCGGTGGCACTTGAGTCTTTTCAGAAAGCGTACGACTGCGGCGATATACGTCTACGTCGCTGCACGCTTGATACGAACCTCTACCTCTTTAAGGACACAGCGATGGGGAGTCAGAGGTTTACCTACGCGCGAGTTGAGAACGCCAAGACCGTTACGGCGTTCGTCATGCTCGCTTGGGTCGAGCCTATCGTCGGCGTGCCCTGCTTCGCTATCGGTTACGCCGTTCCCGAGAAGTATCGTAAGCAGGGGCGGGCCAAGGATGCTGTTGAGGCGGTACTTGCTGAGATGAAACATGGATTGTCGCGCACACCTATTACGACATACTACGTTGAAGCAATCATTGATCAGACTAACGAGGGGTCGAAGCGAATTGCTGAGCAGCTGATATCCGATAAGCCCGAAACTATTACGGACGAGATTTCAGGCTTACCCGCGTTCAGGTATCTGCTGAAAGTCGGTTAACGAAAGATTCTGCGCACCGCTTGAACCTGCGAGCTCTCCCAGCGATCCGTAGCCGCCCAGCGCACGGCGTGTTCACAATTCGCGCGTATTAGATCGTAGGGAAGGCCGAGCAATCTACGCATTCGTCCGAGTGCCCAGAATCCTACGGGCGGGTTAGGCGGTCGCCACGCGAGAGACACGGGTTTGCTCCCGACGATTTGGCGCAACAGTGCGTAATGAACGCCGGGGCCGGGCGTGCTCTGCATTGCCGACTCAATGCCTGTTTGGCCCTCGCGGAGGGAGCCCTGTGAGCAAGCGTCCGGTCAGCCGACTAATCGAGACTTGAGAACCCAAACGGGTGGTGCGGGCGATTCGCATATGGCTGGTTTGATCAGGCCTTCTTGATTAGTTCGATATCAAGATGGATGTGCACGTCGTCGCCGAGCATCACGCCACCGGTTTCGAGCGGCGCGTTGAATTTTAGGTCATAGTCGCTGCGCCTGATCGCTGTAGTGGCTTCAGCGCCGGTGCGGAGATTGCCCCACGGATCCTTCGCCTCAACGCCCGCGCTTTCGACATCGAGGGTTGCCTCCTTCGTCACACCGTGCAATGTCAAGTCGCCGACGATCTTCCATCGGTTTTTGCCGTCGGCTGTTACCTTCTTGGAAACGAAATTGATGGTCGGATACTTGTCCGTCTCCAGAAATTGCGCGCCTTTCACGTGCGCATCGCGTTTTTCGTCCTGTGTATGCAGCGTCGTGGCATTGATGCTGGCCTTAATCTTAGTGTTGGCTGGGTTTGTGGGATCGAGAATCACATCGCCTGTGACGCCGCCGAATCCCCCGCGAACGTAGGCGATCATCAAGTGCCTGATCTTGAATCCGGCGCTGGAATGCGCCGGATCGATGGTGTAAGCAACGGCGCCTGGCGCTGTCACGGCAGTGCTCATGTAATTCTCCTTTGGCGGTAGACGGTCTTCCGCAACTCCCGGCTTAGATGCACCTGCTGCGCGGGTTGATGCGGCCCATTTTGTTGGTTCGGAAAGTTACCGCAACGGGCGAGTGGCACATCCTTCCTCGCTGGGTGAATTCCATCGCACGTCGCGGAAGGCTGGAGCGCATCGTATCACACCGTGCTTCGGCAAAGGCGAATCCCAATCGTGTCGGGTGCATCTCTTAGCTCGGGCGGGGGTACATCATTTCTCGCTCGGCGAGTTCAAAACCGCCGCCAGATGTCCATCGGCTGCTGCGGCGGCGGTCCGTATTGACTCTTGCGACACCTTGATTGTAAGCAAGATCGCCCTCTGGACTTCGATCTGGGGATCGCCGCTCGATAATCGAGGCGTTCGACAGATTTGATTTCCAGCGGAAGGAGCAGACGTATGACGACCGCCCTCGTAAAGTATGAGGCACTGACCCGAGCGCTCTTGCCACTTGTCGACCAATTTGAGGCCGACAACTCGCGCGGGCTTAAAATGGAACCATCGTGCGTAGAACAATCAGAGCCGTTGAAGGAATGCGTAGCCGAACTACTCTCAGAGGGATGGCTAGAGGAGTGTGGCCCCTCGAATTACTACAAACTGACCACGGAGGGCCACCAACATTTCGCAACACGGGTCCGGGCACTCCGAACGATGAGAGAGCCTACTACGGCGTCAGTTGGATACGCCAGCGTCTGAACCGCTTTGGGGGAGTCCGGCGGGGCGTAGTGTCCTTCCCCCATTATGATGGATTACCCTCCGTCGGGATTCCGGATTAAGGTCGCGGACGGATGCGCTCGCGGCAGAGACTGCTTCTAAGGTTTGCGAGGCTTTCGAGCGACTGGGCCGCGCCATCGCGTTGCAGCCATTCTTCAACGCGGTCAGCAAGATAAAGCGCGCGAGGCAGAAACAAGCTCGTGTTGTACGTCGCGTTGTACGCCCTTCCGAAGAGAAAACCGAAAAAACCAAAATAACCGCATAAACATTGGTTTAAAGTGGCGCGCCCAAAGGGATTCGAACAACGAAGAACAGATGACAGGTCCTGTCCGCCTGTACTAAAACTGTACTTCCGGCCAGTAGCCGCGCCATTCCCTTCGCTGTTAGCCTCGAACCGCGATGCGGTGTGAATTAAAATTCGGCGAAGTCGAAAGAGAAAGCGGGCGGCAGCGGCGTCCTACTCCGCTTCGCGCGGACCGCACGGAGACCCGAAGCAGAATCGCCCCTCACAGCGAGACGCAATTTACCTGCTTTCTAATCGATACATGTTCGGGTAAGACGCTTCGTAAGTTGCTGAAAACACACGGTGACGGGTTGGCCAGATCGATACACTTTCGTCGCGCTTCCGCGTGCCGATTCTCAGTCTTGCAGCAGCCGGCATTTATCGCTCCCAACTCAGGTATGATGGAAACCGAAATCGTCACCCGCGGAAAACACAATTCAGGGAGCGGAAAGTGATCGCACGATATACGCGTTCGGAGATGGGCCGCGTCTGGAGCGACGAGAATAAATTCCAGAAATGGCTGGACGTGGAATTGGCGGCCACCGAAACGCTGGCCGAGGCCGGCATCGTGCCGCGCGAGGCGGCCGCTAAATTGCGCGAGCGGGCGCGCATTGACGTGGCTCGCATCAACGAGATCGAAGCGAAAGTGCGCCACGACGTGATCGCCTTCACCATCGCCGTGCAGGAAACCATTGGCGACCCGGAAGCGGCGCGCTGGCTGCATTACGGCCTCACTTCGAATGACGTGGTCGATACCGCGCAGGCGCTGCTGGTGCGCGACGCTTCGCGCTTGATCGAAAGCGGCCTCGCGCATTTCGGACAAATCCTCGAAAAGCGCGCATGGGAGTTCAAGGACACTCCGGAAATCGGCCGCACCCACGGCATTCACGCCGAGCCCATCACCTTTGGGCTGAAAATCGCCAACTGGTACGCGGAAAACCACCGCGATTACGAACGCTTTGCCACCGCCGCGTACGCCATGGCCGTGGGGAAAATTTCCGGCGCAGTGGGCACCTGCACGCATCTCGGTCCGGAAGTCGAACAGAAAATCTGCGCGAAGCTGGGGCTGCGCGCCGCGCCGATCACCTCGCAAGTGCTCGAACGCGACCGCCACGCGCAGTACGTGAGCGCGCTGGCGATCGTGGCCGCATCGCTCGAGCGCGTGGCTCTGGAAGTCCGCCACTTGCAGCGCACGGAAGTGCGTGAAGTCGAGGAGCCGTTTGGAGGCGAACAGCGCGGAAGCTCCGCCATGCCGCACAAGCGCAACCCGGTTTCGAGCGAACAGATTTGCGGACTGGCGCGGGTGGTCCGCGCCAATTCCGTGGCGGCCATGGAAGACGTGGCGCTATGGCACGAGCGCGACATCTCGCACAGCTCGGTCGAGCGCGTAATTCTTCCCGATTCGACGATACTCGTGGATTACATGCTGAACCGCACGGCGTGGATCGTCGAAAATATGAAAGTGTTCCCCGAGCGCATGATGCGCAATCTGAACGCCACCCAAGGTTTGGTCTTTTCCGGACAGTTGCTGCAGGATCTGGTGGAGAATGGCGCGCCGCGCGAGGACGCCTACAAATGGGTGCAGAAGCACGCCATGACAGCCTGGGAATCGGAATCGAGCTTTCAGGAGCGGATCGCCGCCGATCCGCACGTTCGCGAATTCCTCGACGCCGCGGCTCTCGCGCATACGTTTGATTTGCGAAGGCAGCTTCGCGCCGTGGACGCGATCTTCGCGCGCGTATTCGGCGCGAAACTCTCCGCCGCGAATTAAAAAAACAGTCAAAAAGGTGAGCAAGGGGGAAAAGAGCCGCGCCGTAAGCCCGGCTCGCGCTGCCGGTTCAGCGATTACTGCACGCGCTGGATGTAGCGGCCCTCGGAAGTATCGACTTTTATTTTGTCACCCTCGCCGACAAACGGTGGAACGTTCACCACCAAGCCCGTTTCGAGCTTGGCGGGCTTCATCACCGAACTGGCGGTCGCTTTCTGAATGCTCGGCTCGGTTTCTACTACGGTGAGATCGACGGTGTCCGGAAGCAGCACGCCGATTGCTTGGCCGTCGTAATACTCAATTTTCACCGGCATGTTGGGAATGAGGTAGTCCTTGGCGTCGCCAACGATATCGTCTCCGAGCGCCATCTGCTCGTAGTTTTCAGTGTTCATAAAGTGGCGGCCCTCGGAGTCGCTGTAGAGAAATTCGAACGCGATTTCGTCCACCACCACTTTGTCCAGGAAATCCTCGGCGCGGAAGCGATAGTCGATCATCGAGCCGGTGCGCAAGTTGCGCATGCGCGTCTGCATGGCCGCACGCTTGTTTCCCGGTGTGCGATGGTCCACGTTGTAGATCATGTGCAGATCGCCTTCATGCTTAATGATCATGCCTGAACGCAAAAGGGTCGCCTTAATCGTCATAGCAGCTCCTGAAATCTTTCACGGAATTCCCCTGCGGGGGAAATTGGGCCGGGAGGGCGCCGCCACCCGCCGTCGTCTTCGCTCGGCGTGCGCTGCCGACCGAACCAGAAAGGAAATTATAGCGGCCTTTGCAGCCCTCGGTCAAACAATGCCCGTGGAAAGGATCGCGTGCACTTCGTTACGGCGGCGAACTCCACGGATGAAATCCGGATTACTCGCGACGCTCAGGAAACGGGAGAAGGCTTGGGTGTTTTCGATTGCCGCTCGTAAGGCACCATCTCGAGCCGCATGATTGCCACCAGCCCGCACGCTGTGAGCACAGCAGCTAATGCGTAAGCGGTTATCGGCGTGAGGTACGAAACAAGCAGCGCCAGGGTGCCCGAGCAGAGCGCGAGTCCATACAGCGAAACCACCGCGCCGCGATGTCCCAGCCCCAGATTCGAAAGGCGGTGCGCGGTATGGTCCTTGCCAGGAGAAGTGAACGGCAGTAGGCCACGGCGCGATCGCGAAATGCTGATCAGCGTGGTATCGAATATGGGCACGCCCAAAATCAACGCTACGACGAGCCACGTGAGCGGAAAATGCACGTCGGCGGGGCGCAATTTCAATCCCAGCGCGGCCATCAGGAAGCCGAGCAACATCGCGCCGCCATCGCCCATGAAAATTTTCGCGGGATTGAAATTCCAGCGCAGAAATCCCAGCGCCGCTCCCAACGTGGCAGCACCCAGAGTAGTCACCATCGTTTGGCCGCTCAGAGCCGCCGCAAGGGTGAAAAACGCAGCTGCTACGGCTGCAATTCCCGCGCACAGACCATCCATGTGGTCCAGGATGCTGAACGCCGCGGTGATGCCCACGACCCAGACAATCGTGAAACCAATATCGAGCGCGCCGCCGACTTTTCCGGGAACGAATGCGGAAAAGAAATCGGCCCGGACGCCGGAGACCAGCAAAAGCCCGGCCGCAACGGGCATGCCGATAAAAAGCTTCACCTGGTGGTGGAGGTATCCAGCGTCGTCCAACACGCCGACGACCACCACCAGCGTGGCGCCAGCCAGAATTCCGATGATTTGTTCTTCGGGAACGCTATGGAGCGCCAACAACACGGCGCCGACAAACCCGGCGTAGATCGCGATGCCGCCGAGCAGCGGCATCGGCTTGGCGTGCACTTTGCGCGGGCCGGGACGATCGACCATTCCGGTGCGCAGCGCCAACCACCGCACCGGGACGGTAATGGCGAGCGACGCGAACAGCGCCACGAAAAAAGCGATCCAGTCGGAAGGGACTTTCATTGCTCGACCGCGAAACGCCTGATTTCAGACGCGCCTATCGCGCCGTGAGCATGCTTTCGAGCGTACCGCGCACGTCATCTTTCTTGCGGTCCGCGAAATACCAGTTCATCGTTTGCTTCAGACCAACACGAAACGGAATCTTCGGTTCCCAGCCAAGCAACTGCTTCGCCAAGTGATTATCGGCAACGCGATTGCGGGGCCCGGTGGGCATATCCGGGCGCAGCCGGATTTCCGCCTTGTGTCCCGAAAATTCCAGAACCATGCGAGCCGCGTCGATTACGCGCACGCGCTCCATGGTTCCGAGATTCACGGCGGTGCCGTCGTTGATTTTTTCCGCAGCGAGAATGGTGCCGCTCACGATATCGTCCACATGAGTCCAGTTGCGAATTTGCTGCCCATCGCCCCAGACGTCGAAGGGATTCTGCGCGACGAAGGCACGCGCAATCATGGCGATCACGGCGTGATTTTCCACGCCACGTGGCCCGTATACAGTAAAGTACCGGCAGGAAGCTGCGCCGATGCCGTGCTCGCGATGGTAGGCCTGCAAGGTCAACTCAGCCATCAGCTTGGCCCAGCCGTACATATTGTCGGCGTCGTGCGGCGGCTTTACGTCTGATTCGCGAAGGTAGATTTCCTTGTCCACGTCTGTCTGCATATAGTTCGGGTACACGCAGCCGGAAGAGGCATAAACGACTTTCTCGACCCCGGCCTTCAGGGCCTCCCAGAATACGACGCCATCGAGAAAGAAGTTCGACGCGGGTCCGGCCTGATGCAGGTCCACGTAGCCGCGACCGCCGTGATCGGCCGCCAAATGAAAAACGGTTTGGACGCCTTTCATGGCAGCGCGGGTGACTCCCGGTTCGCGCAAGTCCGCTTCGGTGAAGCTCACGCGTCCGCTTTTCACATGATCCGCGATATTGCTTAATTTTCCGCTGGTGAGGTCGTCGACCACGCTGACGCGCGCGCCGCGTTCGAGCAAAGCATCCACCAAGTGCGAGCCGATGAATGAAGCGCCGCCGGTTACGAGGACTTTCCGATGGTTCCAGATGACACGCCTCCGTCAGGCGATTGCACTGCCTGTTCGATCACTTCCGCGAATCGCCGAAGCTCATTCACTCTAGCATATTTCTCCGCGACGCCCCGGGCGCGTGCGCCCATTTCAGCAAGTCCAGCAGCGTCGTCGCGCATCCTGCGGATCGCGTCGGCTACCTCCGCGGGATTGTCCGGATCGGCTGCGAGGCCGCAGCGCGATTCAGTCGCGATGCGGGTGGCATCGCTATTCGCGGCAGCGACCGCGAGCACCGGACGGCCTGCGGCCAAGGTTGAGTACAACTTGCTTGGCACGACCACGCCTTCCAAGCCGCGGCGGACGGTGATCACTTGCACGTCGCCAGCCATCATCACCAGCGGAATCTGACCTGCCGGACGAAAGGGTAAAAATCGCACGTTTGGCAACGCCGCGGCTGCGTCCTGGAGTTTTCTTTTTTGCGCTCCATCTCCCACAAACACGAATCCGATGTTTTCGTTGCGCAGGATTTTGGCCGCTTCAATCAGCGTGTTCCACGCACCGTAAAAGCCGAGATTACCCGCGTGCAGAGCGACGAACGAAAATCCGCCGCGAATTTCGCAGAGAACGCGCTGCGCGTCAGTGTCGGCTGGATCCGGCGCAGGCGCAGGAAGAAGAGTTCCGTCGCGAACGACGATCACGCGCTCAGGTGTAACGCCCTTCGCCAAAATGCGTTCGCGCATGTCGTCTCCCAGGACAATCACGCGCGCCGCATGCTTAAGAGCGCGGCGGTGCAGCGCTTCCCAGCGCTCGATCCATTTGCCCGGTTGGACAATCTCGCCACCAAGGGCCATGTCCGGATAGAGATCGCGAATGTTGTAAACGAATGGAATGCCGCTCACTCGCGAGACGGCAGCCCCGGCGATCCCTTCGATTGGCGGGTCGGTCATGGCCAGGATTACGTCGGCGCGGATCGCGAGTGCCCGTGGGATGGCTAGCGCGAGATAGCTCAAATAATTCGCCACACGCCGACGCATGCGGTGCCGTGCGTAGGCCGTCGATCCAACTCGCTCGACGGTCACTCCGTTGCGGACCTCGCGGCGAAGCAGCCTCCATGGGTAGAATTCGCTCGGATCGTAGGAGGGCCGACCCGCCAGCACCGTCACTCGATGCTTGTGCGCCAGCGATTCGGCCACTTGCTCGGCCATCTTGGCGGTGGCGGATGTGTCCGGCGGATAGTATTCATTCAGGAGCAGGATGTGCATGCGGGGTTAGGACTCGGCGCCCGCCAAACGAGGGGCCAAAAAGTCGCGCTCCGCCGATTGCGATTTCCGCTCCAGGACAGAATTCCCGAGCACCAGGACGTCCATGCGCGTGCGGCGAAAACATTCGAGCGCTTCTTCCGGGCGGCAAACGATCGGTTCATTGTCGTTGAACGAGGTGTTCAGAGCTGCCGGCACGCCGGTCAAGTTGCCCAGCGTTCGCAGAAGTTTCCAATAGAGCGGATTGGCCGCGCGGCTGACGGTCTGCAGGCGCGCCGTACCGTCCACGTGCGTCGGCGCGGGAATCACGGAGCGCTTTTCGGGCCGCACGGGATACGCGAAGGTCATGAACGGCGAGGGATTGGTGCGGGTAAAGAAGTCTCCGGTGGCCTCTTCGAGAATCGACGGAGCGAATGGACGAAACACTTCGCGGTGCTTAATGCGACGGTTCAAAACGTCCTTCATTTCGGGGCGGCGAGGATCGGCTAGAATGCTGCGGTTGCCGAGCGCGCGCGGTCCCCATTCAGCAGCGCCCTGGAACCAGCCGACGATTTTCCCATCGGCGATGTGGCGCGCAGTGGATTGCACTAGCGCGTCTTCGGCGAGTTCGGCGATTTCCGTGTCCTCCGCCGATGCACCATCCAGCGCCGCGCGAATCTGTGCCTGAGAAAACTGCGGTCCCCAATAGGCATGCTCCATCACGAATCGGCGCGGCTTTCCGAGCACCTGATGCTCGACGGCAAATGCCGCTCCGACGGAAAGCCCGGCATCGCCGGCGGCGGGCTGCACGTAGACATTCTCGAACGAGGTGGTATCGAAGATTTTTCCGTTGGCTAGACAATTGAACGCCACGCCGCCAGCAAGACACAGCGATTTTTGCCCTGTTTTCTTGGCGAGAGCGTTCCAGTGCCGCACTAGCACCTCTTCGAGAGCGGCTTGCATGGTTGCGGCGAGATTGTAATGGCGCTCGGTGAGTGGCTCTTCCGGCTTGCGGGCCGGGCCAAGGCGCTTTTCGAGATACGGAGAGAAAAGCCGGCCGAGTTCGGGAGGACGCGTTGCATCGCGCCAGGTCATTTCCGCGCCGTGGCTTTGATGCGTGAAATATTCGAGGCCCAATCTGAACGACAACGGCCCGTCTGCGCGCACGATGCGCCGAAATTCTTCCAAATACGCCGGCTGGCCATAGGCGGCCAGGCCCATCACTTTGTATTCATCGCCAAATTTCCAGAAGCCGAGATACTGCGTGAGCGCGGTGTAGTACATCCCGAGCGAGTGGGGAAAGGCCACTTCGCCTAGGATTTGCATTTTCGGTCCCTGGCCGAGCGCGGACATGGAGCTGCCAAAATCGCCAAGCCCGTCGGCTGAGAGCACGGCTGCTTGGTTGAACGGCGAGACGAAAAAGGCGCTGGCAAGATGCGCGGTGTGATGTTCGATGCGATGAAACTGCGCACGAATAGAGCCGGGCGAGAGGTCGAAGGCGGCCGCTAATTCTTCGTGAATCCCGGCGAATTTCTTCAGCACGCGCGCACGTTCCAGCGCGAATCGCGGCATGCGGATGGCGAAGCGAAGTTTCGTTCCCAAGCGAGCCCACGGGTCGCGCGGGATGGCGACGTGATCCACATCGGTAAGCCTCGCGCCTGCCTGATCCAGGCAAAACTGAATCGCGCGGACCGGAAATCCGGCGGCATATTTCACGCGGTTCAAGCGCTCTTCTTCGACGGCAGCAACAAGTCGGCCGTCGACGACGATCGCCGCCGAAGCGTTAGCGTGATAGGCGTTGATACCGAGGACGATCATGACTTTAAGACGCTGCTCCCGCCCTTTTGTCGCATGTCAAGCGACCGGCAAGGTGGCTGGAGTTTCCCGCGCACCGTTGTTTGCATCCACCCCGCTGAGATTGCGCTTGGCCCATTCATTCAGCACGTACAAGCTCCAGGGGCGCGACCACGTGCTTCGCCCGCGCAGAAAGCCATTCCAAACGGCCGCCGCGAAGTCCCCGCTTAGATGCGGTTGCAGCGCTGGCGACCAGTCACTGAGTCCCGACGCGACGCGCTCGCCCAGCTTGCCGCGAAGCCAGCGCTCCCAAGGAAACGTGAAGGTGCGTTTCGGCTGCTCGACGATTTCCCGCGGCAGCAGATCGGCCATCGCTCGAACGAGCAGGGACTTCGGGCGGGAGCGGTCGAGTTTAGCAGACTCGGGAAGCGCAAGGACGTATTCGAGAAGCGGCGTGTCCAAAAATGGGACGCGGACTTCAAGCGAATGGCGCATGCTCATCGCGTCGGTATCGCGCAGCAATGTGTTCAGCAGATAGGAGCGCAGCTCGAGCCAGGAAACGGCCGTGAAGCGATCATACGAAGCAGCTTGCCTAGCCGAATCGGCGAGCCAGCGCCAGGAAGGCAGAGAGCGAGTATCGTCTCTTCGTCCGCGCTCACCGGTGAACGCGGCGTGAGGCGGAAAGAGCAAGCGCGTAAAAAAGTACGGGTGCGGGAAAGCGGCGGGATCAATCCATGCGGCGGACGCTTTTGCGAATTTGCCATAGGGTCCACGCGCGTGATTCGACGTTCCAAGCTGGCCAGCCATGAGTTTGCGAAGGGGCGCGGGAACGAGACGAGCGAACTGTGCAACGCGTTCGACTTTTGCCGCGTTTCGAAACGAGGCGTAGCCGCCGAAGAGCTCGTCGCCACCTAACCCGGAAAGCGCGACCTTCAAGCCAGCCTGCCGAGCAGCCCAAGAGACGAAGTAGGTGTTGATGCCGTCCATGCTGGGCTGATCGAATGCGGCAATGGCCTCGTCGAGCCGATCGATCATTTCGCTGTCGGAAAGCTTCAGCTCGCTGTGATCGGAATGGAGGCGCTGAGCGGTGCGGCGCGCAATATCGGCTTCGCTGAATTCCCGGTCGGGAAAAGAGACGGTGAAGGTATGAACGCCGCGGCGTGCGCGGCTGGCGAGCGCGGCGAGGACGGTGGAGTCGATTCCGCTGCTGAGGAACACGCCGACCGGAACATCGGCGACAAGGTGAGACGCGACGGCCTCTTCCAGCAATGCGCGGACGCGTTCGGAAGCATGCGCGAATTGCTCGCCTGGATCGCGATGGGCGATTTGCGCGGCAGCCTCGCGTGCGAGAATCCAGTAGGGCGCGGGCTGCGGAGCGGCAACCGGGCCGGTGGCGTTAATCATGATGGAATGGCCGGGCGGAAGAGAGGCCACGCCTTCGATGAGTGTGCCCGGCTCGCACACGGAGCCAAACAGCAGATATCCGGGAATTTCCGCGGCCGAGATGCGTGCGGGAATGCGTTCGCTGGCGAGCAGCGCTCGCAGCTCCGAGGCGAACAGCAGGGCGCCGTCGGAGAAAGCGTAATAGAGCGGCTTGATGCCGAGCGGATCGCGCGCCAGAAACACGCGCTCCGGAGCGCAGTTGCGGCCCTTAGGCATTTCGACAATCGCGAAGGCAAACATGCCCCGCAGGCGTTCGGCGCAGCGCGCGCCCCATGCCTCGTAAGCATGAACGATCACTTCGGTATCGGAACGGGTGGAGAAACAGTGGCCGGCGGATTGGAGTTCGGAGCGCAGCTCGCGGAAATTGTAAATCTCGCCGTTGAAAACGACCGCGAGGGTGCCGGATTCGTTCCTGACAGGCTGGCCGCCGCCTGGGAGATCGAGAATGCTCAAGCGGCGCATGCCAACGGCAACGCTCGGCGCGGCCAAAATACCTTCGTCATCGGGGCCGCGATGCACCATGGCGGCCATCATGCGACGCACGACCGGCTCGCTTGCTTCTTTCGATTCGATGCCGATGACGCCGCAGATTCCGCACATGATTCAGGTCAAGGCCCCGCGAGTTGCGAGCGCTTGCGCGTAATACGTTTCCATTTGCGCTGCGAGATGATCCCAACTGAGCTCTGCAGCTACCTGGAGGCATCCAGCTTTGAAGCGGGCGTAGAGAGCGGCGTCATCGATTAATTTCCGGAGAGCCTCGGCAACGGCGTCGGTCTGCGCGGGAACTACCAGCCCGGCTTTGCCCTCGACGAGCGACGAAATGCCGCAGGCATCGCTTACGATGACGGGCACGCCGCAAACCATTGCTTCCGCGGCGACGTTGGCGAAGTTTTCATAGCGGGAGGGCAAGACGAAAAGGTCGGAATCGGCAAGCGCGGCGGCTTTGTCAGTCTCGTAGAGCGGGCCGGTGAAGATCACGCGGTCACCTACGCCTGAATGTCTGGCGTGCGTCTCGAGGTAGGCGCGATAGCCGGGCTCGCCCTCGGGACCCGCGATTAGCAGGCGGCCGGAGTTCGGACACGCGCGAGCGAAAGCGTCGATTAGAACGTCAGCCCCTTTGCGCGGAATCAGGCGGCTGAGAAATAATATCAGCCGCTCATTAGCCGGGATCGACCATTTCTGGCGAAATTGGCCACGTGCCGCTCGGGCTGCAACGGCAAGTTCGGAATCGACGCCGTTGTGGCGGACCACAATTTTGTCGCTCGGGATCCCCTCTTCGACAAGCGTCTGGCGTTCTAGATCGGCGGTAGCGACGAATTTCCGGGCTCCCGCGCAGAACGCGTTACCGACGCTGCGGTGCCAAAGAGATTTTCTCCGAAAGCCGCGATCGATGGGGCGGTACATGCCCATCGGTTCGATTACGTATGGGAGCGACGTGCGCCGGCACCGGAAGCTAACCGCCGGGCCCAGCAGATCGTAGAGTCCGTAGAAGTGCACCACGTCAAACCCCTTCAGGGAAGACCGGCAAAATCGTATCACACGCGGATTCAGCGTGAGAGCGCGATAGCGTGCGATGGAGGAGAGATATAAGGTCTGGACGCCATTTTCCGCCGCGCGCCAGCCCCACTCGCAGCGCTGGGCATTGAGGTCACGGCCGTTTCGAGAATCGAGGCCCCAATCGGCGGTCAAAACCGTGACGGAGTGCCCGCGCTTGGCAAGCGCTCCTGCCAGCGCGCGGACTTTGACCACCGGGCCGCCCTTTTCTAGAAACGGATAATAGAACTGCACGACCTTCAAAATGCGCAATTTCGGGGTCTCTCGATCCGTGCTCGATTAACGCACAACCTCCGGAAAGCCGCATTCTTCGAGAATTCGTTCCAGTCGTTCGCGAAAGACTGAAAAGGCATACTTGCCGCGGGCGATTTCCGCTCCCGCCTGGCCCAGCTGCGCGCGAAGCGAATCGTCACGAAGCAGCTTGGAGAGCGCGTCCGCTAGCTTGTGCGCATCGTGCGGTGGAACGAGCAGGCCGTTGACGCCATCCTGGACGACGTCCGTCGCGCCACCAAAGTCCGCGCCCACAACCGGTTTTGCGAAGGCCATCGCTTCCAGAAAGACGAGGCCGAAGCCTTCGCCTGTGCTGGGCAATGCGAAAATATCCGCGCGCGAATAGCAGGCCGCGATTTGTTCGCGAGAAAGTCCCGAAAAGAAATGCACGCGATCGGACAGACCGAGCGAGTTCGCCAGCTGGACGAGGCGCGGCAAATCATTTCCGTCACCTACGGCGACCAAATGTAGATCGGGAATGCTTGGCCGAAGCTCAGCGACAGCGCGAATCAGTTCGTCGGCGCCTTTGTATCGCTCGGACGCATCGCAACGCGCGACGGTAAGAATAATTCTACCGGTTGGAAATGATGGCGGAAGAGGAAGAGCCACAGGTTCGTCCGACATTCGCAGGAATTGCGGGCCGAGAGGCCACGGCAGCACTCGAGTTTTCTCCGGCGGAACGCCTTGGGCTTCGGTGAGCTTTTGAGCTGTGAAGCGGCTCGGCGCGAGAACGAGGTTTGCGTGGAGCAGCGCGCGCCGGCGCGAGGGCGACAGGGCGGTCCACACTTCGATCCCGTGCGCCACGACTATAATTTTCAGATTCGGCGCGAATCGTTGCATCAAGGTGGCTGGCACGGCGAGATAAGGATGTGCGGCGAGGATAAAACCAGCGCGATCCTTCCTGAGCTTAGTTGCGCGGCCTATCCCAGCCATTACAAACCGAACTTTAGCGCGGCCAAAACCGCGCAGCGAGATGGTGCGGCCATTTATGTCGATCGTGCGCGTTCCCGGTGCGCCGTTCAGCGACAGAAAGTCGGCTTTACCTTCACGCTTGCGAACGATCTCGGAAAGCGCTGCAGCCGTCATGCGGCCAGCTTCCTGAACGCCGCCGACACCGAGGAGGTCAGGAAACAGGCCAATGATTTGGCTCGATTGCACGCGGGCATCTGGTGCTGACGGTTCGCTGGTGGCAGCGCTCGAACTCATGATTCCTGCGTAAGAGTTTGCGCCTGCATATCTGATTTGCGGCGGATGATTTCCTCGAATATTGCCGCAAGTTCGCGCGCGTTCCGTTCCCAGCTGAATTGCCGCGCCGTTTCGGACGCTTTCGCGCCCAAGCGATCGCGCAAGTCGCCGTCCTCATAAAGCCTGCGAATCATGGACGCGAGTGCCGCAGCATCGGTGGGATCATCGAGAATCAAGCCGTCCACGCCGTTGGTAATGAACTCCGACACACCGGCACGCGACGAAACGATCGCGGGCAAACCGCAGGCCATCGCTTCCGATGCCGGCAGAGCGAACGTGTCCTCAAGGGAAGGTCCCGTGTAGATGTCCGCCGCGGCGAAATAGAATTCGACGTCCGCGCGCGGCCGCAAAAAATGCACTCGGCGATCGATCGGGAGCGCGCTGAAAACCTCCTGCTCAATGCTGGCCTCGTGGGTCACCACGAGCAATCGCAGAGGTACATCAGGCGTTTGCGCGAGCGCGTTGAGAAGAACAGCCAGTCCTTTCTTACGCCAGTCGTTCCCGATCAGCAGGAGGACGAATTCGCTATCGGCAATGTGGAGTTCGGCACGAGCGGCCGCGCGCAGCGCCGCGCGACGAGCGGGATTGAATGCGGCATGGTCGACTCCCGCGCAAACCATCGGAAGTCGTTCTCTCCGGGAATAGAAGCGTGCGAGCTCGGCAGCGGTTCGCGGCGAAGTGAGAATCAGTTGGGTCCGGGGATTCGTGAAAACGCGCTTCTCCAATGCGCCGATCAGCCGGTAATAGATTCGGCGATGGATCAGTAGCGGCCAAGACCGGGCGGGGTTTTTTCGAAGTTTCAATTCCGGCGCGACTCGCCGGAGCAATTCCGCGAAAATGATGTGAATGGAAACGGCATCGGCGTCGAGACAATTCACTCCCGGACTGAATACAAGATCGCAGCTCAATCCGCGAACGCGGCGGTCCCAAAAGCGCTGGAAGTGATTCGCGACAAACCACCACACGAAATTGAAGAGGTGCGGCCCAGGAAGCTTCGGGACGCGATGGACCACGATTTGCGAAACGTCTATATCGCGCACGCGCTGGCTATAGATGTGGAATTCAAAATCGGCCGAGAGCCGCGCGATCCACTCGACGACCATTCGTTCAGTCCCGTGCCTCTTATCGAGAAACGGTGACACGACTGCAACTCTGCGTTTGCGCGCCGCGGAGCTCATGTACGGGTTTCCTTTATGGCGCAGACGAGCACTCCGCCCGTGGTAAGCAATGGATGCAGCCAGCTGCGGGCTTTCCCGGGCTCGGCTGGAATGACCATCAGACGATCCGCCCATTCCGCGATCTGATCGAAAGAGTCGTAAGCACTGTAGGAGTACGCTACGCCGTCCCCTTCGGTGAACAAATACTGCTTGCCGCGGGTCTTGGCATAGTTAACTAACCTCCACAGACCTGTCTTATAGAGCCCAAGTTTTGCCACGCGCACGGCCCAACGCCCTTGTCCGAAACGGTTGCTGTCAACTATCAGCACCGCCTTCCGTGCGACTCGCAGCATCTCGCCGACCACGAGGGAAGGTTTGGGAACGTGATGTAATATCGCAAACGAACACACCGCGTCGAAACTCGCGTCCCGGAACGGCAGCGCCTCGCCTGAGCCCTGAACGTACATGGGATAGAAGCTTTCGCTCTTTGCGATGGCCTGGTCTATGAGAGCTCCTACCGGCTCTACACCACAAGCATGGATACCTGGCAGGTCGGCGCTTAAACGCCGGATTCCACGCCCGGTTCCGGCCCCAACGTCCAAAACTGAGTGCGCGCCGATCGCGCGAAGCAGCGCGGAAACCAGCGTCAAATTCCAAGCATCATCATCGCATTCGCGCGCGTGCATCGTATCGTAGCGAGAAGCTGTTTCCTCGTAGTAGCGGCGCTGCATGGCGACGGCATTTTCGGTCTTACGAGGCATGGCTCGCTCCAGCGAATCTGGCTGATCTGGTCCCTCGATCGGAGGGAACAGCAACTGGCGGCAGCGGATTGGCGGCGATTTCCGGCAGCCGGTACAGAATTCCGATCATTAGCCACATGTAGATATTGCAGATAAAGTCTTGATAAGCCGACATGGCGCCGTAAGTCATTGGAAGTGTCAGGAGGAAGGCGTACCAGAAAATCGCAATCGCGAGCGGAAAGAAACGGGTACCTCGCAGCCGCCGCACGATTTTCCACGAGAAGTACAGCAAAGCGCCGCTCCACAGGAGCCACAACAAAGGCGCCAAGATCCCCATTTCAACAATCAGCGTCCCGAAACCTTCCTCGACTCCAATCGTCGGAGTGATTTGTCCCAGGAATTTCGACACATATTGGGTACCCAGCGATGCCGTTCCTGTGCCGCTTCCCACGACCCAATGCTCCTCAAAAGCGTCGAGCAAGTTCTGGACCGGGTAATCCCAGGCGCGGTCCGTCAGTGCGTAGGCGGAACTGCTGGGCAGAAGTGTCTCGGCATAGAACGCCACTCTCGAACCCACCGCTCCGGGAAAGATCAAGATGACGGTCGCGAGGCCAAGGGAAGCGACGATGGCGGTACGGCGAATGGCTTTGAGCAAGCGGTGCGTCTGGGCCCGTTTCCACTGAGCGCCCCAAAGAAATCCTGCGCTCAAAGCAAACGCGGACGCAAGAACGTACAAAACCGCAGTGCGGGAACCGCACAGGAGGGTGGCGGCGCCAATCGTTCCGATGGCGATAAATCCAGCCAACCGGTATCGCCTCGTGTGCAGAAGCAAATATCCCGTCATACCCATGGCGATAACGAACGCCACGATCAAATACATCGCAAAACGTCCGGCGCTTACGAACACCGAATCTGGAAGCGAAAACAACTGGCCCGAAAGCGGCGTGACCTTTTCAAGATTTCCTAATTCTTGCAGCGAAGGCGCCAATTGCGCTGGATTGAGGAAGCTATTACCGCGGATCGCTTGGGCTATTCCAAGTCCTGCAATCACGATGGCGGCAATCGCATTGATCCGAAGAAACTTCCGTACATCATCATCGGTACGCACCAGCGCATAGCCGACGTAGATCAGGGGTACGTAATAAAAATAGAGTTTCAGTCCCAAGAGGCCGTATAAAACGCTCGGCGAATACGGATTAAAGATTTCCAGGACTGCAAGCCAGAAGAAAAGGCTGAGGAACAATAAGAACGGGGCGCGCAGCCACTTCTCCTTGCCGCGCCGAATTTCGAGGTACAGCGCGACGTACACGAGAGCGAGCAAAATATCCTTGCCGAAAAAAAGCAGGGTGCCATTACCCATATACTTTCTGAAGAGATCTTCGACGAGCATCCAGATGAGAAAACAGTAGAATCCGACGCGCCAATTACGCAGGATGGCGATGGCAACGGCGAAGGCGCTCACGCCCAGAGCCGCAAACTCGAGCGTGCGAATGTCTCCCGCGATAATCTTTTGTCCGGTTTCCCAGGCGAGCCAAAGAGCCGCGGCAAATACTACCAGGCCGATCAAAGCCTGGTTCCTCATCAAGGAAGTGCGTGTGGTGAACAATGGGCTAAGGTCCGAAACCTGGGTGCGTTGACCGCCCAAGGCGGCGCGCAACTGGGCTCGCCCATTCTATCCCAGGCGGGCGGGAAACGGTTGCGAACGGCAGCTACGCGTCTAATCGCGTCTGGCAATGAACCGAACGAGAGACGTACCGGCCAGCGCGCTTGCCGGGACCTGATCTCCTGCCAAAGTGCACAAAATGTAGCCGGCTTTCGTGAGTTGCTCGAGCGCGAGATGCGGGTTGCCACCTTCGGCGCGAATGATGTCGTTGTGCAACTCCAGAAAAAGAAGCGGGGAACACAAAGTCAGCGTGTCCCGCGCGCCGCGAAGAACTTCGCCTTCATAACCTTCCACGTCGATCTTGATATGAGTCGGGGGACCGAATTCGCGTGTCATGGAATCGATAGTCACGGATCGCACTTCGGTAAGGTCCCGCTTCAACCTGCCCCTGGCGGCCCTGAAATATCCGTACGCGAACGTTCCAGAGCTTAGGAGTTCAATCGATCCGTCAACGCTCCCGACAGCGGCGCGAAGAACGTGGATCCTTTCGGTAAATCCATTCAGTTCGGCTTGCGTCGCGATCATTCGAGTGGCCATGGGCGAAGGGTCGACGGCCACTGCTCTTCCCCCGATTCGCGCCGCTGCCAAGCTGAACACTCCAAAATGCGCGCCTATATCGAACAGTACCATCTGTTTGTTGCAGTAGGCCCGAAACACCCGAAACTCTTCGTGTTGTTCGGGGTCAGAAATCTGGCTTTCGTAGGCGCACCGGTAGGCGTGGGGGTGACATACGACGGACCATTCCTCAGCGGGGATGCGCAGCGTCTTTCTGACGCCAAATGAATACATTACCGAATCGATCACATATTTCCCCGATTTCGAAGGCGAGCGAAGCCAGTTTCGAATGGGTCTTGGCACGAGCGTTCTAGTCGCGTTCTTGAGCGCCGCTGAATTCATTTGAGTAGACACGACATTTTTACTCTAAAGGCTCGGTCCGCGCCGGCCGTTCCGATCTTGAGTTCAAAAGCTCGCGGCAAAGGGCAACCTGGCTCTCGATCATCGTGTCTCGACGAAAGAATTTCCTTGCGCGCGCACGCGCCGCCGATCCGAGGGACGCAACGAGCGAAGGATCGTCAATCACTCGTTGCATTGCGGCGGCTAAGCGTTGCGAGTCTCCCATTGTAAACTTCAAGCCAGCGTCACCGATAATTTCGCCGAGCCCTCCGGTGTCAGCTGCGATCACCGGTCGTCCTCGCATCATATGTTCGATAGCCGCCAGGCCGGCGGTCTCCTCCCAAATCGAAGGCATGACGAGGACCGCGATCCGGCCAGCGGCATGCTCGAGGGCTGTGGTCCGCAAATCGCCCGTGAATTCAACCCGTCCGTCGAGCCCGAGTGTTTCCACGAGAGCCGTCAGACGCACGCGTTCGGGACCGTCGCCGATGAACGTCAGATGGAACGGCTTTCCGCCGTCCGCGAGATGCTTGGCCGCCTCCAGCGCAAGCGGCAAGCCTTTTTCCGCAACCAGCCGGCCAATATAACCGAACTCGATAACAGACGATTGTCTCGCGCCGTTTGACGCCGCAAAAGCCTCGATTTCATCGATGCCCAAATAGATTGTCCGGCTCTGTGGCATTTGTACGCGACCGCCAACATGGTCGGTGACCATTACGTTTGCGGCTGCCCGCTTACAAAGCCACCGCCGCGGAAATGCAAGCAACAATGACCGAATCGCGCCAGCCACTCCCATCGTTTCAGAGCAGCATCGGACGCATTCGGCGTACTGCCGCTTCATAAAATGCCCTGAGCAGACCGTCTGTGACGGCTGCTTGAATAACAAACCATTGGGGCAGATGGCCTGATATACGTGATGTACAACGACCACCGGCTTGCGAGCCATCCAGCCGATCAACATCGGCAAGAAACATGGACCGGCGAGATGGACTACGTCCGCGTCGCGAATCAGGTGGACTAGCTGACGGAACCCTGGTTGTCGTACCACGCGATAGGAAAGTTTCGAATCATCCATATCGCCACGAGGCGTGTTCGTTGCGACGGTGACTTCGATTGGGTAACTTTCGTCAGGCAGGCCCGTGCCGCGAAATTCGACGAACCCTCGCGCCAAAAGGTCCATGGCGTTTTGCACGCCTCCGACCGACGGGAGAAACCATTCACCATAGATGAGGATTTTCATCTATTTCCGTCCGATATCGCACAGGTGCTCATCGGTGGCCGAATTCACTTGCACATTTGGATCGCTTCGATCAGCCGTTCCACGTTGGCCGAAGGAGACCAATCCTTTATTCGAATGTGGGCTGCGGTCCTAAGCCGCTTCATATCTTCCGATCCAGAGGCAATTCTTTCCAAAATCCCTGCAAGACTGTCCACATCCCCAGCACGGAAGACAAATCCGGTTTCGCCATCGCTCACCAGATCGAACCGTGCGCCTACGCGGTCGCTCACCACCGCGCAACACCCGCACAACATCGCCTCGTTTACGACAACGCCAAACGGCTCATACTCCGAAGGCAAGACGAGAACGTCCGATGCGGTGTAGATCCCTGGCAAGACGGACTGATTAACGAATCCAAGAAAACGCACGCGAGTTGAAATCCCCAGTTGTCGGGCTTCTGATTCAAGCGTTGCGCGCAAAGGCCCTTCGCCGGCAAATATCAGGTACGAACTGGAGCACGAAACGCGCGCGAACGCGCGTAGCAAGTCCGCCGGACGCTTCCAGGGTTGCAGTTTTGCCGAGTACAACACCACGATTGCATCATTTGGAATTCCGAAGCGATGTCGCACGGCAGCCCGGTCCACGCGCCTCGACTGCTCAGTCCACCAATCGTTGTCCACCGAAAAAGGCGTGACAACGACCCGGCCTTGTCTGATTCCAAGAGCAGCCATCAGAGTGCTTCCGCCGCTGGATGGTACGATCACGACGTCAGCACAGCGGAAAAGCGCTGGCCATAGCAGCTTCTTAACCCAGAATTTCCACCTCTTCTGATCTTGCGGGGAGAGATCGTGCGCATCCGTCCCAAACAGGACCCCGGCGCGGCTTAACTTAGCTGCTAGCATAGCGATCCAGAAGGTCGCACATACGTAGCCTGTATGCAGCACCACCGCATCGAATCTCCCGGTTCGGATCAATCGCCACACGTCCGGGTTGAACAGCCTGAAGAATGACCCCGGTTTTCGAACCGGAGAACGATTCTCCATCGCAATCCAGGAATAGCCGTCGAGCAAAGCGACGTCCCACTTTACCTCGACGCCGAAGTCGGGATCGAGGTAAGGTTCCGCGCCATCCAGGCTGCAGTAAGCGACTTGGAACTCAACTCTCGGATCCTTGGCCAAAAGACGAAAGACAGGGGTCGCATACTGAGCAGGGTGGGTGCACACGACGAGCACTCGCAATCTTCGGTTCAAGGATGACGCCTCCCGAAATCGCCGCTCCTCGCCCAGTCGGACATAAGGGGCTATTCACACCTCGGGGGATTCGAGCCGTTCGTCGGAGGCGCAGCTGCTCTCTTGGATGCGGCCAGACCCACACGGAACGCCTTGCCCAAGGAGGTCACAATATCGTTCGCTAATTCGCGACCATGAGAACCAGTCCCGGTGCGCTTGTAGGTTGCGCTTGTGCAACTCCGTCCAACGGGCCGGATCGGTGAGCACGCGAACGAGCGCCTCTGCTAGAGAGTTGCGGTCGCCTAAGGTGCCCCATTCGATCCCGGCGTGCTTCAACGGTTCCGTGCTGCCCTCGCCTTGATATCCAACGGTCGGAAGCCCCGAGGCGATTCCCGCGATGGCGGTTCCTCTTTGAAGCGAAATGGCGCCTCGAACAAATAATAGAGCGTCCGCGAACTCAAACTCGTGCGCAATCTCCTCCGCTGGCACGATGCCGTGAATCACGAGCTGCACAGGCACGTCCCTCAAAAGGGATGTCAGATCGTCTCGGGCGTCCAGTGCGCCCCGTCCCATGACAACGAGTCGCACTCTGCCAAGTTGGCGAGCGACTCGTTTCATCACAGCGGCGATCTCGTCAACCTCATGGGCCCTGGAGGGGGGGCCAGCTATGCCAAAAACAACCACGACTTTCTCCTGTTCGGTTCCGGAAGGCTGCCGAAGTTTCGGGTGCACTGGAATGTTGGGGCCGATCGGGATAAAGGAGGCCTTGTCTGGTTCTTCGGGGAGCCATTTCACCGAGTTGAGGGGCACGGTGAAAATCGCTGCTGCGGCAGCTTGATATAACTGACGAATGGCCCAATCCTGGCAAATTCTGCGGGCGAGTCGAACGCGATGCGCGGCCTTCTGATGGGTAGGTTCATGAAAAACAACCACGAGCTTAGCCCCAGCGTTTCGAAGAACTCTCGCCACCTGAACCACAAAAGTCGGAAAGCCTCGCTTGGACCAAGCCAAGGCCGTGTACTGTAGCAACACCCATTGGCCGCACCAGTCGTTGCTTCGGTAGCGTAGATCTCGCAGCGTGCGGATCCGTCCGGTTCCATCCCAGGCCGCCCGCACTTGTACGAGGTCCACGCCACGTTGGGAAAGCGCTCGCCCGAGAAACGTGCAGTAGTCTTCCACTCCGTCGGTGGGTAGATCCCGGCGACCCAGCAACGCAACTACGGACATTCGCTTCCCCTCGACTAGCAGTGTAGGCATTTGTAAGTTCCGCCATCAGCTCGCATACGGCCTCGACAACAAAAGAAAAGCTCTTGCTGGCGCATGGTGCGGCTGCTTTATTTCTCCACCAAGAAGCTTCCGATCGCGAGCGCGTCCATGCCGGAGCTGAAAAAAGTGCGAATTGCGTCGGTCGGCGTGCCAACGATCGGCTCGCCGCGAAGATTAAACGACGTATTCATCACCACGGGGACTCCCGTAAGCCCGCCGAATTCGCAGATCAGCTTCCAATACAACGGATTCGCGGCCCGCTCCACGGTCTGCGGGCGCGCGCTGCCGTCCACGTGAGTCACTGCAGGTATGACGCCGCGCATTTCGGGTTTCACCTGCGCCGTTAGAATCATGAACGGCGAATCCGTGGCTGATTCAATATAATCGGCCGCCGATTCCGCCAACATCGACGGCGCAAACGGGCGCCACCATTCGCGGAATTTGACCGCGTTGTTCACTTTGGCGGTCATTTCCGGATCGCGCGGGTCGGCCAGGATCGATCGGTTTCCCAGAGCGCGCGGTCCGAATTCCATGCGTCCCTGAAACCAGCCGAGGATTTTCCCGCTTGCAAGCAATTCCGCCGCGGCCTTTGACGGATCGGCGACGCGCGTATATCGAAGTTTAAAGGTTTCGAGCGCTTTTTCGATTTCAGCGTCCGAACTAGCGGGGCCCAAATACGCGTGTCGCATTTTCCGTAACGGCAGTTTCGCGCCGGAGTCGAGATGCGGAGCGAGAGCCGCGCCGAGGCACACTCCGTCGTCTCCCGCGGCAGGCTGGACGAAGAGCTTGTCGACCAGTCCGGACCTAAGAATCTTGCCGTTCGCTTTCGAATTGAGCGCCACGCCGCCGGCCAGGCAAAGGTATCGGCATCCCGTTTTGGCGACTGCGCTTTCGGCTAGTTTCAGCATCGCCCCCTCGCAAGCGTCCTGCACCGCGAACGCGACGTCTTTGTATCGGTCGCCGATTTCGGATTCGGGAGCGCGTTTGGGCCCGAGGCGCGCTTCGATCGCCGCCGTTGGCGCAGAATCTTTTCCGATCAGGAGCCGAGTCGCCACGCGGTAGGGATCGCCGTCGGGCGAAATGAACTCGCTCAGATCGACTCCGGGTTTGCCGTATGGAGCCAGGCCCATGACTTTCCATTCGTCGCTGTACGGTTCGAAGCCAAGATACTGTGTGAATTGCGCGTAGAACAACCCGAGCGAATTAGGCCACGGGATCGTCTGCACGTGAGCGAGACGCCCATCGCGTCCGTGCCAAATGGACGTCGCCTCCCACGCGCCGCGCCCGTCGATCACCAAAATCGCGGCGTCGTCGAATCCGGAAAAAGCATACGCGCTGACCGCATGAGCCAGATGATGGTCAGTCAATCGGAACCGGGGCCGCAGGGAGTTGCCGAAGATTTGGCGGAAGCGATTCTCTCCGCTTCGCTGATGCCACATGCTCACGAAATAGCGCGTGGAATTCAGCAGCGCCCGCGAATCCGCCGGCTGCTTGCCAGTCGCGAAGCAACTCAGATCGTGCAGGTACGCAGCGCGCGCGCGCGGCCATCCCTGGCAGATGAAATCCACTTCGTCGGCGCGAACACCTGCGAAATCGAGGCACGCGCGAATCGCCAGAGCCGGAAAACGCGCGTCATGCTTCACGCGGCTCAGCCGCTCCTCGGCGACGGCGAACAGCACCTCGCCATCGCGCGCGATACACGCCGACGAGTCGTGCATCTGCGAGAAATTGATCCCAATGGAGATCACGTTGTGATTTTTTCCTCGCCGCCCGCTAACTTTTTGGCGCAGCACCACGCCATGGGCGTGTGTTCTCCCGTCTTTTCCAAAACCACTCCGCTGTTGTGTCGGACCGTCGCGTAAATCCGATCGGCGGGAATCGACGCGCCATGCCAGCTTTTTCCTCCCATTTGCGGATCGAGACCAAGACCGCTCGCTAGCGATTTGCTGGCGCCGTGAAGCCGCAAGGTCCAAAGCATATCCACAAATCCCCACGCCAGTCGTCCTTTCCAATTCATATTGTAACGATTTGAGCTATTAAACTGGAAAAGGCACAAGCCGCCGGCGGTAAGCACGCGCATCATTTCGGCAATGTAATCGTGGACAAGACGTTCCGCCGGAAGATGTTGCAAAACTAGATAGCTGAAGACGAAATCGGCGGATCCGGAAGCAATCTCCGAGAGATCTTCGCCGTTCGCGAGAAACCACGTCACTCCGGGAAGTCCCGCATTGAGCGTGCGGGCGCGTTCGAGCATCTCAGGAGACACGTCACAAGCAACCACGCGCTCGAAACGCTGAGCGAAGCTTCGGGTCATCCGGCCGGCGCCACACCCCAGTTCCAACATCGATTTGCCAGCGGGTTCGAAATTCAGTCGCTGAAAGACCGCGTCCGCCAATCGGAGATAATCCTCCTCGCCGGATCTAAAGAAGAGATCTTCGTCCCAATGCTCTTTCCAGGAAGCAATGTAGAAAAACGCGTCTTTGCGGGCGCGATCATCCCAATCTCGTCGCATCGACCGTGCAATCCGCGATATATCCCCTTTCATTTAACGGACGTTCTCGATCTCTCGCACGGCGGCAAAATTCATCGATGCCTGGAGCTTTTCGATCTCTAGTTGCGCGCGTTCCGTTGGTAGTGCCAATAGCTCGTTTCGCCTCGGAGCTTGACGCGCTCCGAGCTTCTCCAAGCGCTTGCCGTTGAATTCGAAAATCTCGAACTCGCCTCTGCAGAGGATTTCTGCAAGGTTCAGAGCCGAAGTCTGCGCCTGACGCAGGAGTGCGTCGTTGGCTTCAATAATTACGATCGGACGAATCTCGCGCAAGAACGCTTTTGCTCCGCGCAGGATTCCAACCTCCGATCCCTCGGCATCCACTTTCACGACGGAAACCCTCAGCAGAGACTTCGAAAACCAATCGTCAAGAGAGATCGCCTCCAATACCAGATGATCTCCCATCCCCAGATCGCGTACCTCCGTTAGCGTTCCCCATCCGGATTCCGCAGGTCGCGATGAACGTTCGAAGCCGATATTACCGCTGACCTCCCAAACAGCTTTATTGATCGCGGAGGCCGAGGAGTACGGCTGGAGATTCTCCCGCAATCTTAAAAAGTTCGTGGGATCCGCCTCAAACGCGATCACCTTGCCGTGATCCCCCACCAGCGCCGAAGCCAGCACTGCGTGGTAGCCGATATGGGCGCCCACATCGAGGAATACGTCCCCAGGCTCAAGCATCTGCTTGAGCGCCCACTGGACGTGCGGCTCGTAACAGCCACCCCACATTTGCCGCTCGATTCGATCGTACAAATCGAGTCGAATCGTCGCGGCATTTCCTAGGCAGCACCTCGTCCAGCGTTGCCCCGCGATCATCGAGAAGCGGCCGAACGTATTTACGAGGCGAGCTTTTCCTCGGAATCCCGGGAGGCGTCTCAGCGCACTCGAACAGATGCTAGGGCGTGGACCAGTCGGAGCGCTCGAACTATTTCTCCGCATGCGTAGCCCCAGGATGAAGTTGCAATTCCTTGATCTGCGTCCTGGGTTGCGGCTCACCAAGCCACGATCGAAAGCGTCGCAGACCGAGAGCGGAATACAGTTGGCGCAGCCCATAATAACGGCGCGGCGGCAGGAGCAGCGTTAGCAACAACGACAACTGCTTCCAAGCACGGTAGCCTGGCGCCACACGCTGATATGCGTGTTGGAAATCGGCCTTTTCCACTCGATATGTGTCCCTTCTCGATCCGCCATCGAGCGAAAGCCGCAAACGAAGCGCCGAAATGCGAATCGGCTCAACGACGATCGATTTTGCCGAGGGAGATACGCCCATTCGATCAAGGCGCTGGGACAACTCATCTGCCAAGGAGGCGAGCACTGTTTGTTTGCGGCGAAGCCGCACCGGGTCGGCAGAGCGAAACTGAAAGAGATTGCCGTCGTGCAGTCGGTAAAATGTGAGTGGTTCGGGAAGAAGTACCGCGCTGCCCGCTGCCACTACTGCGGCGGACATGAATTCGTCCGCTTCCACAATCAATGGATCGGGAATCGGGAGGATCTGCAGGAGAATGCTCTTGCGGATGGTCACGCGACTTGTTCCGAGAAACGCCATATAGTTGCGGAAGGTTTGCGCGCCGTCGTCGTTCCTCAGAGTGAACGTTCCCATTTCAGGTGGGATCAGCGTTCGAAGATGTTTCGAGTCGCCGTCGACCTCAACGATCCCGTGGCCGACGATTCCGACGGTTGGGTCGGCGGCCATCGCTTGGGCCACGCAGGTGACTTTATTGCGCACCCACCAATCGTCGCCATCCAAGAAAGCAACGATCTCTCCACGCGCTTCGGGAATACCGAAATTGAAGGCAGAGGCTTGGCCCCCATTCGTCTTACTAAGCAATCGCACGCGCGGCGCGAATTTTCGGACGATTTCGGGCGTGCGATCGGTCGAGCCGTCGTCCACCACAAGGATTTCCATATCCGAAGCCGGAAAATCCTGCTCGACGACGCTGACGAGCGCTTCCTCGATGAAGCGTTCGTGGTTGTAAGTGTCAACCAGCACGGTGACGGTCGGATGCGGCACTTTAGACGGCTCCGGGCGGCAGCAGCGGGGCTTTTAGCACGCGTGCGTTGTCCACAACACCCAACTTCGCCGTCACTACAATCATGCCGCATTCACGCTAGCACACTGTTGAAAGTAAGCAAACTACCTCGAAGGTTTCAGGCATCCAACCCGGTGCGCCGCAGTAACACCACCGGCGGAATATGCCGTGCAACTTTCGCGACTCATTTCGTCCAATAGTAGAGGGATTTCTCAATTTCGCGGACGTGAGTTTCTTTGTGCTGGACTAGCGCCACGAGACGTGTGATTGGCGAGTTCCTTCTTGATGTGCGGGCGGAGACTGGCCGGGACAGCCGTAGATTCGGCCAATATTCGCAAGTCGGCCAACGAAACATTTGGCAAGAAGGAGATAGAGCGTGCGAGAGGTGTCTGTGGATTGCGAATGAGAGCCAGTCGCACGCTGTAATGCTGCGACCAGCGGCCACTTTCCGCGATGGCGGCCACAACGCGAGGAGGCACATTGATCCTGGCCAACACCCTGAGGACCTGGCCTTCGTTAAGGAATGGACTTTCCAGAACGACTGCGACAATCTCCGGTTGCCCGTCGGCCAGAAGAGCACCAGTGATTCGCACCGTGCCACGCCGGGCGAGAATCATCTTCTGCGCCGCCGGCAATTGCGGGAGGCGCGCGAGGATCAACTCTTCCGCCAGGTGCTTAACGGGCGGCGCTCCCGAAGGAAGCAGAGCTAGTTGCACAAGATCAACGACGAAGAGTTCACGAACAAGGCGAAGGCCGAGAGCCAGCGGCACGTGCGGATGCCCAGCAAGGCCGCGACGCACACGATAGCTGGCCATCCACTGATTGTGAGTCGCAATCTCATCAAGCAACACCGTTGGAAGGTCCTTACGCCCGAGCAAGAGACAAAGGTGGCTCTCGTCGAAGAGAGGATTGTCCAACAGACCTAGAATGACCTCTCCGCGCGCATCGTGGAGGAGAATCGGAATCTCCTCCCGCGTGGCGCTTCGCGCGGTTTCTCTGCCGGCTTGTGTTGCGCCTTCCATAGCGAGGATTGGTTACTTCATTTGGTCTGCGAGTACCTACCGCTGATAACTCGCAACGTAATATTGACGCGCCCGTTTGAATGACTCGCAAACCTTTCTGGCTGTGGCTACGTATCCATCACTCCGGCCAAACCGTCCGGTGCCTCTCGGTGTTCGCTGTGATGAGGCGCGTGTTCCAGGTGTATTGGTCGCGTACGTACGAGTTATGAAACTGGCAGACCGAACGGCGCGGCGCGAATTCTTGACATCGACGAAGGGGATTGCGTACCATGCACGACCAGCGAGTGTGTCTTGCAGTGGGCGGCGCCCTGCCGCCGAGGAGAGAATGATGATGAAAAGAGGCTTGCGGGCCCTCATATTTCTGTGTGTGTGTCTTTTAATCGGGATTTTCACCGGAACAACCGAAACAAACGCGCAGGATGCGAACCCACAAGGCGCGGCGGCCGCGCCCGCCGCGGCGCCGGCGCAACCACAAGGACGCAAGAAGCGCGTGGCGGTGTTCGATTTCGACTACGCCACCGTGCAGACGAATTCTTCCGCGATCTTTGGAACGAACGTTGACGTGGGAAAGGGCATCAGCGATCTGCTGGTCAAATATCTGGTGCAGGACGGCACATATTCCGTCATTGAGCGGCAGCAGATGGACAAGATTCTGGCGGAGCAGAATTTTTCAAACAGCGATCGCGCCAATCCGGCGTCGGCAGCACAGCTGGGGAAATTGCTGGGCGTGGATGTCATTATCGTCGGCTCGGTGACCCAATTCGGCAACGAGAACAAGAACATGAATATCGGAGGTGGAGGCGGAAATTGGCACGGCGTTGGCATCGGCGGATTCTCGCACAAAAAGTCGAAAGCGGTCGTTACTCTGGACGCCCGCGTCGTGAACGTGGACACGGCAGAGATCATGGCCGTGGCCGAAGGACATGGAGAATCGTCGCGATCCAGCACGGGCATGCTCGGCGGAGGCGGCAACTGGCACGGCTGGGGAGGCGGCGCCGTGAATTTCGGCTCGAGTGACTTCCAGCAGACGATCATCGGCGGAGCGGTGAAGAGTGCCGTGGAACAGCTGAGCCAGGGACTGATTCAGGATGCGCCCAAGGTGCAAATTCGGACGATCTCGGTTGAGGGCCTCGTGGCTGCGGTGGTCAACGGGCAGGTGGTGCTAGACGTCGGGAAAAAAGCCGGCGTGAAGGTTGGCGATCAACTATCGATCGAGCGAGTGACGATGGTGATCAAGGATCCGGTGACAGGTAAAGTGATTCGCCGAATGACGACACCTGTCGGGGTAGTGCGAGTGACGAACGTGGACGATCTTTCAACTGTGGCGATCCCCGTGTCGGGCTCCGGATTCAAAGTGGGAGACGAAGCGAAAACAGTCACTCAGTAAATGGAGTGCCTCGTCGAGGCATCCCAGCAATGCTCACTTGATCGTCGCAAGTACCGATCAGAGCTACAATAGCGGGGCAAGAGTTAGATGCGGTCACAAGGATTTAAGAATGGGCGGGCCGAAACTCGGTTCTTCGTTTCCGACGCCAACTCCTCTCCGAGCTGACAGGGAAACGGCCGCAATCGAAGTTGTGCAGGAACAGGTGCCAGGCGAGGTCGAGCTTGACGCAGTGGTGCGCGCCCAGGCTTCCGCGCCACAGGTTGTAGCGCGGATGGTTGCACTAGAGAATTGCGTTTGGTCGTTAGCCAGTCTGCTGGTGTCCCTTCCCGTCGAGATCCGCGAAAAGATCAGTGCACAAGCGCCGCTCGAAGCGGCGAGGGCCTTGCTTCTGAAAAGCATCGTGCTCGATCACAATCTGGCGTTGCAGGAACCACAAGAACTGCACGACTCAGATGACCCCAACGCTAGACCCCGAATATAAAGCCTCTGGTAGGCTGTTTAAATAGGCTGGGCACCCGCAGCGGATAGTCCGCATCAATCCGCACTCCTGTCAGTCGGCAGTCCACTCCATCGGCAAGCCGACGTAATTCTCAGCCAGGCACTGCGAGGCGGCGCGAGAGCTGGTGACGTAATCGAGCTCGGCGAATTGGCGGCGGCGATCGAAGGCGCTCTCGCTGTCGAAGCGGTGGAGCATGGAGGTCATCCACCACGAGAAGCGCTGCACTTTCCAGACGCGCCGCAGGCAGATGGCAGAATATTTGTCGAGCAGATCGCGCTTTCCGGATGTGTAAAATTCCGCGAGCGCGCGGGCGAGCACTTGCACGTCCGTTACGGCGAGGTTGAGACCTTTCGCGCCGGTCGGCGGCACGATGTGCGCGGCATCTCCGGCAAGAAACAAGCGGCCATATTGCATCGGCTCGGTGACGAAGCTGCGCATGCCTGTGACGCCCTTTTGCAGTACGGGACCTTCCGTTAATTTCCATTTGCCATCGGATGTGGCCAGGCGCTTGTGCAGCTCTTGCCAAATGCGGTCGTCGGACCACTCGTTGATGTCCTCTTCCGGAGAGCATTGGATATAGAGTCGGCTCAGCGTGGGCGACCGCATGCTGAGCAGCGCGAAACCGCGCTCGTGGTACGTATAGATCAGCTCGTCGTTCGATGGTGGCGCTTCGGCCAGAATGCCGAGCCAGCCGAAGGGATACACGCGATCGTAGATCGTGAGCGCGCTTTCGGGTATCGACGGGCGGCAGACGCCGTGGAATCCGTCGCAACCAGCGATGAAGTCGCAAAAGACTTCGTGCGATTCCCCTCCGGCGCGAAAGCGAATCTTCGGCAACGCGCTGGGATGCGGCCCAAGTCCGGCATCGCTGAAATTGTGGATGGAGACGCCATCTGCTTCGTAAAAGATGTGGCCTCCGGCGGCGAGCCGCGCGTCCGCCAGATCGGCAGTAACGTGGCTTTGCCCGTAGATGGTGACGCCACGGCCCCCGGCGAGGTCCTTGAAATTGATGCGGTGATCGCGACCGCCAAAGCGCAGTTCGATTCCGTGGTGCGTCAAGCCTTCGCACTTAAGGCGTTCGCCGACGCCGGTCTCGATGAGTAGATCTACAGTGCCTTGTTCGAGCACGCCGGCTCGCACACGGTCTTCCACGTATTGGCGGCTTCGCGCTTCGATTACGATCGATTCGATTCCGTGAAGATGAAGCAGGTGCGACAGAACCAGCCCGGCCGGGCCGGCTCCGACGATTCCGACTTGCGTGCGCAGATTCATGGTCGATGTGCCTATCGCTGCCAGAGGAAATCCGGGGCACCCCTCCACCCGAAATCACGCGCCAATAGCGGCACGATCTTGGCAAACGATGCGAAGGGCAACTCCGGGGCACATTTTACAATCAACTTGCAAAGAAGGAAGATCAATCTAGAATGCAGGGGCGCTAACGATGGGTATGGCCGTGCCGCACAGCGAGCGGCATCGGACCAGCAATCGGGCGGCGGATTCGCGCAGAAGAACCGAGACGCAAAAAGGTGCGCATCTCTCTCGCGCGTTATCCGATCTGACCCGCGCTAGGCGAAGAAATACCGGGAGGAATCCAACGTGCCAAAAAAAATGAAGTTTTATGGCTGGAACTTGCTGGCCGTGCTGTTCTGCCTGGATTTCGTCAATATGGGCATCCCGTATTACGGCGGCAGCGTGATCATCAACGATTTCATGACCCGCGACATCCACATGAGCGCAGCCGTGCGAGGATTCGGGTTCACATTGCTGAATATTTTCGTGGGCCTGGCGGCGATTCCAGCCGCGATCTTTATAGTGAAGATTGGGTTGCGCGCGACTTTCGTGCTGGGCTCCGCAATCGTCTGCCTGGGCGCTTTGTACATGGCGCTGTTCGCCAAGACTTCCCTGGGGTATCTGATTGCCTTCGGCGTGGTGATTGGCACGGGCATCATTTTTGCCACGCTGGTTCCGGCTTTCACCGCTGTAGCGCGATGGTTCCGAAAATATCGTGGACGAGCGAACGGGATCGCGGTTTCGGCTTCGGGAATCGCGGGGCTGCTGGCGGCCCCGCTGCTAGGCAGCGTGATTCGATCGCACGGCAACAACTGGCGGCTGGGATGGTTCATCGTGGCGGGCGCGGTGGTGCTGGCGGGCATTCTGGCGTTCTTCGGTGTAAAGGAAAGCCCCGAATCAATGGGGCAGTTCGTGGATGGCATACCGCCGGAGCAACAGGCGCAAGCGTCTCGCACGGACGCGCTGGCAACGAAATATCCTTGGACGACGTCGCAGGCGTACCGAACCGCCGCTTACTGGTTGATCGCGCTTGCGGGAATCGTCTCCACCTTCCCGTTTTTTCTGTTTGTGGCGCACTGGGCGAGGCGCCTGACGGGCGTAGGGTTCAGCGGATCCGACGCGGATTGGGCACTGGGCTTCTTAACTGTCGGCACGCTGGTGGGCCGCTGGCTCGGCGGGTTGCTAATGGACTACATGAACGCGCGGGTCGCATTTGTGCTCGGCTTGGCGGTGTATTTCGTCGGATCCTACCTGGCCATCGCCGCGATGCCTGGCGGAAATGGCTTGTGGATGGCATATCTTGCCGCGCTGCTGAATGGCGCCGCGTACGGCTGGGCATTCACCTGCGTGGGAACAATGTTGGCACACTATTACGGTCCGGCAGCCTTTCCGAAGCTGTACGGCATGATGACCCTGCTAGTTTCGCTGCTGGCGTCCCCGGCGGGCTTTGTTGGCGGTTGGGTTTTCGACATGTACAAGAGCTACACGCCGGCCTTTGAATTGAACGCAGTGCTCGCGGCGGTCGGGATCGTTGCTATATTGTTTGCGGGAATGCCGAAACCGGGAGCAGCGGTGGGACCGGAGGTAGTGCAGGCCGCGGCGCACTAAATCAAGATTCCCTGCAGATTTCTTCCTCGGGGACTCACGCGCACTCCACTGGAAAACCGCGCTCGCACGACCGCACTCTGTTTCCCTGTTTCAATTGCGCTCCGGAACTAGACGAGAATCTCGGCCACTAGCTGCTCCACGTGCTCGGCGATGGCTGGAGACGATGTCAGCCCGGGGGATTCGATGCCGATAAGCTGCACAACGCGCGGAAATTCCGGATCGCGCTCGATAATGAAATCGGTCATAGCTTTGGCGGAGGCTGCGGCCGCTGTGGCGCCGGGCGGCGGAGCCAGTTTGGCGCGAATCCCGGTGTAGGACGGAACCAGATCATTCACCGTCAGGTCGGGCAGAAGCGCTTTGGCGGCTTCGGCGAAATCTTGCACCGGCTCGCGGTTGCGCTCGTAGTCGTTTTTGTCGTCGATGTAGTGCGCCGTCGGACCCAGCAGCACATTTCCCCAGATGGTCTTGACCAGGTGCACGCCCAGAGTCGTGCGAAGTTGATGCGGGACAGGATAGACGAGGCCGCGGACCCAGTCCTGACGCCCGCGGATGAGTTCGCAGTATTCTCCGCGCACCGGGTAGATTCGGTGCTCGGCCATTTTTGAGCCGAGCAAGCCGGCCACTTCGTCGGCGAATAATCCCGCGCTATTCACCACGCATCGGGCTTCAATATCACCAGCAGCGCTGTGCACGTGGATGGCATCCGCCAGCGGCTCGAGTCGATCCACTTTGGCATTGGTGACGATATTCGCCCCGCGGTCGATTGCCACGCGCGCGTAGGCTTTCACCAGATCTTCGCTCGAAAGAATTCCGGTGGACGGCACCAGCAGAGCGTGTGCGGCGGCCACATGCGGCTCGCGGGCGCGGATTTCGTCGCGATCGATCAGCTTCAGGCCCTCGACGCCATTCGCGCGCCCGTTTTGTAGCAGCGCGGCGAGTTCGCTTATTTCATCGGACGAGGCCGCGACCACTAATTTGCCGCAATTACGGTGCGGAACACCGTGCGCGGCGCAAAACTCGTACGTCAATTGATTACCGCGGACGCAGTGCTTGGCTTTCAGAGACCCGGGGGGATAGTAGATGCCGGAGTGAATTACGCCGCTGTTGCGGGTACTGGCGCCCATGCCCACCTTCGGCAAGGCTTCGAGCACAAAAACGTCGCTCCACCGCGCCGATAGCGCGCATGCGATCGCGCAGCCCACCACGCCTCCACCGATAATCACCACATTGGCCCGATCCATCATCGCCCCGCCGAAACGGGCTCTTGCCGTCCGCGCAACGAGTGACTGAAGCCGCGGTCGGCATTGATCCACAGGCTTGCGGCAAATGCCAGAAGGGCGCAAAACCAGACATTCTGAAACGAGATCGAGCGGCCACCCGCGTCAACCAGTACCCATTCCAGAACGATCGCGGGCAGGAAAAATCCGCAGACCAGGAAAGCGATTCGGGCGCGCCAGGACGCGTTTGATTTACGCCATGCGAACCCTAGCAGACAGCCCACCGGAAAAAATACGATGGCATAAAACATATAGCTGTAGCTCTTCAATTCGACCGCCTTGATGCGGCGAATGTACTTGGCCAGGGCCACTCCTGGGCCGAGTTCGTACGGGTATCCGTACTCGCGGCCATCGACGAAGAGAGAAAGCTTATACCCGTTGAAGGACAACAAAAGATCTCTCATCTTGTTCGGCGCGAAAACCCGCGGCACGATCCACGACATCCTCGCGCGGCGCCTGGAATAGGGATTCTGGAACCAAAAGATAAGCTGGGAACCGGCCTGGCGAAGCTCCAGATTGACGGCTCCGGATGGGGATGCAAGCGATAGGATGCGCGCGTCGTAGACGTTCGATTCCGCTGGCTCGCAGACGATGCGCAGCGCGAATTCGCCCGTGGATTCCACGGATCTTATCAGCGCGGGTACGGGACCGTCAGAAATCAACCACGATCTGCCGTCGAACACCGCACCATCAGCGAACGCCGAAGAAGGAGTCTGAGACGCCCAAGCGAGGTCGGGAAGAAAATGACGGGAGTCGTGGAACGGCCCCGCGCCCGAAAAGCGATACGAAACCACGGAATGCGGTGAGGGACGGTCTTCCGGTAGCTCAGAGGTGATCTTTCGGGCTAGTTTGCCAGGCACCGCATGGCTCCAGATTTCTAGCTCCTGAATGCGGCCCTTCCAGGCGGGAGGCGGTCGGAGCGAAGCCGAATCTCCTACCGCGAGGAATGAATCCGAGGTCCAGTGGGTCAGTTTTGTCTGCCTCTGAAGCGGACCGGCGAGCATGCACCAAAGCCCTACATACATACCCACCAGCAGGCCGATCGCTCTGAAATTCAGCGAGGCGTCCAGATAGCGTTCACGAGCGCTGAACCAGTCGATGATCCCCGCGCCGGCCCACTCACAAAACAAACAGCCAATCGCTGCGCCGGACGAATTGGTGATCACGTCACCCCAGCCAGAATCTCTCAGCGGGATGTAAATCTGCATGAATTCCACTGAGTAAGAGAGCAACGCGCCGGCAGCGTACACGACCACAAACGTGGACAGTTTCGATCGTCCGCGTTCGCGCAGCTTTTCGGCTAGCCCGAAGCCGAAAGGAACAAAAAGCAAAATATTTAGAAAAATATCCAGCAGATTGATGCCCTTGCCCCAGCCGTTCAACGAAAAAGGGAATAGAAAACGGGCTGATTCCTGAGGCATGAACCGGAATGGGTACAGCGTAAGAAAGAAGATTCCAGCGAGCGAAAGCAACAAGACCCGATTGGACCAAGACGCCTGGGCAGGCTCGCGGCTCACTTGCAAATTAGCATCGTTCATCATCCAGTCAGTGGTGTGCGCTCGGTTTTGACCTCAAGTTTAACATGGGTTCAGGTACACCCTGTACTTCTAGTACAGGGTCGAAAAGTGGCGGCAAAATGCGTCGATCGGCCGCAAATCGTTACGCTGCGAACATTTGAGGACGCGATCAAGCCGTGCGAATGCAGTTTGCACGCGTTTCTAGGTCAGGTCTTCAGTAGACCCCTCGTACAGGCGAAAGCACCTGTACTTTCTTTAGACCTCCGACCAGTAGAGTTGATTCACAGCCAATCCCTAGAATGTGCGCGCCATGAAAACGCACGCACAGAATCTCAAAGCAGAAATTGCCGTACCGAATTCAAGGACTCGCGCCAGGATCTCCGCGCACCGCGATTTCTTCGCGTCGGCTGTGATGATCGCGGCGCTGGCGGTCACCGTCGGACTTTCGAGCTGCGCTGGTTACACCACCAACGCTGCCAGCAGCACGACCGGGCACACCGGCGCGGGGACGCTATCGGCGAGCGTAAGTAGCCTCAGCTTCGGAAGTGTCGCCGTGGGAAGCTCCAATTCGCTGAGCCTTACCGTGACCAATACGGGCTCGGCGACCGCGGACATCTCGCAAGCGACGATTTCTGGCGCGGCGTTCAGCGTGGTGGGAGGCAACCCATCTTCGGCAATTTCGGCGGGCCAGAGCGCCACCGTTCAAGTTGAGTTTGCACCGCAATCGGCCGGGGCAGCCGCTGGCACGTTCACCATCGTTAGCGATGCTAGTAATTCGCCTATGGCGGTCTCGCTGAGCGGAACGGGCATGCAACCTGCCCTAACCCTCAATCCTTCGGCCTTGAATTTCAGCAATGTCACGGTAGGCCAGTCGAGCTCTCAGAATGTGACGTTGACGAATAGCGGCAATGCCAACTTGGTGTTGACCGCCGCCACCGTCTCGGGAAACGGATTCGTAGTCAGCGGGCTTGCGCTGCCGAAAACCCTCACGGCCGGACAGAACGTCGCCTTCAGCGTCCAGTTCACACCCGCGTCCACGACGGGCACCACCGGCGGCGTGGTTTTCGCCGACAACGCGCCGGGAACTCCGCAGACGTTGCCTTTGAGTGGCAGCGCTCTAGCGGCGAATGGAACTCTTTCAGCCAATCCGGGCAGCTTCAACTTCAGCGATGTGGTGGTGGGAAGCAGCGGCCAGCAAACGATCACCCTCAAAAACTCGGGAACTGGGGCAGTGACTATCAACCAGGTCAGCACCTCGGGAGCCGGATTCAGTACCACCGGACTCGCTGTGGGACAAACGATCGCCGCCGGCGCGCAGGCTTCTTTCACGGCTAGCTTCGCCCCCACAAACGCGGGCAACGCCTCTGGTTCCATCACGATCTCGACGAGCGCAACGAATCCAACCCTTTCGATCCCGCTGAGCGGAACCGGCACTCAGGGAGCGCTTTCGGCAAATCCTTCGAGCATCAATTTCGGCAGTGTGCTGGTTGGCAGCAGCGGGTCGGTCTCCGTAACGCTTACCAACACAGGCACCGCGCCGGTTTCGGTTTCGGCGGCCAGCGAGTCGGGCACTGGATTCTCGACGAGCGGCTTCACGACCGGGACCGTGAATCCGAACGGCGCCACTTCGTTCACCGTTGAGTTTTCACCAGCCTCCGCGGGCAGTGCCACCGGAACCATCTCGGTGACCAGCAATGCGCCGGGCTCGCCGCTGAAGATCAATCTGAGCGGCTCGGGCACCGCCACGCAATCGCAACTCACGGTCAGTCCGTCTCCCGTGGCATTCAGTAACGTCAACGTGGGAAGCAACGCGTCAAAAACCGTCACGCTAACCAACAGCGGAAACGCCACGCTGAACATCACGGCCGCAACGATTACCGGTTCCGGCTACACCATGACGCTGGCGCCGACTTCGATCAACGCAGGCGCGAATACAACTTTCTCCGTCACTTACGCCCCGACGTCGGAGGGCAGCGCGGCAGGAAGCATCTCAATCTCCAGCAACGCTCCCGGATCTCCGGCAACCATTGCGCTGAGCGGGACCGGGTTGGAAGGTCTTGGTTCCGTCAGCCCCACCAGCGTAGCTTTCGGCAGCGTGGTGGTGGGAAAGAGCAACTCGAATGTGATCACGTTGAAGAACAACGGGAACGCGACTCTGTCTTTCTCGCAGGTAGGTGTCAGCGGATCGGGTTTTAGTGTCTCGGGGCTGTCCACGTCGAGCACTATCGCAGCAGGTGCCACGTTGAACTTCAATGCGGTATTTACGCCCACCTCGGGAAGTTCGTCGAGCGGATCGATCGCAC